>CANOFW010000034.1 GCA_947565425.1 uncultured Lachnospiraceae bacterium
CTGCGGCTATGCTGCAATCAGCCTTTCCATTTCAGCCCTTGCGGAAGCGAATGTCTCCCAACAAGCGAAATCTGTCCGGCAAGCCATAGGGTGCAGGCGGACAGATTTACGGAAACCCTTTTCTCCAAGACGGTGGAGGGCAACCCCTTGATTGACAGGGCGTACCAGATGGTAAGCGCCGCGTAAACAATTATGGGAGGGTTCTGGAGTGGAAAAAGAAAAGCTGGCGCAGACCTTCCGCTGGAAGATTACAGCAGAAATGCGCCTGTTCAGGGAGCGCGCCATGCAGATGGAAAAAGGGGATATCTTTGCAAATGCCTACCGCATAGACTGCACCATACGCATTTATGAAATCCTCATGGAAATAAGCGCAAAGCTGGGGAAACCCGAACTGGAAGGATGCATAAACATGGGCAGCCTCCTGGACTTCCTCTATGAAAGCTGGCTGAAAGAGCCGGATTCGCAGGAAGAAGAACTGGAACATAGTCTATGCTCCATAATTAACAGCATTACCGCGAGCGCAGGGAAAAAGCGCGGAAGACAAAGAAAGGCGGGATAAAATTATGAAGAAACAAGCGCGCAGGGCAAACTTCATGTACTGCGACGAAAAGAACCCCTTCATGCTCGCGGATGTTGACCGCATGGTCGTGGGCGAAAACGCAGGGCTGGAATGCAAGATGGCAAGCCCTTACATGGAAGACAAATGGAAGGACGGAAAAATACCGTTATCCTACCTGATACAATGCCATCACTATATGTCCGTCTGCAATGCGGACGCATGGTACATAGCTGTGCTGATTTACGGCAGGGAGTTCAAATGGCATAAAATTGAGCGGGACGAAAAGATGATATCCGACCTCGTAAAGATAGAAAAGGACTTCTGGGAAAACTGCGTCTTAAAGAAACGGCTCCCGCAGCCGGACGGCTCCGAACTCTGCGACAGTGTAATTGCAGAGTATTACAGAAACGCCACGGCGCAGACCGTCACCCTTGCCGGGTTTGATGCAAAGCTGAGGCGCAGGCAGGAGCTTGCCGGGGAAATCGCAAGACTTGAGGCGGAGAAAAGGAAGATTGAGCAGGAAGTGAAGATGTACCTCGGGGAGGCGGAGCTTGCCGAAAATAAAAACTACCGGGTGTCATGGAAGGCGGTGGCAAGCAGCCGCTTAGACGAGAAAAGGCTCAAAGAGGAACGCCCGGAAATCTATGCGCAGTACCAGAGAACCATCCAAAGCAGGAGATTCACGGTAAAGGCGGCATAGGGAAAAATAAAGAAACCGCAGAAAAAGAGACACAAAAACGGCTGAAAAGCGATAATGAAAAACTAAAGCAAACAAGCGTAAAATCAAGCATTAAATATAGTAGACAGCATAACCGGGGCGGATGCGCCGGGGAAAAAAGACGATATTCACGGGATTCCCAAATATCCAGGAAATCCTTAAATCTTGTCTGACGTATCCCCGAAGTGCCGCCCCATGTTTATGGGAAAGGAAAAGAAATGCCGGCAGACACGGAATTAAAAGACTGAGAAAAAGTAATACTGAGTGTCAGATAAATTTGCCATGAGTATAAAATAGATGGTTTGATAGAGCCGAATCTTGGTATCTGCTATATATCTGGCATTAAATAATTGCCAGATATATATCCCCTCCGGGAGATGCGCACTCGCACGAAGGAGTGATATGCCGCGAAGCGGCCGTGCTCGGCGCAGATGGCGATAATTAATCGCCATCTATATGATATGCAGATTTGGCTCTATCAAAGTAAAGATTGAATACGGAGTGGTATTAGGATGTGCAAAAAAATTGTAATATTGAAACGAGATAGAGAAAAGTTTTTATGAAAATCTTTTAGAAGAAATCAGGCTGTGTTACAATAGAGATGTAATGATTGGGATATGAAAAGGAAGGCGGAAGAACTATGGGAAGAACAGTTGGAATTGGACATCAGGATTTTGAGAAAGTAAGGGTAAAAAATAATTTCTATATAGATAAAACGGATTTTATTAAAGAATGGTGGGAGGCAGATGATGAAGTGACTTTGATTACCCGCCCGAGAAGATTTGGAAAAACGCTTACCATGAGTATGTTAGAGAAGTTTTTTTCCGTTAATTATGCAGGGCGGGGGGAACTCTTTGAGGGACTTTCTATCTGGCAGGATGAAAAATACAGAAAATTACAGGGAACATTCCCGGTTATCAGTCTTTCTTTTGCAAATGTAAAAGAAAAGGATTATGTAACAACGATTTAGCGGATTAGCCAGATTGTGACGGAATTGTATAATGATAGCCGTTTTCTGTTAGAGGAAGATTTATTGTCAGAAGAGGAGAAAGAATATTTCCGTGGCATTTCGATGAATATGCCGGAAGTTGCAGCTACAATAGCAATTCACAGGCTGTCAAAATTTCTGTATCAGCATTATGGGAAAAAAGTGATTATTCTATTGGATGAGTATGATACACCTATGCAGGAAGCTTATGTCAATGGATTCTGGGATGGACTGGTATCTTTTACCAGAAGTATGTTTAACGCTGCTTTCAAGACAAATCCCTATCTGGAACGCGCCATTATGATAGGCATTACAGCATTTGCTAACAGCGAAGCTGCTTTTAATTGCGAATGCGACTTGGCAGGTCCGCAGAGCGGGCGTGCCGTTACCGCAAGAGTAAGTAAGGAGTCTATTTTTTCCGATTTGAATCATCTTGAAGTTATTACGACCACCTCAGAGAAATATGCGGAAAGCTTTGGTTTTACGGAAGATGAAGTGTTTGCGTCATTGGATGAATATGGTTTGTCTGACCGGAAAGATGAAGTGAAAAGTTGGTATGATGGTTTTACCTTTGGAAGCAGGACGGACATCTATAATCCTTGGTCTATCATCAATTACCTGGATAAAAAAAGGATTGGGGTTTATTGGGCGAACACCAGCTCTAACAGCCTTGTCGGGAAACTGCTCCGGGAGGGGAATAAGAATGTAAAGCAGAATTTTGAGGAACTGATGCAGGGGGGAAGCCTGCGGATGGAACTGGATGAGCAGATTATTTACAGTCAATTATCCCAAAGGAAGAATGCAGTCTGGAGTCTGCTGCTTGCGAGCGGGTATTTAAAAGTGACAGGAATGGAGTATATTGAGTGGACAGGCGGATGGGAGTGCAGCCTTGCGTTGACAAACCGGGAAGTAAAGATTATGTTTGAGAATATGATACGCGGGTGGTTCGGCAGTTATGAAGATGAGTATAATGATTTTATTAAAGCTTTCCTGTTGGGAGATTTGGATGCAATGAATGATTATATGAATGAAGTGGCTTTAGCCACGTTCAGCTATTTTGATACAGGAAAGGAGTCTTCAAAAGAAGAACCGGAACGCTTTTATCATGGATTTGTGCTTGGGCTGATGGTGGATTTAAATGAGAGATATGTGCTTGCCTCCAACCGGGAGAGTGGTTTTGGCAGATATGATGTGATGTTAGAACCAAGGAATCCAGAGGATGATGCTATGATTTTGGAATTTAAGGTATTTCAGCCAAGAAAAGAAAATGATTTACAAGACACTGTGAAATTTGCATTGCAGCAGATTGAATATAGGAAATATGAGGCAATTCTTGTGGAGAAAGGAGTTGCAAAGGAGAAGATACGCAAGTATGGGTTTGCTTTCCGTGGGAAAGAGGTTCTAATCGGGGGAGGATATTAGGAAAGCGAGAGGAAATGGTGAAGGTATTAAAGGTATTTCATGGTTCAGACCATATTATAAGATCTCCTATAACTTGTTTTATGTACATTGATTGAATATAAAATTCGGATTATTTGAAGTGGTCTTATCTGGAAGGTAAATTGTTGGATTAGGAACAAGCAGTTTTGGGGAAATTTGGTTAAAATATGGAGCGTGATAAGATGAATAAAGATTCTTTTTCATTTGTAATTTATATGATTCATGCATGTGCAGATGCGTGGAAAAAAAAGCCTGCGGAAGTTTATAAAATATTTCAAAGTAAGGGGTGTATTAGTGATTTTTTAGTGCCAAATTATGATGTTTTACACACACAAGGTACAAAATATATAATCGAAGATATACAGGAATATCTAAGGGTGAGGGGGACGGTAGTATGAAAGTATATCACGGCTCGATTGAATATGTGAAAAAGCCGGATGTGCTCCATTCGTATAGGTCGCTTGATTTTGGCAAGGGGTTTTATGTGACTACTGTTAAGGAGCAGGCTGAAAGATGGGCAAGGCGTAAGGCAGATATATATGATAAAAATACGGGTATTGTCAGCGTATATGATATGCAGGAAGATATGCAGGATTTGGCTGTCAAGATGTTTGATGAAAATTTATCTGACTGGATTGATTTTGTCTGTGCTTGTAGAGATGGCAAACGAGTTTATCAAAAATACGATGTGATATTTGGAAAAGTGGCGAATGATAAAGTATTTCGGGTAGTTGATATGTATCACTCCGGAATCTGGGATAAAGAACGTGCCATAAATGAGATTAAAGTGTATAAGACGTACGACCAGATCGCATTTATTACACAAAGAGCTATAGATCAGTTGTTGAAAACAGAATTATGTTATGAGGTATAAAGATGGATGGAAATAAGTTGGAAAATATTTACAGGGAGAATCTCGAAGAAAGAATTATGGCATATTTGACGGAAACGGAGGATATTTCTTATGAAAAGTCAATGGAAATATATTATGGAAGCAGGCTTGCTGAGAAAATTCAAGATGGAAGGGAAGGAATCCAGTATTTGGACTATAAGGTGCTTGTAAATATATTGAAAGAAACAGAACCGGAGCTGATTCATTCATATCAAGTAGAAAGTGTTGCTAATGTATTGTAAGAAGAAATAGTTCTGGTTTGTGAAAAGATTTGAATATATAGCATGAAACCAATTGTTTTAGAATTTAATGGTGGAGGAAAGTAAAGCAGAATATGAACATTTTTATCTACAGCAGGAAATCGAAATGGACCGGCAGGGGCGAGAGCGTGGAGAACCAGATTGCCATGTGCCGGGATTACATACAATACAACATAGAGGGGGCAAGTCAGGCGGAAATTACGGTGTTTGAAGACGAAGGTTATTCCGGAAAAAATACCAACCGCCCCCAGTTCCAGAAAATGATGCAGGAGATTAAGAAAGGCGGCTGCGATTACCTTGTCTGCTACAAGCTGGATAGGCTGGGGAGGAACATTGCAGATTTGGCAAATCTGGTGGAGACGTTGAATAAGCTTAACGTCTCCTTTCTTAGTATTAAGGAGCGGTTTGACACGTCCACGCCCATCGGGAAGGCGATGCTGTACTTTGCCGGGGTTCTGGCGCAGATGGAGCGGGAGCAGATTGCAGAGCGCGTCCGCGACAATATGATCATGCTTGCGAAGAAAGGAAGGTGGCTGGGCGGCAACACGCCTTTGGGATTTCGTGCGGAATCGGAGGAGAAGGTTGTAATCAATGGAAGGAATAAAAAAACGTTCCGTCTTGTCGTGGATGAAGAAGAGATGAAGACGGTTCGTTTTATCTTTGAGGAATATCTGAAACAACAATCGCTCATGGGAATCGTAAGATACTTCTTGAACCACGATATTGAGACAAAACGAGGGAATGAGTATACGACTACAGCCATCCGCGATATTCTGACAAATCCGGTGTACTGCCGGGCAGACCGGGAGGCTTACCGGTATTTCTGGAATCTTGGCTGTCAGGTCTGTATGGAGGAAGAAGAAGCAGACGGAAAATATGGCTTAATTGCTTATGCCAAAACTTCTTCGTGCCAGTATAAGAATAAGGGAAACGCGCCGGAAAAATGGATTGTGGCAAAAGGGAAGCATTCCGGAATTATTTCCGGGAAGGACTTTTCCAAAATTCAGAATCTTCTTGCAAGAAACAGTTCCAAAGGGGAAGCCTGGCATAAGACGCAGAACCAGATTGCGCTCCTGTCGGGAATCTTGCACTGTTCCTGCGGTCATCTGATGCGCCCGAAATATTATTCCTCCCAACAGGTGACAAAACAAGGAGAGCGCAAGTTTTCTTATCTCTGCCCTTATAAGGACGTGACCCACGGGGAAAAATGTTCCGTGTCCAATGTCCAGGGCAATACGTTGGATGAATTGGTGTGCAGGGAGGTATTGCGCTATACAGAGGAAAACTCCAATATCCATCAAATGCTGCAGCAGGCAATAGAACGGATAGAAGATACAAAAGAAGAAAAAGTAACGTCAAAAGACCTCCTGGAGCGGGAGATACAGAAACGGAAAAAGGAAGTGCAGAATCTAATCTCTACGCTGGCAAAATCCGGCGGCGACCAGCAGTTTATCAGCCAGATTGAGCAGGAAGTCCTAAAATTAAACAGGGAATGCGCGTCGCTGGAAGAAGAAAAAGTGGAACTGGGAGCGGAAGGCGCAGATATCCGGGGGGACAGGCAGCAGCTTGCATTTTTGATGGAGCAGCTTTCTTCCTTTCAAAAGCTGTTTGACACCTTGAGCGTGCCGGAGAAGAGGGAGTATCTGCGGATGATATTGGATAAGGTTGTCTGGGACGGGGAACAAGCCCATATTTTTATCTATGGCAGCCATTGATGGGGGGCGGGCGGAGAAATATCGGTGGCTGCCGGAGATTTTGGGCAGGCAGCAATGCCATTTGTTTCCGTTACAGAACCATTGCATTGCCACAACCGCTTGGTCCTACAATCGCCAGAAAATCACCTTTATGAACCGTAAAATTTATATTATGAAGCGCGGGGGTTTCTCCCTGCATCGTATGGTAAGAATATCCCGCGTGGTTGATTTCCATTAATTTTTCCATAAGATTCTCCTTATTATCGCTTATGTTATTGTATGAGCGAATTGGGAGAAGGTGCACGCGGCGTTGGGTGTTTGCGTATGAGGTATTCAGAATATTAGATGTACAAAGCAATAGGAAAGAACTATTTATAAATATGGCGGGCAGTATGTTTTAAAAATTTTAGATTGTAATTGTACAACAGAATTTACAGTGAGGAGGGAATTCTATGAGAAAAGTAGTTTTATATATTGCAATGAGCCTTGATGGATATATTGCGGATGAGCATGGCAATGTAGACTGGCTCAATGGACAGGATATGAGTGTGGAAAATATGGATACTTATTCCGTATTTGTACAATATGTTGATACCGTGATTATGGGATGGGACACTTATGAGCAAATTGCGACTAAGCTATCTCCCACAGAATGGGTATATGCCAATCTGACAAGTTATGTCGTTACACATAGAAAGATTACTTCCCCCAATAGCATTATTTTTACAGAAAAAGCCCCGTCTAATCTTGTGAAAGAATTAAGGGCGAAAGAGGGGAAAGATATTTGGATCTGCGGCGGAGCAAATATCGTTCAACAATTGATACAAACAGATTTAATTGATGAATACTATATTTCAGTCATTCCAACAATTTTAGGTTCAGGCATCCGGCTATTTGGAACAGCGCCGGATGAAATTAAATTAAAGTTAATTTCTACACAGGCATATAATGGTATAGTTGAACTGGTTTACGCGCGTAGATAATTTACTGTTGATAAGGAACGTTCATTAAAATTGCAACAATCTTTGCGTTTAGGAAATTCACTTTCAACAGTAAATATTATATCTTTTGGCACATGTTTCGCATATGATATAACAAATATTTTGGTATTAATGGAGAATGATATATGAAAAGATGCGTTCCGCTGGAGGCGGCTGCGGAAGATGTCTGTAATCAAAGCTCTGTACCTCCTTTGATTTTTCAGCTATCGCCCGAGCAAGGTAGAAGGGTATTGGAAAAAATACAGGATACACCTGTAAATAAATATCCTGCAAATATAACCTCTGATTGCATAAACACCGGAACATGGGGCGATATCCCTGTGTATTTTATCATGCCAAAGGACAAAAAAATCAGAAATATTATATTCTATATTCACGGTGCAGGCTGGGTATTCGGAAGTTTTCATACACACGAAAAGCTGGTCAGAGAGCTGTCAGCAAGGACAAATTCACTAGTTGTCTTTCCTGAATATAGTCGCTCACCGGAAGCAAAATATCCCACAGCGATTGAACAGTGTTATTTTATCCTTTCTCATATAAAAGAAATTATCGAGAGACGATTTCCAATTGTCAATTGCCCTGCGCTTATTGTTGCAGGCGACAGTGTAGGTGGAAATATGGCAATCGCTATGGAACTCATGGCATTGATGCGGCATGGTCCGAGTATTCATAAGTTGCTGCTATATTATCCGGTAACAAATGCCTGCTTTGACACACCAAGTTATTGTCAATTTGCGGCAGATTATTATCTGTATCGTGAAGGGATGAAATGGTTTTGGCGTCAATATACGAGCACTATAGAGGACCGAAATCAGATAACGGCATCACCGCTGCGAGCGGGCATAGATTACTTAAAATGCTTCCCTCAGACTATGATTATTAATGGGCAGGCGGATGTATTGCGTAGCGAAGGGGAAGCCTTTGGAGAAAAACTTCGCTGTGCAGGTGTGGACGTAACTGCTGTACGGGTACAGGGAACTATACATGATTTTGTGATGCTCAATGCGCTGGATCAGACAAATGCCTGCCGTATCGCTATGGATGCGTCTACCGAATGGATTAATCGCTTTAATTAAAATATATGAATGTGGAAATAAGAAATATCAGGGTAAAATCAAGAATCCTCAGAAGTCTCCTCTTCTGGGGATTTTTTGATAAAGAAAATCGGGAATGACAAGATTTGTCTATGACGTTTGTTATGATAAGCGCCAAAGGGGGTGATTAGAAGGGAGACAGACGGTGAAAAGCGTCATATATAAATCCCAAATTCAGACATTACGAGGGATTGTTTGTTAGCGGCATAAATTGAAAAAATTTTGTTGGCACGCCATTATGTGTCGTTTTCGTAGAGTATGCTATAACGGTAGCGGAGGATTAGTAGAATGACAGGGACAGAAAAAGCGATCCGGATATTAAAAATGTACGAGCAAATGATTAATGGCAGGGAGATACAAAAAATCCCCTTTTGCATGGAGAATAATATAAGCGATCGTACATTCGACAGAGATATAAAGACAATCAGGCTGTTTCTCAGCGAGGAATACAGCGGAAGGGAAATTCAGTATAGTCCGGACAGGAAGAGTTACCAGATATCTGGGAACTTGGAAAGTGGAGAGTTATCTCTTTTGGAATTGACAGTGATCATCAAAATACTGAAGAATGAGCAGGTTTTGGAAAAGAGTGAATTTGAAAAGCTTGCAAAAAGCCTGCAATTTGTGGCGGAAGGAGGGAAAAGGGAGGCAGTTAAAGAACTCATTCAAAGTGAAATCAGACAGTATGAGGAAAAAGGAAGGCAGAAAGCTTTTTTGAAGTTGTTTGGAGATTTATTAACGTGTATTTCTCAACGCAATGCGATTCAATTAGAGATGAAAGAGGCAGGGCAAGAGAAAAATAAAATTTTTCCTGTTGCCATAGAGTATCACAAGGCGAGGTTTTATCTTTTGGGCTATCAGGCGGACGAGGAACAAGAGCTTGCTGCATTTTCATTGGATGGAATTGACAGTTTCCAGATTACCTATCAAACGTATACGCAAGAAATCGCGCAAAGATATAGTTACCAGGAAGGGAAGCGTTTTTTAGAAAGAAATGGAGAAAAAATCGACAAGGTAAGCTTATGAACGACAGAATATGTCGTTGCCGCCGTGTATAATGGAACCGTAAATGGGGATATGATAAGTGGGCTGATAGCTATTTCGTATGGATTTCAGAGAAAAATAATAAGAAAGGAAAAGAAATATGGTGGAAAAGAGAAAGAAATCTTGCAAAGCATTAGTTCAAGAAGAGCAGAGAGAGGATGAATACGAAAGAGAGATGCAAAAAGCAGTGCAGAAAGTTTCCCGGCTGGCGGCAAACGGGCAAAGCGGACAAATTGAAGAGGAAGTAGAGGGGATATTGGATAAGGTGCAGAACCTGGCGTTCATGGATGGTTATCAGTATGCGATTGCCGTTCTTGAGGAAGGGCTTATGAACATGAAGGCATAAGGATTATTTTAGATTGCCGCCGATGTCATGGATAATCTGCCGGATATGGGCAAGTTGTACATCCGTCAGTCCGCTGACTTCAATGTACTCTCTATCGTCTTGTTCCAGCAGATAATCCGTGCTTACGGAAAAGAAATGAGAGATTTTAATCAGCATGTCAATGGATGGGAGAATGTTGTTATTTTCCCAATTAGAAATGGTCTGTTTAGAGACGCTCAGTTCTGCGGCTAACTGAACCTGGCTCAGATTGTGGGTGGCACGCATTTTTTTAATATTTTCACCAAACATGCGTTGAGCGGCGCTGCGGCTACCAATGCTACATTGGCGGCATTAGGGGGCGGAGCGATTGCAGCCGGAGGCGGCGGAATGGCGCTGGGCTCGACAATTCTTGGAGCGGCTACGCTTGGCGTAGGGCTTCTTGTGGGAGGCGTTATTTTCAATGCGACGGGCTCCTCGCTTTCCAACAAAGCAGACGAGGCATATGCCCAGATGTTACGGGCAGAAGAAGAAATTGAGCGTATTTGTTCTTATATGAAGAATTTAAGTATGGTGGCAGGAAAATACGTGAAAACGTTATCCCAGGTCAATGAAATTTATAAGACGCATTTGCAGCGTTTGAAATATATGGTTGAGGTAGACCACAAAACAAATTGGAACGATTACACGGAAAATGAGAGGATTTCAACGGAGAATACTGTATTGCTTGTGGGCCTTTTGTATAACATGTGCAAGGTAGAGTTGGTTTTGCAGGCACGCGATGAGAAGGAAATAAACACTATCAACTACACAGAGGTTGATCAATCAATTGCAGGCGCGGATCGCTTCCTTAGGGATAAAGGGCTCATCGCATAAAAATGCAAAAGAATCAGCCTTGACAAGGCGGCTCCTCCGTGTTAGATTATGGGTATGAAAATTTAGCCTGGGCTTAATTGCTCAGGCGTTTTCTATAGAATTGAAAAATTTGTATCGGCAAAATTTAGGAGAATATTAATGAATCATAAAAAGAAAACGGGAATTGTTATACTTCTTTTTCTATTTATGTCTATATGTTTATACATATCTGGCATCACAAAGCCTCCGGGCTTGTGTCTGAAGGGAAAGCCCGGCGGCGGGCTGTCTGGAATTGTGATGGAGAAATACAGAAATCAAACTGAGGGCTTTTCTTATGCAAGTACGCATAAGGAAAGTCCTTCCGGCGTGCCGGAGAATATGGAGCGATCGGCAGGCACGGATAAGAATACAGAGGAATTTTCGGATGTGGGCGAAAGCGTGGAGGCTGCTGCAAATTTCAGGAATAGTTTCACTATTGCAGACATTCAGCAAATGGAAGCCGGAAGCGTCCTTGATATGTCCGGGGTAGCCGTGGATTTGACAGAAGCGTTGTTTTACAGTGAGGAATTAAGTGCAGAAGTGCAGCAACGAATTATGGGGATTTCTTATGAGGAAAATGACAATATTTCTCTGGGAGAGCTGCGGTATCTGCGTGTGCTGCACTTGGGATTCGACGGACAGACCCATATCGGGGAGTTGTTGGTAAATGTGTCGATTGCCAATGATGTGCTACAGATTATGCGAGAACTCTATGCGAATGAATATGCGATTGAGAAAATGGTATTAGTGGATGCATATGGGGCGGATGATGAGAGGTCGATGGAGGACAATAATACGTCCGCTTTTAATTATCGGGAGATTGCCGGCAGCAGTAAGCTGTCGCGCCATAGTCTGGGGCTTGCCATAGACATCAATCCTTTGTATAATCCTTGTGTGAAAAACGACGGCGCCTCCATCAGTCCTGTAAATGCGGGCGACTATGCAGACAGAAGCCAGACGTTTGCCCATAAAATTGATGAAAATGATCTCTGTTACCGTCTGTTTTTGGAGCATGGGTTTACTTGGGGCGGAAGCTGGCGTTCGCTCAAGGATTACCAGCATTTTGAAAAGTAGTTGTGTTACATGTGCAAACAGGCTATAATGGACTTAATTGCTCAAGCCGTGATTATATCACAGACAAGACATAACAGAATGGAGGAAATCGTATGCAGATTTATATGCCGACCAACGTATACAGTGAGAGTAACTGTGTGCTGAATCATAAAAAGGAGCTTGCAGCTTTGGGGAACAAGGCGCTGCTTGTAACGGGGAAGCATTCTTCACAGGCAAACGGTTCTCTGGCAGATGTGAAACAAGCATTACAGGAGGAGGGAATATCGTATGTGGTCTTTGATAAGATTGAAGAGAACCCTTCGATTGAGACGGTGATGCAGGCAAGAGAAGTGGGCGTAAGTGAAAATGTGGATTTTGTGGTGGGAATCGGTGGCGGCTCCCCCATGGATGCGGCGAAGGCGATTGCCTTGATGATTGCCAATCCTGAGGAGGATGAGAGTATTCTTTACGAGGCGCGCGAGTTTCAGGCGTTGCCGGTAGCGGAAGTGCCGACGACAGCGGGAACCGGTTCTGAGGCGACGCCTTATGCGATTTTGACGATTCATGCCCGCAGGACGAAGCAGAGCATCAGTTATCGGATTTATCCGGCGCTTGCACTGATAGACAGCAAGTATCTAAAGACGGAAAGTTTAGATACGCTCGTCAATACGACGGTGGATGCGCTGGCGCATTTAATTGAGAGTTATCTGAATACGAACGCCAATTCCTATAACCGTATGTATTCGGAGAAAGGGCTGCGTTTGTTTGCGGAGATGAAAGACGATTTATTGCAGTGCAGGCGGTTTGGCGGGGAGCCGCGGCAGACCTTGTCTGACGAGGTATTTGATAAGCTGATGCAAATGTCGGCGACGGCAGGCATGGCGATTACCCACACCAGCACGTCGCTTCCGCATGGTCTCAGCTATCCGGTTACTTACGAGCTGGGAGTGCCCCACGGCAAGGCGGTGGGCATCTTTTTGCCGGGGTTTTTAACTTATTATCAGGAAAAAGAGGATGTGCGTGCGGTACTGAGGCAGATGTGTTTTGCGAGCGTGGATGATTTTACAAAATATATGGATGAACTGTTAGGGAAGGTTGAGATTTCGGATGATTTGTGGAAGAAGGACGTGGAGATGATAATGGGAAATCAGGCCAAGCTGAAAAATTATCCTTTCACCATGGACGAAGAGACTTTGTACAAATTCCGCAGATAATGAGGAAGCTTTATGAAACGTAATTACCAGAAGGAAATGGAACAGGTAATCGAGAAATTGCAGGGGGGAGAACCTGCGCCGACGTTACTGCTGCATAGCTGCTGTGCTCCTTGCAGCAGTTATGTTTTGCAATATCTCTCCCGATATTTTCAGATTACAGTATTCTATTATAATCCGAATATTTATCCTTCGGAGGAATATTGGAAACGTGTAAAAGAGCAGGAGAATTTTATCAGACGGTATTCTGAGCATGCCAGGGAGGAACAGAATGCGTCTGTGTTTTATCCGATAAGTTTTGTGGAGGGAGAGTTTGAACAGAGCCGATTTTATGAGACGGTAAAGGGTATGGAACATCTGCCGGAAGGCGGCGAGCGTTGTTTCTTGTGTTATGAGCTGCGCTTGCGCAAAGCGGCAGAATATGCGAAACGGCTGCATATGGATTATTTTACAACAACATTATCCATTAGCCCGTTGAAGAATGCAGGAAAGCTCAATGAAATCGGCGAGCGGCTGGCACAGGAGTATGGAATTGCCTATCTCTGTTCTGATTTTAAGAAGAAGGATGGTTATAAGCAGTCGGTTGCACTCTCCAAAGAATATGGCATGTACCGTCAGGATTATTGCGGCTGCGTATTCTCGAAGCAGGAGCGGGAACGGCAGAAGGAGAATGCGCTTTTAGATTAGAAAGAAAAATTGCAGTTAAGGAGGACAATTATGGCACAATTATGGGGAGGGCGCTTTACGAAAGAGACAGACCAGCTCGTCTACAATTTCAATGCGTCCATATCATTTGATAAGAAATTTTACCGGCAGGATATGGAGGGCAGCATTGCCCATGTGAAAATGCTTGGCAAGCAGGGAATCCTCACAGAGCAGGAGACGCAAGATTTGGTTGCGGCAGTAAAACAAATCCTGCGTGAAGTGGAGGCAGGGGAATTAGAGATTTCCCACGAGTATGAGGATATCCACAGTTTTGTGGAGGCGACGCTGATTGACCGTCTGGGAGATACCGGAAAGAAACTGCACACAGGCAGGAGCCGTAACGATCAGGTAGCGCTTGATATGCGTCTTTACACGAGGCAGGAAGTTCTTGCCGTGGATGGACTGTTAGAAGAGTTGCTACATACGCTTTTGACAATTATGGAGAACAATATAGGCACTTTTATGCCGGGCTTTACGCATTTACAGAAAGCGCAGCCGGTAACGCTGGCGCATCATTTTGGCGCATACTTTGAGATGTTTAAACGCGACCGTCAGCGTATGCAAGATATTTATCGGAGGATGAATTATTGTCCGTTGGGTTCGGGCGCGCTTGCGGGGACGACTTATGATTTGGACCGTTATTACACCGCAGAGCTTTTGGGATTTGACGGGCCAACGTTGAACAGCATGGACGGCGTCTCAGACCGCGATTATCTCATCGAGTACCTTTCTGCGCTTTCCACGGTGATGATGCATTTGAGCCGTTTTTCGGAGGAAGTGATTATCTGGAACAGCAATGAGTATCAATTTGTGGAGATTGACGATGCTTACAGTACCGGCAGCAGCATTATGCCTCAGAAGAAAAACCCGGATATTGCGGAGCTTGTGCGCGGTAAGACCGGGCGCGTGTACGGTGCGCTGATTTCCCTGCTCACAACGATGAAGGGAATCCCCCTTGCTTATAATAAGGATATGCAGGAGGACAAAGAGCTGGTGTTTGATGCGATTGATACGGTAAAAGGCTGTCTTGCCTTATTTAATGGTATGTTGTCCACGATGAAATTTAACAAAGATAAGATGGAAGCCAGCGCCAAACACGGATTTACCAATGCTACGGACGCGGCGGATTATCTGGTAAACCATGGCGTACCGTTTCGTGATGCTCATGGGATTGTGGGGCAGATGGTATTATATTGCATTGACAAAGGAATTGCTATCGACGATATGAGCCTGGAGGAATTGAAAGCCATCAGCCCGGTCTTTGCGCAGGATATTTTTGAGGCGGTATCTATGGAGACTTGTGTGGAGAAGCGTTTGACAGTCGGCGCGCCTGGGCAGGAGGCAATGAAAAAAGTCATTGCTCAGGAAAAGGAGACGCTTGCGCAGGATTGGAAATCAGAGCTTCCCGATTGGGAACAAGCCTTGCTTGAATTTCCTATACAGAATTCACAGAATTGACGGTGACAGTCTGTGAATTTTGTATAATATGCAGGATTGCTTTTTTGTGGAAAATGTATTAGTATATCTAACAGAAAAACAATCGTCCGTGCATGGCGGACAAGAGAAAGAAAGCTTCTAGTGGAAGAGTGAGGAGATTAGAAATGAGTCAGAAATTGAGAGCAGGAATCCTTGGTGGAACGGGTATGGTAGGGCAGCGTTTTATCGCTTTGTTGGAGAATCACCCATGGTTCGAGGTGACGACGATTGCAGCAAGCCCGCGTTCTGCCGGTAAGAGATATGAGGAAGCAGTGGGAGATCGTTGGAAGATGGATACTCCCATGCCTGATGCAGTGAAGGATATTGTCGTTATGAATGTGAATGAGGTGGAAGCGGTGGCATCCAAGGTAGATTTCGTATTCAGTGCGGTAGATATGTCTAAAGATGAGATTAAAGCGATTGAAGAGGCTTATGCTAAGACGGAGACGCCGGTTGTTTCCAACAACAGCGCACATCGCTGGACGCCGGATGTGCCGATGGTTGTGCCGGAAATCAACGCCGAACATATGAAGGTAATCGAGTTCCAGAAGAAGCGTCTGGGAACGGATAGAGGGTTTGTGGCGGTGAAACCGAACTGTTCCATCCAGTCTTATGCGCCTGTTCTGACGGCTTGGATGGAATTTGAGCCTTATGAAGTGGTTGCTACGACTTACCAGGCAATTTCCGGGGCAGGTAAGACCTTTAAGGATTGGCCGGAAATGGTGGGCAATGTCATTCCCTATATCGGCGGCGAGGAAGAGAAATCAGAAAAAGAGCCCTTGCGTATCTGGGGCGAGGTGAAGGACGGTGTGATTGTGCCGGCAAGCACGCCCACGATTACCTGTCAGTGCGTGCGCGTGCCGGTGCTGAACGGGCATACGGCGGCTGTATTTGTCAAGTTCAAGAAGAAGCCTACCAAGGAACAACTGATTCAGAAGTTGAAAGAGTTCAGCGGCGTTCCGCAGGAATTAGGGCTTCCCAGCGCGCCTAAGCAGTTTATCCAGTATCTTGAGGAAGATAACCGTCCGCAGGTAACGGAAGACGTAGATTACGAGAATGGCATGGGCGTAAGCGTGGGACGGCTGAGAGAAGATACCGTGTATGACTGGAAGTTTATCGGGCTTTCCCATAATACTGTGCGCGGCGCGGCAGGCGGAGCCATCCTCTGCGCGGAGCTGTTGAAAGCGCAGGGCTACATTTTGGCAAAATAAGTTATAGTAAACGCATGAAATGAATGCGCTTACTATAACCGTTCCGCGAGGATGCGTACGGATGCACATAGGAAATATGCCGCTTGCGGCGTGCATCCGGCGCAGGAAACGAATCCAAACGCAAACGTTTTGTTCGTTTCCTATTAATGGAAATCATAAGGCTGCTTCTTCGGGGGCAGTCTTATCTGCATGAAAAAGGAGTATTTTTAAAATGTCGGCAACATTGATGATAGCAATTATTACAATAACATTAGCGTTAGTCTTTTACACAATTGGTGTTTGGTCCGAGCATCGAAGCAGAACATTGAAAAAGGTTCATCTAATTTTCTTCTGGCTGGGGCTTTGCATGGACACGACAGGAACCATTCTTATGGGGCGGCTTGCAGAACGTTCCATGTTTTCCGGGGGAGTGTCCCTGCATGGCGTGACGGGAGCTTTAGCAATTATTCTGATGATAGTGCATGCAGTCTGGGCTACCGTTGTTTTATGGAAGAATAATGAAGGCTCGGCAAAGAATTTTCACAAATTCAGCCTTGTAGTCTGGGCAATTTGGCTTGTTCCGTATGTGCTGGGAATGATTATTGGCATGAAGTAAATAGAAATAATTGCGGCAATCATAACCTTATGTTTGGAAAAAGTGCGTAGGTATGGTTGCAGAAAACGTGTAATGGAGTAATACTTTTACCGAGAGAGGAAAGGAAATGGGAGAGAAGGAACAAACCTTAAAGATACAGAAGACGGAATGGATTCACAACCAGATACAAAAACAGCGGGAGGCGGAGGATGCGCTGTTTGAACAAATTCGTCAGGAGCAAGAGGTGTTGGACAGGCTGAGTCAATCCATTACGGAAAAGATGGAGCAGACGAAGGAAGCCAGGAAATACAACCAGGAATTTCAGGAGCGCATGGACGCGCAGGTCTATGCCTTGCACGGGATCACGGAGGATAAGCTGCAAGGAATCAGCGAGTATAGAAACGCCTATTTTCGGGGCTGCGCATTTTCGCTGTTCCTCCTATCCGTGGTGCTGGTGGTATTATGCGGTTTTTTGCATGGATTTCAGTCACAGATCTGCCTGTTTATGCTTGCCTTTACGGGAATGGAAGGAACGCTTTTGGCACAGTCACAGAGCAGGGGGAAAATTCTCAATATTATCTGCAATGCTTTGTATCTCCTTGTCTTTCCCCTTATGATGGTCGTTTTTATTTGTTTTGAGCTGGGCTATCGGGAGTATCATATGATACTGCCTTGGCTGGCAATTTTTGGAATCTGCATACTTATTGTGGGAACAGCCGCTTATTTCTTCTACAATCCGTACCGTAAAGAGAGAAGGAGCATAGGGGCGGCAAAAGATACCATCCGGGAAATTGAAAGGACAGCGCGCAAGGAAGTTAAGAAAAGCCGTAAATCCAGAGAAAAATCAGAGAAGAAACAAAAGAAACTTCTGGAAAAGGAAGCATCCAAACAGAGAAAACTTCTGGAAAAGGAAGAAAAACGACAGCAGAAACTTACGGAAAAATCGGGAATACAGCAGAAACTTTTGGAGAAGAAAGAAGCATTTCGGGAACGTTTCCATAAGGAGGAAAAATTGCAGGATGCAGAAATTGAGGTCGTAGAGGCGGATGTATTGGAGGCAGAATTGATAGAACAGAAGGAGGAAGAAAAGACGCCGTAACTATTTAGCTTTAATTTTTGTACAGCTTTATTCCATAGAATTATTATAATTATGGAAGTAAAAATTACTTATGGGAAATAAAATTGTTTTTTTCAGATTCCCCCTACATACTGCCATAAGGGAAACATTTGATGGATTTCGTGCATCCCTTGTCTCCGGGAGATGGACGGAATGTATTCCCTTCCAGTTCACTGTCTGAGGTTTTCCTTTCCGCTGGCAGTATGTAGGGGAGAATCTGTTGGAAACAAAGAGTTCCCATAAGTATTTTTGCACAAAAATATAAAAAGTTCTATGGAATAAGGCTGCCATTTAAAAATTAAGGTTGAATAATCACAAAACGCCTGAAAAAAATGCTCCTTGAAATTGCAAAAAAAGTTAAATCGTGATAGTATGAAATAAGAATCTATCCACTGGGCGAGAAAGGACATAGGGATATGATAGAAAGGAAATCAGAATTGCAATATTTGGAGCAGTTATACCACCAGAGCGGGAATCAGATTCTGGCGCTATATGGGCGTAAGGAAAACCAGGGCAGAGAACTGGTACAGGAATTCTGCCGGGGGAAAAAATGTTTCTATTATAATGCGCCGGAAGTCTCGGCAAAAGCGCAAAAGACCAGAATGGGACGGGAGATTGCAGCGTTTTATCAGGTTGCGTTGTCGGAAGAGAATTATGATTACTATTTTAAACGTATTAAGAGCGGAGATTCGAGCAAGCTTGTGTTTGTGATTGAGGAATTTCAGAATATTATAAAGCGGGACGCACAGTTTTGGGAGAGTATCGTGCGTTTGCGTGATAAAAAGCTTTATCCGGGACCGGTAATGATTATTTTGTGCAGTACAGATATTCCTTGGATAGAACAGGAGTTGCCTAAGGCTGTGGGAACGACGGGTAAGAAACTTTCAGGGATACTTAAAGTTCATGATTTGCAGTTTGTGGACGCGGCGCAGTATTTTCCAGGGTTTACGCTGCGGCAAAATATAGAAGTGTACGGTATTTTGGGCGGTAAGCCAGAATATTTGGCAAAGTGGGATGTGCAAAGAGATGTAAAGTATAATGTCTGCACACATATCCTCGCACGGGACGGTTGTTTCCATGACAGCGCGGAGAGAACCATTCGCAGCCAACTCAGAGAATTGTCCGTGTATCATACGATTTTAGAAGCGGTAGCGAGCGGTAAGCGCAAGCTCAATGAGTTGTATAAGGAAACTGGTTTTTCCAGAGCAAAGATTAGCGTTTATCTCAAGAATCTGATGGCGTTTGATGTGATAGAGAAAGTATCTTCTTTTGAGACGGGAGGCTGGGAGAATGCCCAGAAGGGCTTATACCAGATAAAAGATACATATATTAATTTCTGGTTTAAGTTTGTATATCCGCATTTGTCGGATTTGTACCGCCTAAAGCCGGAGGAATTTTATGAGCAATATATCGCCGGGGAACTGGAAAGTTATCTGACGCCATATTTTATTAAGGTGTGTATGGAATATCTGCGTTTTTTGGACGATGCGCAAAAACTTCCTTTGGGAATCCATAAAATGGGCACCTGGGTAGGAAAGAGGGGCAACATCGACATTATTGCTCAAAACAGCATACGGGAGAATCTTATTTGTCTGTGTAACTGGACAGAACCCAAGATGACCTTCGAGATGTGTCAGCAGCTTTTTGCCAGTATGGAACAGGCAAAAGTTACAGCCAGTTTTTACTATCTGTTTACAGCAAAATCATTTGACGAAAAGCTCGTTAAGATGGTATCGAAAGATCCGCGTATCTTTTTAGTGGATATGAACCGGGTAATTTAGGAAAGCAGGATAACGTATGGCGAAAGCTTTGTATATAGCAGAGAAACCTAGCGTGGCAAGAGAGTTTGCCAAAGCATTAAAAGAGGATTTTAAGAATCATGACGGTTACATGGAATCGGAGGAGGGCATTGTTACCTGGTGCGTAGGGCATCTGGTAACGATGAGTTATCCCGAGGTCTATGATGAGAAATATAAGAAATGGAGCCTGGCGACGCTGCCATTTATTCCCAAGGACTTTAAGTATGAGGTGATTCCTGGGGTGAAGAAACAATATAAGATAGTGGCAGGATTGTTGAATCGGCAGGATGTGGCAACGATATATGTCTGTACAGACTCGGGGCGGGAGGGAGAATACATTTACCGTCTGGTAGAGCGTCAGGCGAAGGTGCGGGGGAAGGAACGCCGCAGAGTATGGATTGATTCGCAAACGGAGGAAGAAATTTTGCGCGGTATCCGGGAGGCGAAAGATCTCTCAGAATACGACAATCTTTGTGAATCTGCATATTTGCGCGCCAAAGAAGATTATTTAATGGGCATTAACTTTTCCAGGCTTTTAACGCTTAAATATGGGAATGCGATTTCTAGCTTTATGGGTACGCGTTATACGGTGGTCAGCGTGGGGCGTGTTATGACCTGCGTATTGGGCATGGTGGTGCGCAGGGAGCGAGAAATTCGTGACTTTGTGAAGACGCCCTTTTACCGCGTACTGAATACGCTGGACATTCAGGGAAATGATGTGGAAGCAGAATGGCGTGCTGTGGAAGGGAGCGTCTATTTTCAATCGCCGAAACTATATAAAGAAAATGGCTTCAAGAATAAAGAAGATGCAGAAAAATTGATTGAGGATTTGACAGATGGCAAGCCTTTAGGAACATGGCAGGCAAGGTTGGAGAGCATAGAGAAACGCAAGGAAAAGAAGAATCCGCCCCTTTTGTATAATCTTGCCGAATTGCAGAATGATTGTTCCAGGCTGTTTAAAATTAGCCCTGACCAGACATTGCAGGTGGTGCAGGAACTATATGAGAAAAAGCTGGTAACTTACCCCCGGACGGACGCTCGCGTTCTCTCCTCGGCAGTGGCAAAGGAGATACATAAGAATATCGCTGGACTCAAAAATATTCCTTCGGTACGGGCATTTGCGGAAGCAATTCTGGAGAAGGGAAGTTATAAGAATCTCGCCAAGACCCGCTATGTCAATGACAAGCAGATTACAGACCATTACGCCATTATTCCTACCGGACAGGGGATGTCGGCAATTCGCAGCTTGCATGAGACGGCGCTATATGTATATGAGGCAATTGTGCGGCGGTTTTTGGGGATTTTTTGTCCGCCGGCGGTATATCAGAAAATCAACTTGACGGTTTCTATGGAGGGACGGGAGAATAGCCGGGAGAAGTTTTTTGCTTCGTTTAAAATTCTTATAGACCCCGGTTATCTCAAGGTGATGGAGTATTCCTTTCAGAAGAAAAAGGAAAAAAATGCTGAGAATCTCAAGGATAGGGACAATGCACAGGCATGTGACGCTGCTTTTATGGAGCGGCTCATGCAGCTAAAAAAAGGCATGGATTTGCCAGTGTCTGCATTAAATATCAAGGAGGGGGAAACTTCACCGCCCAAGCGATATAATTCTGGTTCTATGATCCTTGCTATGGAAAATGCTGGGCAGTTGATTGAGGATGAGGAGTTGCGCGCCCAGATTAAGGGCAGCGGAATCGGAACTAGCGCCACTCGCGCGGAAATTCTTAAAAAACTTGTCAATAACAAGTATCTTGCATTGAACAAGAAGACGCAGGTGATTACGCCGACGCTGCTTGGGGAAATGATATATGATGTAGTAAACGCCTCTATCCGTTCCCTGCTCAACCCGGAACTGACAGCGAGTTGGGAAAAGGGACTGACTTATGTAGCAGAAGGCAGTATTACGCCCCAGGAATACATGATGAAATTGGAACATTTCATCCAAAGCCGCACGAGCGGAGTGCTGGGGCTGAATAATCAATATATGCTGCGTGGGTTCTTCCAACAGGCAGCGGCGTTTTATAAGACGCCCAAAAAGAAAGAGAAAGGAAAATAAATGTATGGAATCATGTAAAATTAGCAACTTATACAACTTGTCAGAGACGATTGCCGCAGACTTGTTTACGGGACTAACGTATCCCTGGGAGGCGCTGCCTAAAATCAGTGGTTTTATCTGTGAACTTGGGAAATCGCTCGACCCTCAGAAGTATGAGCAGAGGGCGGAAAATATCTGGGTGGCAAAGAATGCCAAAGTTGCGCCTACAGCAAACATTAACGGTCCCGTTATCATTGATGAGGAGGCAGAAATTCGTCATTGTGCGTTTATTCGCGGCAATGCCATTGTGGGAAAGGGAGCTGTAGTCGGCAACTCTACAGAGCTTAAGAACGTCGTATTATTCAATAAGGTGCAGGTGCCGCATTATAATTATGTGGGAGACGCCATTTTAGGTTACAAAGCGCATATGGGCGCCGGTTCCATCACCTCCAATGTGAAATCTGATAAAACGTTAGTTGTGGTAAAGGATGGCAAAGAAGAGATTGCCACCGGATTGAAAAAATTTGGCGCTATGCTGGGGGATGAAGTGGAGGTAGGCTGCAACAGCGTCTTGAACCCAGGCAGCGTCATTGGCAGAAACAGCAATGTTTATCCCTTGTCTATGGTGCGCGGCATAGTACCGGCCAAGTCGATTTATAAAAATAAGAATGAAATTGTAGAAAAACAATAATAAAGGTTGACAAAAAATATCACATGTACTATTGTATTATAAGAATAATACAGTTGGCGTGTGATATTTTTATCTTCAATAACTGTTGTTTTCAATAAAACTAAAGGAGAAAGAGTTATGCTGGAGATTCAGGAATTGACAAAAAAATATGGGAAGTATCTTGCCGTAGACCATGTGAGTTTCACGGTGCCGACCGGGCAGGTAGGCATTCTGCTGGGTCCAAACGGCGCGGGAAAGTCTACGATTATCAAGAGCATTGCAGGGCTTTTGCGTTATCAGGGCGGCGTAGGTATCGAGCACATGCCGGCAAGGTCTTTGGAAGCGAAGCGAATTTTCGGCTATGTCCCGGAGGTTCCGGCAATGTTTGACGCTTTGACTGTGCGTGAGCATATCGAATATGTTCGGCGTGCCTATGATTCCAACATTACGGAAGAAGAGATCGAACAGCTTCTTCGGCGTTTTGAGCTGAATGACAAGCAGGGCAAGCTCGGACGCGAACTTTCTAAGGGAATGATGCAGAAGGTCAGCATTTGTTGTGCGCTTGCCATTCAGCCGAAGGTTATTTTGTTGGATGAGCCGATGGTCGGTTTGGACCCTGCTGCAATTAAGGAATTGAAAGAAGTAGTGCAGGAATTGAAGGCGCAGGGAGTTACCGTGCTAATCAGCACGCATATGTTAGAAATGGTAAAAGAACTCTGGGATTTCGTGTTTATCATGCAAAAAGGGAAAATTATTGGAACCTTCGACCGCAAACAGCAAAAGGATGCTAACATTGAAGAATTGTTCTTCCAGATTACGGGAGGCGGTGATGCGCAATGAGAGGGCTGATTTATCTTTATAAGCGGACGATTATCAATAATATTAAGCGTGCGTTGAAACGCCCGGTTACATACGTTTGGCTGGTATTTGTCGTAGGCTATCTGCTGCTGATGGGAATTGGTTTTGGGACGATGATAGAGGAGGGGAATTTTGGCACGCCGGAAAATAT
This sequence comes from uncultured Lachnospiraceae bacterium, assembly GCA_947565425.1. GTDB lineage: Bacteria > Bacillota > Clostridia > Lachnospirales > Lachnospiraceae > Petralouisia. Next base: position 23,764 of record CANOFW010000034.1, read on the forward strand.
AGTGGCAATCCTTTCAATTATCATTTTTGCGATGATTCCGGGAAACATTATCAGCTATTCCCGGAGAAGAGGGCTCCTGTTTCGCCCAAGCGAAGTGCATTTTGTGTTCTCCGCACCGGTCAGCCCCAAAATGGTGCTGATGTTTGAGGGTGTCAAGTCATTTGCCGGCAATCTGGTGATTGGAGTTCTCATTATTGTCTTTGGCGGGCTTTGGTTTCATATCCCGGCATGGCAGCTCGCCGTGTATTTTGTTTTTTTCGTCGTATTTGAAAGTATTTTGGAGGCATCGATTATCATTTTCTGCTTCGGCAATGAATATTTCGGAGAGAAATTTTTTAAGCGTCTGCCGGTGGTGATGTATCTTTTTATGGCGGTGATAGCGGGGACGGCTTTGTATGCGTTGATGAATGGGAAACCGTCTTTTTCGCTGATTAGTGAATATTTTGCTATGCCGGTGATTCAGTTGGTGCCCATCGTGGGCTGGAATGTGGCGGTAACCCGTTTGGTGTTTCTGGGGCCTGACACATTTAATATAATTGGCACTGTGTTGTATCTTGTCTCCGTTATGGGAATGTTTGCCTTCGCATGGAAAATGAAATGTACCGGGGAGTACTATGAAGACGCCATGAAATTTGCAGATGATTACCAAAAAATGCGGGAAAATCAGAAAAAGGGCGTTGTTAATGTTCCCTGGAAGAAAAAGAATAAGCTGCGCGAGGCGTCTGTGGAATACAAGGGGGCGTATGCAAAAGCCATCTATTTTCGGCAGATTCTGGAATATAAGAAGAATCCTGCGTTTATCTTTGGCTGGAATACGTTACTGTGTCTGTGTTTGGGTGTAGGGATTGCGGTTGTTTGTTATTTTAACGACGCCATTGGAGAATTTGGGGCGGCGAAAATATTTATTGTCCCTGTGGTGGTGAGCTATGTGATCTTTGTGTTTAGCGGTTATGCTACCAAGTGGTCAAAGGAGCTGGAGAATCCGTATACTTATATGATACCTGATAGCCCCCTAAAGAAAGTGTGGTATGCTACCAAGATTGAGCATATACGGGCGGTTGTGGATGGCATATTGGTGACGCTGCCGGGGGCTGTGATTCTTGGACTTAGTCCAGTGATGACAATTCTGACTGTGCTGCTTTATATCTGCCTGAATGCAAATAAGCTTTATTATAATATGCTTGCTGATGTGTTGATTGGCAACTTGTTTGGAAATATGGGGCGTTCTTTGGTGCGCATGCTTTTTCAGGGTTTAGCTATCGGTATTGCGGCTGTGGCGGCGGTGCTTGGCGGTTTGCTTATCGGTTTGGAAGTCGGGTTTTTCCTGATGATTCTTGTAATGGGGATACTCACCTTTGCTGGAGCTATGGTTGCTTCGCTTTCTTTTAACCGCATGGAAGTTCTGGAATAAATGTGAATGCATCATAATGTACATTTATGCAATGACGAGGAGGTGGTGCATTGATCCATATTGCAATCTGTGATGATGAAAAACATATGTCTGATCATATTAAGGCAATGACCTCTAGTTTTTTTCATAAAAAGAACAGAGAGATCCATCTTCGGACATTTGCCAGCGGCGAAGAACTGTTGAGCTACGATGGGAAGATCGACATTTTGTTTCAAGATATCCGGATGAAGGACATGGATGGCATGGAAATAGTAAGGAGACTAAGGGCGGATAAGTTCCGGGGCTTTCTCATCTTCATCACAGTACTGAAAGAGATGGTTTTCCAGTCTTTTGAGGTACAGGCATACGATTATCTAGTTAAGCCGGTAGATAAAAAACAGTTTGAAAAGACGATGGAGCGCCTTTACACTTCTATGTGCAGTGCCAAGGAAGACAGCCTGCTCGTACAAAAGGGAGGTGAGGGGCACATTATTCGGAAGGATGAGATTGTTTTCTGTGAGAGTATAGACCGGAAAATATATCTGAACCTGGCTTCAGGCGAGGTGTTTGATTATTATGAGCGGATTGAGAAGCTGGAAACGAAACTGGGCGACCACTTTTTTCGGTGCCACAGGAGCTATCTTATCAATCTCAAGCATTTAAAAAGCTACAAAAACGGAAATGCATATATGGATAACGGCAGAAAGGTACCTATATCGAGGCTGCGGAACAGGGAGTTTTCCGGTGTTGTTTTGCAATATATGAAGAATTTATAACCGGTCATACATAATCGGGTTATATTCGTACTTAGAAAGGGACAAAATTCTTTTGTTTACTCCGATACATACTGGAGTGTCAGCTTCCGGCAGGAAGCTGACAGAGGTTGGCTTGAAAAGCTGGTCATCCGGTAATGTTCGGGGAACATGACTCACTTTTTTGTCTGGATAGACCAGGTATCAGAGTATGCGGAGTACCGATAGGAACCGGAAACTTTTACATAAGCTCTGATTTTATAATAGTAGGTTTTTCTCTTGGAGAGACCGCTATCGGTAAAAGAGCTGCCAGTAGTGGTTCCCACTTGCCGATATGGTCCCGTTTTAGAGGAAGCGCGGTAGAGTTGGTAACCCTGGGCGCCGTCCGTTTTCATCCAGGAAATTTTCACTTTATCTGTGGATATACCGGAAATAGATTTGATGCTTGGCTCTTCTAAACGGGGTGTGACACAGGCAATGGATGAAAACTTTGAGTATTTGGTACTTCCATTTACAGTGCTGTAAGTACGTATTTTATAAAAATATGTTTTGTTGGGCAGCAGGTTTGTATCGGTATAACTGACCGTATTATTTTTTGCAATGGTGATGATTTTCGTGTATTTGCCTTGATAGGAGTTTGCACGATACACCTGATAGCCCTGGGCGCCACTCGTTTTCTTCCAGGATAGCTTAGCCTTGGTAGGTGATATGGCGCTTGCAGAGTGGATTGTCGGCTTTCTGAGGCTTGTTTTGCTCATCATTATATTAGAATAAGCAGAATATTTTCGGTTGCCGTTTACGGTAACGTAAGTTCTGAGCTTGTAAGAATATGTCTTGTTTGCCGTGAGATTTTTGTCTGTATACTTGTGCTGATTTTTGCCGGTAACGGTCTGGATGGCTTTATAAGTTCCATTGCTGCCATCTGCGCGGTAAATCAGGTAACCGTCCACCCATTTTTCCGGTTCCCATGACAAGGTCATGCTGTTATGTTCGGACAGCGAAACGCCAATGAGCGCAGGTACGGCAAGTTTGGTGCTTTTTGACTTTTCTTTGCCGTAGGAGGAGCGATACGTTTTGCCATGAAGCGTTTTATATGCTCGTATTTTGTAATAATAGGTATTGTTAGGAATAACATCATCGTCTACATAACGGAGAGCATTTGCGCCTCTTAAATCTTTTTTTAACTTGTAGGTTCCATACTTGCCGGTTTTTCGATATATTTGGTAACCTGTGGCGTCTTTGATCTTCTCCCATTGAACGTTTATCTTGCGGTAGGTGGATAATGTTAGTAACTTAATCTGGGGCGCCGGTATCCGGGTAGTTGCCTTCGTCACGGAAGAATAGGGAGAATAGATACGGATGCCATTGAAATTCCGATAGCTTCTCATTTTATAATAGTAGGTTTTGTTGATGCCTACGGCATCCGTCCAGGTAACAATGCCCCCGGAAGTAATGGAAGCCACTTTCTTAAAGCCTTTGTCCGGTTGGGAGGAACGGTAAATCTGATACTCCTGGGCGCCGGCAATTTCTTTCCATCTCAAGATGAGTTTCTCAAAGTTAGATACAGAAATGCGTAATGTTGGGGCTGCCAGATTATCTTTTGGCATTTTGCAGGCGGAAGCAGGCATATTCTGATAGACGGGGACACGGAAGAGGAAAGAATTATCTAAAACGCCCATATTCTCGTACCCTTTCTTTACGCTTTTTCCTTCATTATCCGCAGCCAGAAGGTTCTGCATATACTGGTGCCAGTACAGCGTGCCGTCAGAGTTGTCCACATCAAATTTTTGCAGATATAAGGTGTTTTGTCCTCTCTTTATAAAAATGCTGCTCACCTTTTGCGAGCCGCCGTAAAGTGCGGCATAGCGAGTCGTCCAGCCGGCGGCGCGCGCCTCTTCGAGACCATTGCGGATAATCTCTTCATAAGTAGTTCCGGAAGCCTGCATGTTGAAATAATTGTAAAGACCTTCGTAGCCGGGATAAGTTCCGGAAATCAAAGGCGAGGATCCCTCATTACCTTGTTCTTGCCTTACGCGGCTGGCAAGATGATAGGGGCTGACATTCAATGTTTGTCCAATTTGCATAAAATTTTGAGCATACGTCAGCCCATTTTCCAGCACTGCATTTTCCATAAATGAATTTTTTAAAATGGTTTTTACGCCTGATTCCGTATGGCAGGCAGAATTGAAAGCTAACATTTCAAACTGAAAGACGGAGTCTTCGTTCAAGAAATTTCTGGGGTCCATATAATAACGGACAATAGGTTCGCTTGCCTGTACCCAGTAAGGTGCGCTGAGGACTTGATTAGACATTTTCCAGCATTCCATACTGTCCAGGGGAACTAGATTTCTGGCAGGCGCCATTTCCTGCCGGATTACGGTGTTAAAGTCTAAATTTGTATTCATCGGTACAAACGTCCAGTTGGGATGCGCGGCGAGCAAGGATTGTATGTACGGGCGGTAGCTGGCGGGGAAATCGTTCAAATTTGTATTGCCGGCACGGGAAATGGGAGCAGTTTGTGCAAAAATAGTGTCATCCTGTGCTTCTTTCCATGCGTTCAGCCCTTCATCGGCAGAAATCAGGTACGCCTCCTCGATATATCCGCGGAATAACGTGCCGTCTACCATAGCCTCTGTTTGATACCAGAGCGCGCCGTCGCCAAATGCGATTCCCGTCAGGCGTACTTGATGTCCAGTAAGGATATTTGCCGTGACAGCGGAATCATAGTCTGGAGACTTTTTGATATCGTAGGATTCACACTGGTATAACAATGCATAGACGTCATGGTCTTCAATCAGTGTGGCAAATGAGTTCTTTATATTTTCATATGCCTTGGCGTCATCTGCGGTGACGAGCTTTCGGGTATCATAGGAGCTTTCCTCCATAGAAAATTCTGCAGCAGCCAGAACTTGTGCAGCAGAATAGTCCGCGCTTTGCAAGCATAGCATAATGGTTGCTAAGAGAAGCGCTGTTAATTGTTTCCATCTCATATTTTCACCTTCTGTTGTAATATTTTTACTATCATTATATAGAGAAGTTGTCTGAGAATCAAGGAGGCAGTGAGATCTTTTGGCGCGAACACCTTAGACGTGGTAAAAAATACGAAAATTGAGGTCTGTATGCAGAGATAGGATGAGAAATTTTCTGTGGAAAATACTGGACTATTTTGACAAAATATGATTAAATATGAATAGGTGTGAGAAAGATATACGCTGTGGTTCCCAGCATAAGAGAGAACCCCTGCATACATATATTGTCTTTCACACGGTAAAATTTGTATGTATTGAAAGGAGTCTTAAAATGATTTACACTAAGGAAGTCGAAAACATGTGTCCTGTAGCTAAGGGCGCAAAACATGAACCTGCTCCAATTCCGGAAGAAGGCAAATGGGTTCATTCCAAAAAAATTGAAGATATTTCCGGTTTTACACATGGCGTAGGCTGGTGTGCACCGCAGCAGGGTGCCTGCAAGCTTTCTCTGAATGTAAAAAATGGTGTAATTGAGGAAGCTTTGGTTGAGACTATCGGTTGTTCCGGTATGACCCACTCAGCAGCTATGGCAGCAGAGATTTTACAGGGAAAGACAATTTTGGAAGCATTGAATACAGACCTTGTATGTGATGCAATCAATACAGCGATGAGAGAGCTGTTCTTACAGATTGTTTACGGACGTACCCAGAGTGCATTCTCTGATGACGGACTGGCAGTAGGCGCTGGCCTGGAAGACTTAGGAAAAGGGCTTCGTTCTCAGGTTGGAACCATGTATGCAACCAAAGAAAAAGGTGTTCGTTACCTGGAAATGGCAGAAGGCTATGTAACTGGCATCGCTTTAGATGCAGATAACGAAGTAATCGGTTATCAGTTTGTAAGCCTTGGCAAAATGACTGACTTCATCAAAAAAGGCGATGATCCTAACACCGCTTGGGAAAAGGCAAAAGGACAGTATGGCCGCGTAGCAGATGCTGCTAAGATTATCGACCCAAGAGAAGAGTAAGGAAAGGAGAACGAATACAATGGCTTTATTTGAATCATATGAAAGAAGGATTGACCAGATCAATTCTGTATTAAACAATTATGGAATCAGCTCCATTGAGGAAGCTGAAAAGATTACCAAAGACGCTGGGCTTGATGTATACGAGCAGGTGAAGAAGATTCAGCCGATCTGTTTCGAGAATGCTTGCTGGGCTTACACGGTTGGCGCGGCAATTGCCATCAAGAAGGGCGCAAAGAGAGCAGCAGACGCAGCAGCAGCAATCGGAGAAGGTCTTCAGGCTTTCTGCATTCCAGGTTCTGTTGCAGATCACAGAAAGGTTGGTCTTGGACATGGTAACCTTGGTAAGATGTTATTAGAGGAAGAGACAGAGTGCTTCTGCTTCCTGGCAGGCCATGAGTCCTTTGCAGCGGCAGAGGGTGCAATCGGTATTGCTGAGAAGGCGAACAAAGTACGTCAGAAACCTCTGCGCGTTATCTTAAACGGCCTTGGCAAAGATGCTGCGCAGATCATTTCCCGTATCAACGGATTTACCTTTGTAGAGACAAAATATGACTACAAGGAAGCAAAATTGAACGTAGAATATGAGAAAGCTTATTCGGATGGACTTCGCGCAACAGTAAAATGCTATGGCGCAGATGATGTGCAGGAAGGTGTTGCCATCATGCATCATGAGAATGTTGGCGTTTCTATTACCGGTAACTCCACCAATCCTACGCGTTTCCAGCATCCGGTTGCAGGTACATATAAGAAGGAATGTAATGAGCAGGGTAAGCATTACTTCTCTGTTGCTTCTGGCGGTGGTACGGGACGTACGCTTCACCCGGATAACATGGCAGCAGGCCCAGCTTCCTATGGTATGACAGATACTATGGGACGTATGCACTCTGATGCACAGTTCGCAGGTTCCTCTTCCGTTCCCGCTCACGTTGAGATGATGGGATTAATTGGCATGGGTAATAACCCGATGGTAGGAGCTACTGTTGCAGTGGCAGTTTCCGTTGAGGAAGCAGCGAAGGCCGGGAAGTTCTAAGAAATAGCGTATTTTTAAGGGTTTCCGTTGATGTGGATTGTCAGCGGAAGCCCTGA
>CANOFW010000035.1 GCA_947565425.1 uncultured Lachnospiraceae bacterium
TGACGCTGGCACTTTTCCGAATTGCCTTCTACGAGCAGTGCTTACTCGAGAGCTGACGCTCTCTCCTTCACGGGCTGTCGCCCTATCAATTCCTCAAAAAAGCGCCTGCCGCCGTGCTAGCTTGACGCTGGCACTTTTCCGAATTGCCTTCTACGAGCAGTGCTTACTCGAGAGCTGGCGCTCTCTCGTTCACGGGCTGTCGCCCTATCAATTCCAACAAAAAGACATCTGCTTTCATGCTAGCATGACGCAGATGCTTTTCATTGGAATTGGCACTGCTCGTAGCTTTATGTACATTATAACACATTGCCAAATCTTGACAACTACTACATATGGTAGCCTCCCCACAAGCGCGCCCTATTCCCTACTATTTTATTGTTGTGTTTTTTCTCCTATTTCCCCAGAATCATTATTTTTTTCACCCATATTCAGACATTTTAAAATTCCGGTTTTTACCGCCTCAGCAACCTTTTTCTGGTAAACTTCCGTCTCCAACAATTCTGCTTCCTCATAATTACTTAGAAATCCGCATTCTACAATTACCGTCGGGGAGGGCGTTTTTTTCAACAGAAAATAACTCTCATTTGCTTTTGCCTGCCGGTGATTCTGAGGGTCTAACTGCTCTACCAAGGTCTGTTGTAATGTCTCCGCCAGCTTTTTTCCTTCCTGAGACTGACCATAATAAAATACCTGTGCGCCTTTGACAGACTCATCCGGGTAACTGTTTTGGTGAATGCTTACAGTAAACACCGGTTTTGCCTTGGTGATAATCTCACAGCGTTTGCGCATATCTTCCACTTTCTTGTTTTTTGATGATTTCCGGTAAAGCCCGCCGTCATCCTTGCGGGTCATGACGACTTTAATGCCCTCTTTTTGTAACAATCTTTCCAGTTCTTTGGCAATCTTTATATTTACCTCTTTTTCTTTCACATTGTTAATTCCAATTTTGCCGGGATCATCACCCCCATGACCGGCATCCACGACTATGCAGATTTCTCCTTTCTGGGCTTTCAGGCTGTCTACCATATATGCCCCTTCTCTTGCAAATAGACATGCGCCCAAAAGCAGCAGCACCGCCATCACTACTTCTACCCTTTTCTTCATAATATCCACCTGATTATCTTTACTAAATAAATATGATAACAGATAAAAAACTAGTACAGAGAATCATAAAAATGTGCTATGATAACAAAAAAATAAAGGTTCCTCAAAACACAGCAACACTCATTAGAAAAGGAAATAATATGAAGCCTGCAATTCGAGAAATCAACGCCAAAAGTATCATAACAAAATCAAATCTTCCTGTCGGCGACTATTGCGCAAATCCTTATACCGGCTGTACGCACGCCTGTAAATACTGTTACGCCGAATTCATGAAACGATTTACGAATCACATGGAGCCCTGGGGAAAATTTCTTGATGTTAAACAATGGCCTGTCATCAGGCATCCAGAGAAATATAATGGTAAAGCAATCTTTATTGGTTCTGTGACCGACCCCTACAATCCCCAGGAAGAAACATATCAACGTACAAGAGCGTTGCTGGAACAGTTAAAAGGAAGCAACGCCACAATCAGCATTGCCACAAAATCAGATTTAGTACTGCGAGATCTAAATTTAATCAAAACATTTTCAAACATACGCATCTCGTGGTCCATCAATACGCTCGATGAAAATTTTCATCAGGATATGGACAACGCCGTTTCTATTGACCGCAGGCTTAAAGCTATGAAAATATTTCATGATGAAGGAATCCCCACCGCCTGCTTTATTTCACCAATTTTTCCTGGTATTACAACGGTCAAAGATATTATCCTGCGCGCCCGCAACCATTGTAACTGGATTTGGCTGGAAAACCTCAATCTGCGGGGTAAATACAAGGCCGTCATCATGGACTATATAGAAGAAAAATATCCAGATCTTTTTCCTCTATATCAAGAAATTTATACACATAAAAACCGCAGCTATTGGGAAGCGATGGACAACGATGTACGGCGCTTCGCCAGCGAACTGGGACTTGAATATGTAACAAACGATGACAGTATGGAACGTGATTTTGATGCCCCTCCGGTAATTGTAAACTATTTTTATCACGAACAAATCAAAAAATCCGCCAGAAAGGAAGCTTTGCAATGCCTGAACTACCAGAAGTAGAAACGATTAAACGTGTACTAGAACCGCAAATAAAAGGATTGACAATCAAAATGGTAACTGTCCGGCGTCCTGAAGTTGTCGCGCATCCTACATCGGAGGAATTCTGCGCTCTGCTGAATGGCCAGCGTATTTCTGGTATGATGCGCAGAGGAAAATTCTTAGGCGTGTCTTTGGACAGTGGCGATTATTTTATGCTACATTTACGTATGACGGGAGGACTGTTATTCACGCCGCCTCATTACCCCGAGGAAAAACATACACATATTATTTTTAAAATGAACAATGATTATGAACTGCGTTTTTCCGATACCCGCCGTTTCGGAAGATTCTGGTTCTTACAAAAGGGAGAAACGGATACCTACAGCGGCGTTCATAAACTGGGATTGGAGCCATTTGACGAAAAAATGACTGCCGATTTCCTGCAAACAAGTTTCGGCACGCGCAAAAAGACTATCAAGGAATGCCTTTTAGAACAACACATTATCGCCGGCATCGGCAATATTTATTCCGATGAGATCCTCTTTACCGCAAAAATCCACCCCAAACGCCGGGCGGACAGTCTGACAGAAAACGAGTGGCAACTCCTGGCGGACGCAATCCCGGAGCGTCTTTGCTATTTCATTGACAAAAATAAGATTACTTCCGAAGACTATCTGCAAAGCAAGGGAAAAGACTATCGCAATACCCCTTTCCTGCAAGCCTATGGACATAACGGCGAACCTTGTCCCAAATGTCGGCAATTATTTGATCGTATGGTAATCGGCGGACGCAGCAGCGTCTTTTGTCCATCATGCCAGAAAGATTTATAGTAAACGCATAAAATGAATGCGTTTCCTATACTTTTATCACAGTAGTCCACGCCTTGACTGCCATATGGGTACGGTATATAATAAGGTTATTGTCATATGGGGCTGCCGCACTAAGGTATTTACTCGTTCAAAAATGTTAGTGCCCACAGACCCTGTCATAAGAAAGGAAGCAGATACTATGAAAATTGCAGTTACTTATGAAAATGGAACTATTTTTCAACATTTTGGACATACTGAGCAGTTCAAAGTGTATGACATTGCAAACGGAAAGGTTGCGGATGCAAAAGTTATAAGCACTGAGGGAAGCGGCCATGGCGCGCTTGCAATTCTGCTCTCTGATCTAAAGGTCGATACGCTGATTTGCGGAGGAATCGGCGCTGGCGCGCAAAATGCGCTAGCAGAAGCAGGAATTTCCCTTTATGGTGGTGTAACCGGCAACGCGGATGATGCAGTGAATGCTCTGCTCGCTGGAACACTCGCCTATAACCCGAATGTCCAGTGCAACCACCATGACCACCATGGAGAAGGCCACCAGTGTGGAGAACATAAACACGGTTGTCAGGGGAATGCATAAAACCATATCTTCCAGTCATTCTGATGAACGATTGCCCTACTTAAAAATCTTTTGTCTGATTGTCTGGAAGATTTTTTCATCTCTATATTTGCTGTTATCATCTAAAGCAGATTATTTACTACCTTACACAATTCCTCCGCCAACTTGGAATGACTCTCCGGCGACAAATGTAGAGAATCAATTTGTGAAGCCTCGATATAAGCGGCAGCATTTAGAAAGATACAATGATATTTTTCCGCTATCTTGCGATAATACTGCGGAAACTCCCTGGAACGACTGATCGCATCCTCCGAAAAAGAGCCGCAAAAAGAAGAAAAACAAATCCCTTCCCCAATTTCAGGCGGAGAAACTAGAATAATCTGTGGCTCAAATCCTTGCTTCTCTCTTGTAAAAGCCTGTATTACCTCCACAAGAGCTCCCGCCCCATCCGCTATCTGCTTGGCGCTAGCGTGAAATGTTCTTTTCAAGTCGTTGCTTCCAAGCATTAAGATTACAATATCTACCGGCTTATGTGAATTTAGGCAAGGCCGCAAATAGTCAAGACCATTTTTCCACCCTTCCTGTGGATCATCAAACACCGTTGTCCGTCCATTGCAGCCTTCTTCAATAATTCGATAATCATCGCCAAGCAAACTTTTCAATCTTCCCGTCCATCTTACATTTTCCGGATATCGCAACCCATTTAACGGATTAAATCCGTATGTATTAGAATCACCATAACACAGTACTGTTTTCATTTTCTCTCCTTACTCCCTCCCTTTTAATTTTTCATTCATCCGTTTGGCCTCTTGACACTGCGTCCAATAAGATACAAGATACACCACCAGATACACAAAAGCAATCGCCAATTCCATTCCTAGGACTTGCAGACCATTGCGAAAACTAAACCATCCAAAGAGAAAGCCAAGACCCAACACCACCACATTGACATAAATATAGTACAATATGGTACGCACTAACATTGCGTATCGGGATATCTCCTTTTCCCCTTCCAATGGCATGAGAATACTTCCTAACGTACAGACCGCTGAAAGCAGCAAAATCTGCCATAAGATATCAGCATAGATTAAGAAATCCCCCCCATAAAATACAGGAATATAAATTGCTGTTGCAAATAAAATGCCAGCAGTAATTTTTTCAAAAAACGAAATCATTGATTGCAGACGCTTCATTCTCGCTGCTCCTTTCCCTATATTCTTATACACCCAAAACTTCTTTCAGCGAACTTACATATTGCCTGGAGATAATGATCTTTTCCCCATTTTTCAGCAGCGCCTCATAACGCCCGCCAAATGCCGGAGCCAGGCTTTTTATTTTATTGACGTTCAATATCACAGATTTAGAGACTCTCACAAACATCCATCCCGGCAGTTCACCCAGCAATTCATAGAGCTTGCTCCTGACTAGAAAAACCTCTGATTCACAGTAAGCAAACACCTTTTGATCTACAGATTCAAAGTAAAAAATCTCCGCCGGCTCGACAAAAAATATTTTGCCATCCTTATAAACCGTCAGCTTTGTGCCCCCCTGTTTTAATCGATTGATTATATTCACCAATTCGTCATCCAAACATCTGCATTTAAGGATGAGTTCTTCCTCCTCTTGCGGACCTATATCCACGATTGTCACCTTCATAATGCAAACCCTCCGCATCTATTTCCACAATTGATGCCCTCACAATGCAAACCCTCCGCATCTATTTCCACAATTGATGCCCTCACAATGCAAATTCTTCACATTCATTCTACAGTTATACCCTTCGTTTCTGCACAATGACAGTGATTATAAATGCCAGTATACCACATCCTGCCAAAAATAACACCTGAAAGTATGCGGACACCGAATGGCCTCCCATTTCCACTTTTATTCCCATATACTGCTTATATTCTGAAATCACCTGTACCGGAAGTCCATCAAAAGTGCGCGCAAGCGCGCTGTCGCAGCAGACCTCGCGCAAAAGGGAAGCGCCATGAAGAATGGGGATATATTTGAGCGCAGTTGCTACTTTGTCCGGCAAATTACCCATTGGAAGATAAATGGCCCCCACAAATCCTACCAACGTTCCAACTACTGTTCCCAATCCAGACCACGCGCTGCTACTTCTGACAAACAATGCCAGTAGATACATGATAACAGAAAAAATACAGACATTTAACACCACCAGCAAAAATATTTGAAACAACGCCGCAACGCCTAGCAATACTCCGCCCGTCGCTGTTATATAGCATAGTGCAACAGCAAACGTCAGAATGCACATAACAATACCAATTAACACAGCTGATGCCACATAGGAAAGCGCAATAACACCGCGATTGACAGGCGCGGCACAAAAGCTTGCCAGCTTTCCCTCAGCGTCATCTGCAACCCGACTGCCAATCACTGACAATGTGACCGTTACTGCATTTACCACAAGGATTCCCGCCAATGTCCAATACTGAACTAACTCCCGCGCATGTGCCTTATCCAAAGCAGCGTCACGCACACCGCCATATTCTTTCAACAAATTGATAATGTTTTCTTCATTTATATTTCCCAGAAATACACCCATCAGCATCAAAACAATCAACATGGCAAGCAGTGAAAAGAAGACCGCCGCTTTATCCCGCAAAAATACCAGGCAATTCCTTTTTGTCAAACTAACAAACTTTTTCATCTTCATCCTCCTTCACATCATACACAGACGCATTCTCCATCTCCTTGGTGACATTCAAAAACACGTCATCCATTGTTCCCTGAATTACCTCAAACCCATACAGTAGCTCCTGCATCTCCTCCAACAAAGGCAGCGCATCCATCGTATTGTCTATTTTGACAAGTACCCCTTCTTCCCTCATCGTATAGCGCAAATGATGCTTATCCAGGCGCCTTCTAATCTCTTGTCTGTTGTCCGTACATGATTCAGATGCTGCCCCGATAAGATACAATTTATCCTTGGCATAAGTTTCTTTCAACGTAAAAGGCGTTCCGTATTCCACAAAATGTCCCTGGCTCATAATACCGATATGATCTGCTTTTGACGCCTCTTCCATATAATGAGTAGTTAAAAACACCGTCATCTGCATTTCATTTTGCAGCATATGAATCGTCTCCCACACACTCTTTCTCGTTGCCGGGTCTAATCCTGTGGTTGGCTCATCGAGAAACAAAATGTCTGGCGTGTGCATCAATGCCCTGGCTATCTCGCATCTTCTCTTTTGCCCTCCCGACAGTTTTCCAAACGGACGTTTCAACAAATCTCCCAATGCCAGAATTTCCGTAACATAAGCAAGGTTTTTCTTCAATTTATATCTGTCCGTCTCATAAAGGCTACCGCGCAACAGAAGATTCTCTTTAACAGTAAGCATTTTATCAAGACAATTGTTCTGATAAACTACCCCAATATGTTTCTTAATGTCTTCATTCTCTCTGCCAAGTTGAAATCCACTGATCCATGCCTCTCCCTCTGTTGGTTCCTGCAACGTGCAGAGCATATTAATGGTTGTCGATTTTCCAGCGCCATTGACGCCTAAAAATCCAAAAAATTCACCCTTTGCCACAGAAAAACTAATATCATCCACCGCTTTCACTTCATGATAGTACTTTTTCAAATGTTTCACCTTAATTGCCTCTTCCATTCCATTTCCTCCTTGCTGCCAAATAATTGTGAACTTCACTATAACAGATGAAACAGCAAATACAATAGGTGATTGTGTAAGATGCATAGCTAAGCAGGTAAGATGTAAAAAAAAGCTGCCATATGGAATACGGTATATGCAGCAGCTTTAACACCGCTTGGCATATCTCATTTTCCATATAACAGCTCATATATACAAGATTCTATATCAGAAAGGTACTTCTCTAATTCACATACTTTATAATCGTGTCCCACGCAGACTGCCGCTCCAGTCCCAATTTCCAGTATGCCGCCCCTGCAAGCTTATAATCCTTCATGACTTTAAGCTTCATCTCCAGAGACTGTTCATTTTCAATCCATACTTTATGATTCTTGCCCTCATTTTCATATTCCGCCACATACTGCCCGTCTTCCTCAGACCAGATTGCCTGCGCACCATATGTCTTGTAAATATCCTCGGTTGTCTGCATTCCCTCCTCGGTACAGGTAAACGTATAGGGCACATAATCTTCGGAAGTGGATTCCACGTCTTCGCCAGAACCAGCTTTTGGCGTCAATTCCCATATCCGACTGTAAAAAGGCACAGCAAGAATTGTCTGCTCGGGCGGAACCTCCTTTAATGTATCCTTAACGCCATTTTGCACAAATCCAATGGATGATACGGAACCGATATCATCCGAACCGCTGTAATGCTCATCGTACGCCATGATAATGATATAATCTGCAAACACCGCCTGCTCCGCTCTGTTATAAAACTCCGTATAAGACGAAGGTACATAATTATCCACGGAAAGAACCAAGTCATTATTGTCACATTTGATGGACAACTCACGGATAAACTGCACATAGGCATCCCCGGCTTCGCTGCTCAATGCCTCAAAATCGAGATTAATCCCATCCAAATCATACTCAATTGCCGCTGCAATAATCTGGTTCGTGAGGTAATCCCTTGTAGAAGTATGAGTCATGACATGGGTCGTATCTACATCCGGGTTTTCCAGGTTGCTAATCAGCCCCCACACTTCTACCCCCTGCTCATGGCAGTAAGTCACATAATTACGGTCTGCCAAAGAATAGATATTCCCTTCATCATCATTCAAGTAGAACCAGGTCGGAGAAATTACATTAATTCCCTTTGTCGCCTGCAAAACGTTGGCCACACGCTCATTTGCCTCCGGGCTGGTAACCTGGTGCCAACCCAGACTAACCGTCTCCTCCTTGAGTAAATGCGTAAACTGCGGCTCCTCAAATGAACGGGAAATCGTCTCGCTTTTCACCTCTCCTAGCTTATTATTCTTCAGATAACCAATCATCCCGTCTACCGTGCACACACGGCTCCAATCATCGCCGCTGTCAATGACAATTACGCTGCTGCCTTTGGCGACATCCGCCACAATAGGACTCTTAATGCCTCCCAACAAACGAATAGCCGTTTTCTTCTTGACAGTCGCCTTAGCGATTGAACCCCAGGTTGCTGTAATCTGCACACGGTTCGGTTCAGCATACGCCTTAAAATCCAAGTTTGTATATTCCTGCACAAACTCTAGGGCAAGATAAACTGCCTCTCCATCCACCTTAACAATTGTATAATCCGCGTTATTGGACTTCTTACCAATCATATATGTGTTCTCTCCGGCATTTACCGAAATTACATCGGAGTCCGTCGTGTAACGGAGAATATTTTCATTGGCATCCCAATAAAAACGCTGATTCAAATACTGCCGAACCGCATTGTAATCCAAATACACATGACCGTCCCAGAACTTCGCTTTCTCCTCCAAGAGATTCTGGTCTAATATCACCGCCATATCGTCCGCTTCCCACACATTGTAATATTCCTGCAAATCGGCGCGCTCTTTGGTCGGCGTATACTTCTTAATCAAAACACTGCCCAGAGCAGCCACCAGTACAACCAGAATAAATACAATGGCTACGAGAATGGGTGTCTTATTTATTCTGGGTCCTCTGGGTCTCTTAGGCCCTCTTCCTCCTCCCGGACGTCTCGGCGGCTTTTCACTCTGTCTATTCTCTCTTTCTGTCTCCGGCATAATACCCTCCTACGGTTCAGATATCAGAAACACATCGCTCATATGTGCGTCTGACACCCCGTTCCTCCTATGTAATGAAAATAGGACTGCTGCAAAAGTTCATCAGAATACAATACGCTGTATGCCTGTACCCGATACAGCATCTTGTAACTGTGACCACGATTGCAACAGCCCTCTCTGTTAAATTCTGCTCAATGTCTGCAACGCTTCCTCTTTCAAAATGACATCATAATGCTCGTCAAAATATGCCCTGATTGCAGATGAATATTTTTCCTGATGTGCGTACTCTGCTAAAATATTACATACTTTATTAAATTCTTCCGGCGTATGCTGGCTCTTGCTGATTACCAGATAATACTTACGGTTTAGCCTATTCTTATACAAAACATTACATCCATTGTAAAAGCCCTTGAGCACTCGTGCCAGCCTGTTCACTTCATCCAGCCCATCAAAAACAAACAGCTTGGTAATATCCACCAATACAGGTTCGTCCTTCTCCTGTTTCACAGTCTTCTCAAGCGGAATAAAATTACTCTCTTTCTTCGCCGACTCAGCAATTCTCTTGGCTTCCTCTTGGATCTTGCGGAACAAATCTAAGATATCATCCGCACCAGCCGCCTCAAAGACATGCTCGCCTTCCTCCCCTGCTATATTGCTCACGGTATCATCCTCAGGATCGCCCGGAGCAAACTGTGAAAACCTGGTATCTAATTCTTCCGGGTATTCCACCTTCGTAATTATCAATATAATAGTATCCGCAGACAATGGAATTGCTTCAATCATCAACGGTATGTCCTCTGCTTCAAAACCACATTCATATGCTGCCTGCTGCATCATTTCCCGAAAAAGCATCTTCGCCTTCTCAGTACCATATGCCAATTCGCTCAGCTTAAGCTGACGGTCTGCCAGATCTTCCCTGGTAAGCGTACAGCGAATCTGATTCTCACTCACTTTCTCTATCTTCATATGATCCCTTCCCTTCACTACACATCTGCATCAGGAATAAATATGTTTGAATGGTTCCTCGGAGCGCATTGCCCCATTAGGTACTCAAAGTATATTACATATTCTTAGCTCACGTCAAGTCGAAGTCTGCCCAATTTTCTAAAAAATCTGTGAAATTTCTAAACAATCCGCAAAAAGTATTGCGTTGGTAATATTTGTATGTTATAAATATCCCAGAGATGCCGGTCTGGTTCGGGCAGAAAGGAGCCAAACCAACCATTTAAACTTCTATTCTTATTATATCATTTTATTCTTGAAAAGTAACCCATATCATAACCATCGGTCTGCCAAATTTTATTTTTTACGAGACGCCGGATGGAAAAATGGAACTCTATGCAAGATATACATCACATAATGGGAAAATATGACTAGTTTCGCCGGATTCTACTTCTTACCTTCCAGCCTCTATCACTATTTGCAGGAACGTAATATACACGTCTGTTTTCCAATAGATCTTCTGTTTTCCAAATTAATCCATTTTTTATATCATTTTTTACAATCCTATGGGCATTCTAACAGATAATAGTATATGAAAGTCTTATCTATTTTAACCCTAAAGAATTTACCAACGCCTGTATCATTCCATCCTGCCATGCAGGACACGCACCTCTGCCAGAAGATCCCCATAAACGATATTTTAAGCGGATTCCTAATAAAATAAACTGTGCTGGCAGTCGCGGAATTTATTAATTCCGTATTTGGGAAAAGAAAAAAGAACTGTGAATCCCTTAGAAATCTATCGTTTCAAAAATCCGGCATTTTGCAACTTCTTGTACTTCAAAAATTGATATATCACGAAATTTCTTCATGTCACATGAAGCAGAGAGGGGGAATCTCTTCAATCAAATGCTTTCATTTTAAAAAAGGATGAGAATCCTTATTCACGAATCAAATTATTACATTTTATCAGAAGAAAACAGAGGGGCTGTTCGCTACATGTAACAGTCCCCTCTTGCTTATTTTGCCAGAAATTCGTTGATCTTATTCACCAATGCATCCGGCTCAATCCCGTGTACCATAGCTGCTTCTGCGATTGTCTCCATCTGAGATGACGGGCATCCTAAACAGTGCATGCCAATTTCTAACAGAAGCGGCGCTACATTTTCATCAATTTGCAGCAGTTCGCCGATCATTGTGTCCTTGGTTACTTGTGCCATATTACATCCCTCCTTGTGCGTTATCTTATTTTGCGATACCCTCTATAAGTATTTCGCTTATCTCTTATTATAATCCCATTTTTTTAAATATGCAATCTTTTACTTGTAATCGCAGACTGTTTGTATTAAAATATAGTTTATAGCCAAGCATATAAGGCTTAATGAATATTCATTTTATAAGGAGGAACTAAGTATGGCATACGTAATTACTGACGCTTGTGTAAGCTGTGGAACCTGTGAGGGAGAATGCCCTGTAGGAGCTATCTCCGCTGGTGATGGAAAATATGAAATCGCTGCAGATACCTGCATTGATTGCGGAACATGTGCTGGCGCTTGCCCGACAGGTGCAATTGAGCAGGGTTAATTCCTGTATCGTACATGAGAATTTAGAGAGCCTTTATCCTGATTGGGGGATAAAGGCTTCTTTTCTTTTTTATATCGAATGGATATATTTGTAGCATTCTTACTGCAATTGACGTATGCACATAAGAAAGGTACAATACTATTAAAAACGAAAGAAGAGGCCGTATCGTATGAAACGACATCCTATGGGAAAGAAAATTACTGGCATTCTAATCATCCTCTGGATGATTGTGATCTTTGCCTTTTCTGCACAACCTGCACAGCAATCGTCCCAGACCAGCGGCACGGTAGCTTACCAAATTACCAAATGGCAAAACAGCTTATTTCATCAGGGTAAAACTGGCGAAGAGCTATATGCTCTGGCAAATTCTATGCAGTTCGCCATCCGCAAGAGCGCCCATATGGGGGAATACGCGATTCTTGCCTTTCTCCTCTGTTTACATATGAGCTACTATAGGTTCTCCCCGAAGAAATCCTCCAAACATAATGCCGCAAGCCTTCCCTCTACAAAACGGCCCTTGGACACAAAACGTCTAATATTTCTATCCCTTACCATTACCGCAGGATATGCGGCTACCGATGAATTTCATCAATTGTTTGTCCCTGGACGAGCGTGCAGAGTGATGGATGTGTGTATCGACAGCCTCGGCGGTGTGTTGGGGATTATCTTCTTCCTTATTCTGTACAAATATTTTCCGCTTTGCAAGCATCGAATTCTTAAAAAGAGGAACCAGCGAAAAGGGAAGCACAGATAACCAATGCTTCCCTTTTCAGATTATACACTTTTTTAAGTAGTTAAGTTTGGGTTTAATTTCTTATCTTCCTTTAGCAATGTTGCTGTATCTTTTTCCTTTTCTTTCTTCTTTACCTTCTCTTTACGGAACCTGCGCCCTCTTTGCTGTGAGCGAATAGCTGCGTCCAGCTTACGGAAACGTTCTTCCTCCGCCTCATCCTGCTCACGCATAAGATAATTCATTTCCTTGAGCACTCTTTCACCTACCTGAACGCCTACCTCTTTCCCGAGCGCCGTATTATTCTCCTCCATCGCCTGCCTGACAATATTCATCATCATTGCTTGAAATTGTTCCAGCTTAACCGTATTTGGAGCGGAATTACTATGCTCTTTTATCGTATATACGGGCTTGGCTTCGGGATATTCGTGGTCCATTGGCACAACCTGATGGTCCCCCGAAATATTATGTATCATCATGCGAATGGCTTTTAGCTGGTATCCCTGCTCCTTCCATTCTTTTATCTTTTGGAACTGCGCTATATTCTCTTCTGTGTAATAGCGGTGTCCCATCTCGTTGCGGGGAATTGCGAGCTCTAACTCCTCCTCCCAATATCGCAAGACATGTGACTCAACATTGACAATGTTTGCCGCATCCGAAATCATATAGCGTGCATTTTCCACAATTTTAACCTCCTTTTCGGGATTTCACGTTCTTTTTATAAACGCTTTGTCAAACTCTCGCTTTAACTTCTGACTATAAGATCATAAAAGCAACAGCCTGTCCCCTTTTACTACCTCTATTTTAACGATTTATGCTATATCTTACAATCTTTTTTCATCGTGAAATAATGACAAGAAAAAACAGATACCTCCCTTTTCAGAAAGGTATCTGCCTCGTTTTACAAAAAATTATCTTTGAAAGCAAGCTGCCCAGAATAATTTTTTCGCATATTGTTTCCATTACTCACGCAATGAAAACCTTTTGAACAACTCTAAGCCATATAGTAGCCCATTTCCATGACGTACTGACTATTTTTCCATGTTTACGAATTTCGTGTATTGCGGGAGCCACACCAAGTTGACGGTGCCAATGGGACCGTTTCTCTGTTTGGCGATAATAATTTCCGCAATGTTCTTATTCTCCGTATCTTTGTTATAATAATCATCACGATAGATGAACATCACCACATCGGCATCCTGTTCAATTGCCCCGGATTCACGCAAGTCTGAGAGCATTGGCCTGTGATCTGGCCGTTGTTCGACCTGACGGCTCAACTGAGACAAAGCTATTACAGGGACGTTGAGCTCCCTGGCAAGTCCTTTGAGGGAACGGGAAATGTCAGAGATTTCCTGCTGCCGGGAGTCTGACCTGCCAGAACCGGACATTAATTGCAAATAGTCAATGATAATTAGCTTCAAATCTTGCTCCAATTTATACTTGCGGCACTTTGAGCGCAGCTCCGAAATAGAAATCCCTGGCGTATCGTCTATGATTAACTTGGACTTGCCGATCGTGCCCGCCCCTTCAATCAATTTTTCCCAATCGGAATCCGCCAGATTGCCCGTGCGCAGAAGTTGAGCGTCCACCCGCGCTTCCAGCGCAAAAAGACGATTAACAAGCTGCTCTTTTGACATCTCCAAACTAAAAATTGCTGTGGCAAGATTGCTGTGAAAAGCCACATACTGCGCAATATTAAGCACAAATGCCGTCTTGCCCATGGAAGGTCGCGCCGCCACCAGCACAAGGTCCGAGGGTTGAAGCCCCGACATACGATAATCAAGATCTACAAATCCGGTAGCAATGCCGGTGACATTTCCCTTTTGCTTGGACGCCATTTCAATTTTTTCAAGAGCTTGTATGACAATCTGCTTGATTGGCACGAAATCTTCGCCGCCTCGGTTCTGAAGCAAGTTGAAAATCTGCTTCTCCGTTTCTGCCATAATATCTTCTACGCTATCTCTATCCAGATAACACTGATTGGCAATCTCCTCGTTGACCTTGATCAGTCTGCGCAACATTGCCTTCTCTCTGACAATATTGGCATAGTACTTAATATTCGCGGACGTCGGCACGGATGTGACCAGCTCTCCCACAAATTCCATACTACTCAACTCGGCGGGAACATCCTTCTCCCGCAGGCGATTTTGCAAGGTGACCACATCCACCGGCTGTTCCTGATTGAAGAGCTCGACCATTGCCTCAAACAACACGCCATACTGTTGATGATAAAAATCCTCACGATGCAGTGTTTCCGAAGCCACAATGATTGCTTCCCTGTCCATAATCATAGAACCGATAACAGACTGCTCCGCTTCAAGATTGTTGGGCATAATCCGTTTAATCAGGGCCTCCTCCATATGTGCCTCCTACTCCTCTGCCACTTTAACCTTGAGAGTTCCAGTGACTTGAGGATGAAATTTAATCTTGATTTCATGAACGCCAAGCGTCTTCAAACCGCCGTCTGGTAACTGCATCTTCTTCTTGTCAAGTTCCATCTCAAGCTGCACCTTTGCAGCAGCGGCAATTTCCTTCGCAGAAACAGAGCCGAAGGTCTTACCGCCCTCTCCAGTCTTTAACGTTACTGTCACTTGTTTGTCGCTGAGCTCCTCCGCCAGCGCCTTTGCCTTATCAAGATTCTCCTGCGCTACCTTTTGTGCGTGCTGGTTCTGTAATTTTAAATCGTTCATATTCTTATTATTCGCTTCTACTCCCAATTTCTTGGGCAAAAGCATATTCCTCGCGTAGCCATCACTGACGTTTACGACTTCTCCCTTTTTTCCTAATGACTTTACATCTTCCAACAAAATTACTTTCATACTTCTAAATCTCCTTCCTCGAGCATTTGATCTAATGTCTTCTCAATCTTTCTCTTCGCCTCATATACCGTACAGCCCACAAGCTGAGCGCCTGCCACATTCAGATGACCTCCGCCACCCATTCGCTCCATAATAATCTGCACATTGATTTCATCAATTGAGCGTGAACTGATATATATCTTTTCATTGTACTCCGTGAGCACAAACGAAGCCTTAATTCCCACAATATTCAGCAATTCATTTGCTGCCTGCGCGCCGGCGATTGTCGGACTCTCCACGCGTGGGTCTGCCGGACAAATAGAAATCGCAAACGCGCCCTGATATACTTCCGCATGGCGCACCGCCTCCGCCCGCGCCTTGTACGCCGCCATATCATCGCGCAAGAGCTTGCGCACCCGCGTAACCTCCGCACCGCAGCGTCTTAAATACGCTGCCGCCTCAAACGTACGCACGCCTGTCTTGGTCATAAAATTATTCGTATCAATCAAAATCCCCGCGTAAATACTATCCGCCTCGTTTGGCCGCAGATGAATATTCTCGTTAAAATACTGAAGCATTTCCGCCACCATTTCACAAGTAGAAGAGGCATATGCTTCGATATAAGAAAGCACGGCGTTCTCAATGATCTCACTGCCCTGCCGGTGATGATCGAAGACCACGATATTTTTAGACTGCCGCAAAATTTCTGGGCACTCCGTATAATTTGGACGGTTCGTATCGACCACGACGAGCACACTGCTGTCCTTCACCATCTCAATGGCTTTTTCGCTGCGAATAAACATGTCCTCTGGATAACCCTTCTCCTCCGTAAAACATTCCTTCATCGGACGCAAAGAGGAGGTGACATCATTCAATACAATATGCGCTTTCTTACCCATCACCTGTGCCGCACAGTAAATGCCGATGGACGCGCCAAATGCATCCATATCGCTAATACTATGTCCCATAATAAATACTTGTTCCCGGCTGGCAAATAGCTCCCGCAGCGCATGTGCTTTGACTCTCGCTTTCACTCTTGTCATTTTCTCCACCTGCTGAGACTTGCCGCCAAAATAAGAAATCTTCTCCCCTTCTTTGATTACCACCTGATCGCCGCCCCTACCAAGCGCAAGGTCGATCGCCATGCGGGAAAACTCATGCTTCTGGTTGTAATTGACATTGCTGATGCCAATACCGATAGACAGCGTCACTGCCATCTCATTTCCCACTTTAATCGTTTTGACATTTTCCAAAATGCTGAACTTATCTTTCATCAGGTCATCTAAATATTTATATTTAAAGACGACGAAATACTTGTCTTTTTCGATTTTCTTGATAATACTGTCGCGTTCCGCAAAATATTTGCTAACTTTCCGATCGACCAAAGCTACCAGCAAGGAACGTTTGACCTCTTCAATACTCTCTAATGCCTCCTCATAATTGTCAATGTAAACAAGCGCGGACACGAGCTGCTGCTCCCTGTTTTCCTGAATATGGCGTTGCAGCTCTGTCTCATCAAACAAATACAAGGAGGTCAAGTACTGATTCTTGCCTTCCATCACACCATCGACAATTACTTCTCCTTCGCCTGCCGCTTTTGCATCCTCTTCATGAAAATAAAGCCTACTGACACTTGCCCGATAAATCCTATCCTTCCACTCAATGCGGATAATCCGCTCCTTTTCATCCTTCTCCAAAAGCTCTCTGGTAATCGCCGGAAAAATACTGGTAATAGATTTATGGTAATTCTTCTCTTTCTCCGTAATCTCTGCAAATGCTTCGTTCATCCACAAAATCTTACTATTATTCTCCAACAGTGCATAGGGAATCTCAAACTCATTCAGAAGTTTCTTCTGCACAGTGCCATACTGCGTTGCAAAATCTATTACTTCCTTACGCACCAGCGAGCTATATACTAGATAAAGCGCCAGCGTAATCACAAAATAGACCGCAGCGAATATGGACACACAAACTCCCGCCCTCTTGTCAAAATAATATAAAGGTATATTTAGCAATATAACGAGAACTGTCAGCAACAACGGCCAACACATATAATTTTTCAATGGTTTTTTGGATGTTTTTATCGTTTTCATATTATTCCCCACCTTTGGCTGTCTGCTGGTTCGCTAGATACTCCTGCACAATATAGTATGACTGCTTTAACCGCTCCCGGTATGTAGGAAGCTCCCATTCGTCCCAGGAATAGGCGCCGCTCACGCCATCAATTGCAAACGTTATGCCGCTAATTGGCTCAAACGTAATCTCATCGTGCGCATACAAGTCAGCAATACGCATTTTGCGGTTTGGCGCAGGGATATTTAAAAGCAACCATGGCAGGCGGATTTCCGCGACGTCCCCATTGATACAGAAATCCGCACGGGAGTTATATTTGTCACTTTGCGGATCTGCATTTCCATGGCGCAGTTTCCCAGTTTCAATCTGCTCTGTCCCTACCAATGTTCCGTCTGTAAGCAAAACCGGACGATTAAGCATTAAATTGATAGGCTCAAAGCGGCTGCTGTTTTTGTCCGCATAGCCATCCTGAACTTCCAACACTTCGCTTGAAGAATACGTTCCCATCGCGTACAGCCAATAATTGACATCATAATATGGGTCTACCAGGATGCGGCTGTTCTTCTTACCATTTATCTCTACAGAAAAATCTGCGCCGTCATATTGGGAATTCCCTTGTTCCGGGATAGTATCAAGCGTGATGCGCGTCTGCTTGTCTCCCCCTTTGAGCAACAGATAAACATAACCCTCATCGCTCTTTACATACAACTCCTTCTCACCGCTTTTTACGAGCGGTTCCATGTTGTCCCATTCCCCCGCGTCACCGTCTACTGTACAAACAGCTTCCTCCCCCGGATCAAACGACAACAAACCGAAAAACTGCTCGCTTGTCTGGACGTCGCACCAATAGGCTCGCGATTCTGCATCTGTATAATCCATGGTATTCCATGTTCGCTTAAACCATTCATCCTGCCAGATAAACATACAGGCTCCGGCGCAGCCAGTATCTACAATATCCCCCAGCATGGAAATCAACGCATTTCCCTGCTCTTCCTCTGTCAAGCCTCCCTGGTTAAATCCCGCTTCACGCGCCAAATGCGTAATCCCACGGCCAGAAGGCACACCAAACTCAGAAATTACAACTGGTATTGTATGATAATCCATAAGCTTATTCAAGTAACTCTTATAAGAATTAGGCGGATCATCCTCTAAAAGCTCCGGCGCATAGCGCATCATCTCAGGATAATAAGGGTACACATGGTAGGACGCAAACAATCCTGCCCGAAACGATGGTTTCGCCTTCACATGCTCTGCATCCACAGATACAGCGTCCTCCATCTCAGGATTCGGCTCTCCCGGATGTTCTAAGGGATCTGTTGTCACCCAATTGGCAAATGCCGTCGGATGCTGCATCTTATAATGCTCTGTCTCATAGGAAATACACGTATCCAGCCCTGCCGCTAGAAAAGCCTCGAAGGGAGACGCATCCTCCACATAAAGATATTCACCGTCAAATTCTGTTTTGTCGGGATGTCCCTCATTGGTGTTGATTACAAAATCTGGCTGCCACTCAATTCCTAGAATCCATCCCAGTAAATATTGTGAAACATCGTCATCATATACGCCATATGCATTCCCCGCAACTTGTTCAATCGTGATATTTCCATGAACAACATCGACAATCGTTTGACACATCGCCAACCAATCATTATAAATCTTGCCATCTTGCGCATAGGCGTCCGCAAGCTCGACCACATCTTGTTCATTGTTGTAAACACCCTGTATGAAATAGAGCGGCTTCTTGGAAGTCGCATTATACTCCGCTAACGCTTCGTAAAATTCTGGCATAAGAATCGTATACACTCGAATTGTGTCTGCGTGCATTGCCTGAATCTGGCCAAACCACTGCATATACTCTTCCTTCGTTATACCAAACTCCCCAGGAAAATACCCCGGCTTGCCTGTTCCGACATTTACGCCGATCGGCATGATATCCTGCCAACCCGCATTTCCGGTGTAGGCTTGAAACTTCTTATTATTTACCTGAAATGAAAAACGAATCCCATCCTCTGTATACGTCGGCAAGGATGGTGTTTCTATCAAATTCTCTGTCTCTTGCCCGCTGCTTTTTTCATCCGCTTTTGCCAATCCACCCACTCCAGGTAGTTTATCTTCGCCCGGATATTTCCCACGGGTACACCCGGCAGACAGAGATATTGTCAAAAGCATTGCCAGAATCAGTAACGCCTTGCTCTTCCATCTCTTCATTTCTCTTAGTCCTTTCATTGTAACAGCAGCTTCATACTTTCACCCAAGCAGCCATTACCACTGTCCATCCTCTCCCTCAACAATCTGATCTACCACATAATTAACAATACCGGAAATCTGCTGTGACTGAACTTTGCCGATACGCTCCATAAACTCCTCTTCATTACGGTGAGTGACAATATAACTCCTAGTCGGCGTTTCGCTCCCTTCCAGAGACACCAGTTCACCGCCATTATCCCGTAGCAGTACCTGCAATTCATCGTTAAAATGATCTGTGACATTCTCAATCGTCGGATTGATTGCGTCAAACGGTTCAATTGTATTTAAAACCTGATTTTGATATTTGTCCAGATAATTTTCAATCAAATCTTCAAAAGTGCGAAATTCTACAAACGCATCGCCCGAGACGATAATCGTGATCACAAATTCCCACGTATGCGGATGTGTCTGCCCCTGTTTACCATTGATAATGATATAATGGTTCATATTTAGATATGACTTCAAACGGTATTCCCGGTATAATTTCTTTTCCCGCACTTTTCCTTCACTTCCTTCCAGAACTTCTCAAACTGCGACTTATAACTATTCATGTTATCGGCGCAGTACAAATCTCCCCATCCGCGCACATCATCATCTTCCAATGATTCAATAATCTCCTCGCTTACTTCCTTTTGATAACGTACGAAAATTAAAACCAAAAACCGTGCATCCATAGAAAAACGCAGCACGCGGTTGTCAAGCCTGGCCTGCATACGCTCCAAAAAATGCTCGCGCGCCTCGGGAGATTCCGCTTCAAACACCGCAAAATGCAGCGGATAAACATTTTTCTCGTCCAGCGTCTCCAAAAACTCATCCAACATCACATTTTTAAACACATGCTTGCTCGCACTGAACGCATATTCCTTTTTCAGCCTGTCGTCCAGATGTTCTATTTGTTGGTTCTGCCACACTACGCGTTCTTCCTGCTTCTCGATATATCGCTGCTGGCTGCGGATTTTTTTCGACATAACCATACTAAGTATGATCATCAAAGCTAGAACCAGGGAAAGGATAATAATAATCGAATTCTTGCACTCCAACAGAATATTATCTTCTAATATTACCCTATCATACGTCAAAAGGCAAATGCGATACTGCTCTCCCTGCCAGTCAAAAATCATACCCGAAGCGATAAAGCGATCATCATTGAGATAGATAATCCGATGATTTACCTCGTTCACGCCCAGACTGTTCATAAATGCCGACGCCGTCTCCGTCGCATAATAAGTTCCATCCGTAAACCCTTTGTAACGATTCGTCTCGGTGACACTTTTGACAAATAGAATGGAATCCCCTTTGCTCAAGGTCCAATATCTGCTCGCCGTCGCATCAAGTGTGCTGATAATCTTTGTGATGTCCTCGTCTGTCCCCCGATCATCCAGACGATTAATCTGATCCAGTATAATCTTTACATAACCATCCTGCTCAGAGCCGTAAACTTCCAAAAACCTTGTCTCATAATTCTCAAGCTGGCAAAAGATAAACACATCTGCTGCAATCGCGAAAAATACGAAAGCCACCGTAATAATAAAATAATTAAATCTTCTTTTCATAAATCTATTCACCTATTTACTTATTCATAATTTACTGCTTTGCGCGCCTTCTGTAATAAATTCATAGGTTTCTTTGCTTCCGCCATGAACTCTCTCTCAAAATCCTTGCGCTCATCGGTCAACGTGCGCGTCTTCCATGCGCTGTCCGTGTTAATACTGTTAATCACACCTGCAAAACGGATAAAAAATACCAGCAAATTAAACAACGGCAGCAAGGGCACGATATACCAATGCTTTCGATAATATCTCTTTAAATCATCAAACTCCTTCAAACACCCCACCGTGGAAAAATAATACAGAAATCCACTGGCAATATACATTAAGAAGATAATCCCTGTAGAAACAAGAATCACCTCCGGCGAATAATTCATGCACATCAAGCAGATTAGCGCCAGATACCAAATTAGCCGCGGAAAAGCAAACGTATGGTCATACATCAACGTCCGCACCATCACATTAGAAAACATTTTGCGCACCTTGAGATCCTTCTCCAAAAACTGGTGCGACACCTCAAGGCTTCCTCTCTGCCAACGCTGCCGCTGAGTGTAGAGCTTATTGACTCCCTCAATCGGATCCACGCAAAAAATAGCATTTTCACATATATGGACCTTCGTATGCTGTAAATAACGCATTTGGAATGTAATATTTGTATCTTCACATATCGTATCCGTATTGTAAAGCTGCGATTTCAGCACCGCCGACTTGCGAAATGCAGAAAACGCACCGGACAGGGTATAAATACTATTCGTCTCAGACGCGTAATTGCGCCCTGCCAAAAACGCCTGTGCATATTCCATAAACTCCATCTTACGCAAAATCCTGGCAAATATCCCTTTATACTCCTCTATCATCTGCGGCATCGTGAGAATCGCGCCTGTCATACAGTCCACATCCGGGCAGGATTCAAACTTGCGCACCATATTGGTAATCGCGTGAGGTTCAAACTGCCCGTCGCTGTCCACATGAATGATATACTTGCCATCTGCATTGAACAGCGCAAGATTCAGCGCACGTGATTTCCCCTGCTTGGCGTTCAACCACTGCATCAGCAAATCCGGGTACAACTCCTGGCAATCCGTGTAGACACGGAAAGAATCATCGCTGCCCTGGTTATTTACCAGGAATATTCGCATCTTCTCATTGGGATAATCACTGTCATTAATGGATTGTATACACTCCTGCAAAGAATCCTGCGAGTTATAAACTGGGATAATCAGCGTCACCTCCGGCCAAAATACCGGGTCTTCATATTTCGCCGGAAAAATCTTTTTCTTCACCAAGATAAGAAAACTGCCAATGGAGGGAATAATTTCCATCACAAATGGAATAATAATCCATGCCGCCCAGAACAATATAGAGTTTAAAAAACTATTTATCACTGTCATACCGGAAACTTCCCACTTTCTGTTTGATAATCTGCGGTTTCGTAAATACATAGAAATATATTAACACAGACAAACTGTAGAACACCAGCCGCCCCACAAAGGTATGCGCAATATAGTACATATCAATCCCACAGAAATGTATCATCAGGCAGATAATTGTAATCCTCAGCGCATTTGCCAGGACAATCGCCACCACACCCAACACGCCCACATAGACCCTCTCATATACCGAATACACCCGGTAAAACATCAGCAGGGACAAATACGCGATAATTTCAATAATACCAGAACATTCAAAATCAATTTTCAAAGAAATTGCTCCCACCGAGGACTCAACAAAAATTACGCCGTATTTGTAATGCGCGCTGTAAATTCCAGCAATCTTGCCCGGCAGACTTGCCAACAAAGCCACAATTCGCGCCAGCGGTTCCATCAGAATAGGCTCTAAAAACACCAACATCAAGATAAATGCACCCGCACTTCCTACGATAAAATGCCAGAAGTTCAATTTGCTCTTATGCAAAATGTGTAAGACAAACAGCCATACCGCCGCCAAGAAAACTCCTACTATGTATTTCACCATTTACGAATCACTCCATTTCCTTCTCAGGTTCATTCCTGCTGGATTCTATCACTCCATTTCCTTCTCGCCGCTCTCTGTCCGCCGTTTCCTGTACAACGTATGCCACACGAGCAATGCTGCCGCCACAATGCTGCTTATCATTCCCCAATGCAAATAGGGGTAGGTGAGAAAGAGCACTGTCTCCCCCTCTCCCACATGTAATAAATGATTGCGCTGATAAATTCCCCCGTTCGCTTTGAAACTATCATGGTAAGCGATACCCGTATTCAAACCAGACTGCTCAGAATTAAGTACAATCTTATCTTCCAAATACTGCACACTATACGGTACAATCTCCCGTTTCGGCAAATCACGGGAAGAAATATTTAGCGTGCGGTCAAGAAGTCTTCCTATGCTCTCATCCTCTGTCAAGCCATAATAATATGTCAAATTGAGACCAATCACAATAATATTCTCATTTTTCACGGTCCCATAAAATGGCAGTTCCCAATCCACATTTTCCACCGTTCCCCAAACTTCGTCCAAACCGTCTACATATACCGTACTCCACTCACGATAGCCGTCCGGGAACAAATCCGTTTCCAAGACACCGTCCACCGTATCTAAATCAGGATAACCCTGTGAAAAAACCACACCGTTGCAAACTACCCCGAGAAAGCTTTGATTCTGGCTTCCTCTGTCATCCGGAATCCCATCAGCTGCAATGACAATTCGTACGCCCGACGCACCGAGCCTTGTAATCAATTCTTCCGCAGCCGCCTTATCATCATAAGTAAATCCCGCCAAATAAATTAAATCATAATTAGATAACTGCTCAAATGTATAGTCATTGAGGTTATCGCTCTCTGTCTCCTCCACTGCCGGAAACTGTCTGGAAAGCTGATCTGTCGCACTGCCAATACCGATCGCTGGATATTCCGAAACAGTGCCCCAGTTTCCATCTATCTCATAGTGATAGAGGCGGTAATTATCGTTTGAGTTTACCATCCGATATCCAACATTTGACGCCGCCGCATCCATCTCTTTGATCGGATGGCGGTCAAGACTGCCCACAATATCCATACGGACAATGACCGTATCATTCCCTAATTCCAAACAGCGGTCAAACACATAGGGATATTCCCCCTCTTCCAAAGCTCGTTCAATCTGTAAGAAATTTGTTGAAGTGGCGCTCAGTTCTCCCATAGCGCCATAGGAAATTGCCAGCGGCTCACCAAATCCAGTCGCCAGATATGCCCCCATTGCATTGAGCGCGCTCTCATCCACCAACGCCAATCGCTGATTTGTAATCTCTTTCGCCTGCTCAATCAAGGTCCAATCCGCATAATCAGCAAGAATTTTCTGCGGCTTTGTCTCCGACATATGTCCAACCACCATCGGCAAAGATGGCAGCGCATCCAAAACCAACAGCGCGGCAAAAAGAACCACCCAGCCCTTTTTTAAGGTGTCCCAGATTAGAAAGCTGAAGAGAACCATACACAATGCGATAGATATAAAACGCAGCATTTGTAAAATCTGCCCACCCGGAAGATGAGACAACAAAATATACGAAATATCCGAAGTACCAATAAAAACTATCAATCCTGTCCAAAAGCCAGGCAATGATTTCTTCTTACTCAAAAGCCCGCCAAAAATAGCAAGTAACAACACGGCAAGTCCAAAATAAACATCCACACAGCCACGTTGATAACGTGCAAACGGGTTGAGGCTCAAAAGCACATCCTGGAAAAAGTCTGCCAGGACTTCCATGCTGACTTGTGACACACATTTGCGTACCAAAAAGGGCACCAGCCATATCCCAGCAAGCAAATAGCCAAGCGCCAGCGAAACCGCCACTCGTACGCCCTCAAGCCATTGACGGCTGACAATTGCATCAAATACAAAATAGACCACTAAGGCGAGAAGCACCAGCCCTGCGTAACCCGGCTGACAAAGCACCAGTAAAGAAAAACACACCGACAACTCACACCATGCATACCAAGGCTTTTCCCTGAGACATTTATACACCAAATACATTAACAGCGGTAATAAGGCAATGCACATAGACTGTGGCAGATTGCCCTCATGGAACAATACATATAAATTATTCGGCATAAAAAACCATAGTACACCGACAAAACTGCCAAAAAAAGGGCGTTTCACCTTAAACCCTATAGAAAGCCAGGAGATAGCGCCAAGCAAACAAATAGCCGCAACAAACACCAGATAACCATTTAAGGAATTTCCACCCCCAAACCACTGACACAAAGCCAAAAAATACAAAGGAAGCGGCGCAGTATAACGCATCGTTTCCATTCCATTATACCAAAAAGGATCAAATAAAGGCCAGAAATCCCCCTTGCCAATCGCCTTATACAGCATGTCTCCCTTATAAATATGCCCCAGGGTATCCACCCCCGATGGATATATGCCGCTGTTCTGCACAAGTTTTGCCACCACAAAGGACAACAGCGCATAAAAAATGAGCATTATCAAGATCAAATAATACGGCTGTTTTCTCTCTTTCAATGCCCATTCCTCCTATTTCTTTCCCTATTGCAAAGTAATACTGTTCAACATTAATGCACTATCGTGCACAGAAGTTACAAATGTTGCACGCCTGCAAACATAAATTCCGCTGCCTGTCTCTCAGATAACATACAAAGAACCTGAAAACATTTACGCTCCCGCCGGAATATACTCTCCATACCTCCGCTTCCTATACCAGAATACTGCTCCTACCACAGCAACACAGAGCACAACGCCGACGAGCGGTCCGGTAGAGGTGCCCGCAGTAAACATCCATTGCTGCCCAATCCGTCCAAACTGCGCTGCAATCTGCTTCAAATCTGTCTCGCCAACGCCAAGCTTCTTAGCAACCTTTGGCAAGTCCAGATAAAATTCCATCTCATCCTTGCCGTCCTTAGCAATTGTCATCATCATTTTACCATACAATTGATCCATATCATTTAGATTATTGATGTTCGTTGATGTACGCCATGCATCCCTAGACGCAATGTAATATTCATATGTACCCTCTGGAAGCCCTTGGCGCTGTGGATTCCAGTTAATATTTCCATTGGCGTCAACCGTCACAAGCATTGGGTAAAACGCCATCTTTGTGTCATACGTACCATTTTTAAGACTTTCTTCACTCTGATTAAAGGCGATCGTGACAGCTTCTGAAAATTCCTGTCCTGCTTCCTGTAAATGCTGCGGCATATCCGTCACGACATGGCCGTACAATTTTTCGCCTGTAGAGTACAGCGCTCCTTTGGCATCCACCTGCGACTCCTGGGAACCCGGCGTTGCATACTGGATAGTCGTGTGCCCATAATCTTCCCAATCCTCATATGCGCCGTCAAACACAACGCCCGCAAAGAGATTCTCCAGATTATTCCCGCTGTCCGCCTGCAAATTTACAATATCTTTCACCAACGCGTCACCCAGATAGAAATGAAGAGAAAGGCTCTCCTCATATTTGGGAAGCTGGTCTCTGGGAATCGCAATCTCCCACTCGCTGCCCACATAGGCAACCTGTGCGCCATTTACACCTTTGACCTCTGGCGCAGTGGTAAGCTGAATATCTGTCTCATACCCTAAATCCGAAATAATCGCAAACTTACCATTAGAATGCGTTCCCGCACCGGATGCGTTACTGCCTTCGCCATCCTTTATATAAATATAGAACCAATCTCCATCATAGACTGCCGCCGCCAAAGACAAACATCCCGGATGTGCGTTGTTCGGACAGGATGCTTCCGCTTTCGCCACTGCTGCCCAATCCGCATAATTACCATCAATCGAGATTCCGCTATACACCGGTTTCACTTCCTGTGCCACAGATTTACCATCAAGCTGTTGAATATCAGCAGCATTTACGGACGTACCGCCAAAAGTAACCGTAAAATCTAAGCTGTGGAAAAAGCTGCGCGGAACTGCCATCTCTACCGTATAAGGTCCGGCGTTGTTGCCGTGCGCCTCATTCGTCACCGCCGAGGATGCCCCTGATATATCGCCATACCAGCCATTCTTAACTGTAGATTTAATATTTGTCCCAGCTTTATATGCCGTAACGGAAATGCTGCTGTCCTCACCCTTTGCGCCGTCCGCATAGACAAATTCAAACCGATTGCCAGTAAAATTATAATCCCACTCCGTGCCCGCACTCCCGGAAAAACTAAAATATACGGTATTGCCATCTGGGGAATAAGCAACCTTCCAGGAATCCACATTAGAAGCGCTCGACGTACGCGACGTCACATTCTGCCAGTCGGTTAAATTACCATCCACATCAATGTTTCCCGCTACAACCGCAAAGCCATCGGTAAGCGCCTCAGGCTCCTTCACATCGTCTTGCGCAGAATCTGCATCGTCTTTGGCATCTTTCTTAGCATCCGCGTCTTTCTTGTCCTTGGCATCTTTCTTGGCATCCGCGTCCTTTTCGTCCTGCACATCGTTCTCAGAATCTACATTGCCCTGATTCTCTGTATTGCCATTCCCTGCATTTCCTTGATCCTTTGTGTTGCCGTCATCCGCTTTATCTTGGCTCTCGGTATTGCCGTCATCTACATTCCCTTGACTCCCTGTATTGTCGTCATCCACATTGCCTTGACTTTCAGCATTGCTGCCTCCGCCCTGCTGCTCTGTCATCTGCTCCCCAACTTCTGGTTCTGCCACCTGCCCCTCTGTCTGCTGGCCTGAATTGTCGGCAGAAGGATCCGCTGTCTGTTGCTGTGCCTTATGCGCCATATCTGCATCTGCCGCTATTACCGGCATTCCAGATAACAAAAGCGACATTGACATCATGCCTGCCATAACTCCCCTGAAAATGTTTCTGGCTTTCATAAACATCCTCCTTTACTCGATTTCTCCGTTAAAATTCCTCTTCCACAATTGCATAAATGCGCAAAGGCGTTTCGCTAATCTCAAACCGGGCAAACTTCCAATGCTTCTTCTCCAACGCGTCCCTCACCTTTACATAAAATACCTCGCCTAAATGTTCAATACTCGTATCTCCATCAAATTCCGTAAACTCATTCAAATACTGGTATTGATACGGGTCCAACACCTGCTTTAATATGGAATCCATACTGTCAAACTCCAAAAAATCCTCCGCTATCTGTCTTGCCACAATCTCAATCTCTATCAGGTGGTGATGCTTGTGCTCAATCTGTCCGTCAAAGCTGTGCTGCATACATAAACGATACTTTAAACGATGGTATTTCATCTGTTTCTACCTGCCCATCTTCCTCAATATGCCCATTATCTATTCGTTATCTTGCATTATAGCACACTTTTAGAATGCTTTTCAATCACAATATCCTTAATACTGCTTACGAAAGCAGGACAATATTAACTATAGAATCCCCGCGCAAATGTGCGTATATCCTCATAGCTTACCGCCAGGTTTATATTCTGCCCATTGTCTATGCCAGCCGTGCTTATGCCGATCACTTCCCCCTGCATATTGAGCACTGCGCCCCCAGAACTCCCTGGAGAAATAGGCGCCGTAAACTGTATCATGCCAACATTCCTAATATCCCGGAATCCTGAAATAATCCCATCACTTACAGAATTAAACAAGCCCAGAGGACTGCCGATTGCCACTACTTTCTGCCCTCTCACAAGCTTCTTGTTTCCGTTATAAATTGGCAGTGGATTGAGCTGTTTGGAAATTCTAATTACCGCAAGATCAAGGTTATAATTATATTTAATGACTTCATCTGTCGTATAAATCTGTTCATCATCTTCCATTCTGACGGAAAAAAATCTTCCTCCTGACACCACATGGTCATTCGTCAATATGTAACCCGCACTGCCAATCATGATACCTGAACCCGTTCCAATAACTTCCCGGCGACTGTCATGCACGGCAATCATAACAATGGAGGACGCAAGCTGCGCCAATTCCTCAAACGTCTTTTCCGTGTGCTCAACTGCACGTGACTGTGAAGCTGAACTTATAGCCCTACCTGCCGAAATATTTTGCATGCTGCCTACGGCAGCAGGGCTCTTGTGACGATTTCGCTCCGGTATGGCAATTTTGATATTCCCTCCCGCCTCTTCCTGCTGCACATTTGATGTAATCTGTCTTGTTCCCTCTCGTCCTTTGTTTGCAGGCGCTTCCTTCGCCATCTCTTGCTTGTTTTCTGGCACATATGGTTTGTAATCGGGTAAATTTCCCATACCGAATTGCCCAAGTATTAACTTCTGCGAAAGATTCCGCAACTCCTCTGTAAACTCTGCATCTTTCCGATTCTCCAACAGAAGGACGTCGCAGCCCAAAAGCGTAACAAAATAGAAAAATAAATACTCTTGTTCTTTCGTCACATCTTCCGCAATTATCTTCATACAGCTTCTCTCATTCCAGGTTCCGAGCGTCTCTCCCAGCACTTCATCCGTCCAAAAGAGTATTTTTGCTACAAAATTCCTTAGCATAGAATCTGAAACCGATTGCTTATATGCCGTATGTTTTGCAACCACTTCCGTTATCCCCGCAGACATCACTTTCTGCAAGACATCTGATGACAGCATGTGCCTGAGACTTATCTTTCCACCTTGTTTCCACACATCATATACCCCAGAATAAAACGATACATCTTCCGCTTTACAAAGCTGCGGCAACATTCGTAACCTTACATACCACAATCTGTTTCTTGACATTTCTATGCCCATTCTTTTGTCCGCTTGGCAGATTGCATCGGCAAGCCCCTGGTTTTCGCCCAGAGCCCTTACAAAATATACATCTCGCTGCGCATGATTATAGCCGCCTTTCACGCCTAGAAAGGTATCTAGGGAATTAATCTGCATAACATTATGCCTGTAAGCTACTATTTTCTCCACTGTAAATGCACCGTCCTTTGTATCATTTTATAATTTTATCACGAAATGCACAACAGTACAACTTTTTACCCTTTCCGCAGACAGGGACTTTTTTATTTAATCTGTGAAGTATGAAATCAGATAAGGATAAAACACAAAAATATATTCAACTTTACTTGCCGAAAGAAATCATCTCCACCAAATTACTGTGCAACGAGCATCGGATTCTGGCAGCCAGAATCCCCTTTATATCTTTTCTAAAAAATAATAATAGAAGCACATGGAATAGTATGTTATAATTTTTTTGTTGCCCACCGATACCCGCAACAGGGAGGAGGTGTCAGCGTTGGAATTTTTTATATCTTTTTTAGTTGCCGTTTTGGGCGGTGTAACTTGCCATTACATCGTCAAATGGTTAGACGGTGACGACAAAGGCAACGACTAGCCTCGTGGGTGCTTTGCCACGATAAAAGTAAAGAAGAATCCCTCAACTGTGTTACCGCACGGTTGGGGGATTCGCTTCTTCGTCAACGTTGGACTTTTTATATCTTTTGCCTAATAGCATTATAGCATATGCAAAAATCTTTTTCAATATGCTTGCACAAAAAGGTTTGTGTCAAGTAATCGTTGGCAACTTTCCACTTTATTTTTCTCTATGATATT
>CANOFW010000036.1 GCA_947565425.1 uncultured Lachnospiraceae bacterium
AGAACCGTGTCGAGTTGAATTTTCGTACGCTTTAAAAGCCCCCGCACTACGGCAAGATTCATTTCATTATCATCCACCGACAGCACACGCGCCTCTGGAGCCAATAAATACTCCCGGGGCTGCGCAAGTTCCTGTCGCTCCC
Organism: uncultured Lachnospiraceae bacterium; assembly: GCA_947565425.1. Lineage (GTDB taxonomy): Bacteria > Bacillota > Clostridia > Lachnospirales > Lachnospiraceae > Petralouisia. The sequence goes on from CANOFW010000036.1 coordinate 143, forward strand.
GTTCAAAAGCTTTCTGTAAATCTCCAATCGGCTGTGCGTCCTCTATCTCCTGCGGAATCCTCACTGTAAAGATTGTACCCGCTCCATATACGCTCTGCACACGGATATCACCATCCATCTGTTCCACATAACGTTTGGCAAGATTGAGGCCCAGACCGGAACCTTGGACTGTACGATACCCATCTTCCTCCAATTTGGCAAAACTATCATAAAGCCTGGCAAGTTCCTCCTCCCGGATACCAATTCCGGTATCTGCCACAGAAAAAATCAGTCGAAAACTGCCTTCATCCGCCCATTCCCCCTGTGCGCTGAAGGTGATAATCCCTTTCTGTGTAAATTTGAGGCTATTACTAAATAATTGGCTTAAGACCTTGCGAATGCGCACCTCATCTCCCACCAGAATAGACGGCAAATCCTCGTCTACATTTAACCTGACACTTAAATGTTTCTTTTCCGCCCTCGCTTGCAAAACATGAATCGTATCATTGAGCAGCGAAGAAAGATAATAAGAACTGTTGGTTATGTCAAGACTACCTGCTTCCATCTGCGAAAAATCCAGTACATCATTCACCAGACCCAGCAGTGTCTTGCTGGCACTGCCGATATTTCTGGCATATCCCTTAATCACCGGGTCATGATTCTCTCTGAGTATCATCTCATTCATACCGATAACGGTATTGATAGGTGTTCGGATTTCATGAGACATATTTGCAAGAAATTTTCCTTTGGATTCATTGGCTAAAATGGCGCGCTGTCGCTCTCTTTCCATATAGAACAACTTGCGCAAGTTTTCAACAATAGCAAGAACTAAGAGGCACACAAGCCCCACACAGAGAATCGCCCCATTACTGCCCCTCTGTCCGAAAAAAACTGCTGAATATTCCGCCGCTGCCGACAATATCAAAAGGAGCATTCCCAGCGCTACAAGAGGGTAGCCGCCTATCTTTTTCTTACGAACATCCCGATACATGGAAATTAAAATGTATAGAAAAGAAACGATCGCCAATACACATACGGAAAATACATTCTCCATAAACTCCACTTGATTTGTAACCTGGAGAAATGTACAGGCTGCAAAATTTACGATTACTAGAAATTCCAGAAATACATAGCCTTTCTGATAGCGCTGCTTCTGGACACTATCCATATAGATTAACAAAGGAAATAATGCCAGCATCGCCGCCAGAAAAGATAGCGCTGATGCCACAGAAATATTGGGAAACAGAAATTGACGCATCTTAGAACCCGCCACCAGCCACAGCGACGTGAGAAAGGTTCCCCATGCCAAATACTCTAAAACAATCTCTTTGTGGTGAAAACGGCGCAAACACACACTGAGCAGAATGCTAATAGCGCTCAGCAAAAGCAAAAACATCGCCAAAAACAGACCTCCGCCATGCTGCTGCATCAACTTGGTCAAAATCCCCATTTTATCCCCTATGTATACCGTATTCAGTGTGCCGTTATACGAGGAATCGGAAACGGAAGTCACACGAAACACCTTTCCGGCGTCCTCTCTGGTAAGTCTTACAAATACATAGGCTCCAGGATAATTCGTGCCAAAAGGCATAGAGCCTTCCGCATTATAACGCCGCCTCACTACCTGATCCACTAACAATTCTAGCTCCTGCCAGGTACCCATTGTACATAACCAGGTATCTTCCTCTAAATCTTTAGGCAGCACCGTTTCTACACTGACACTTTCCAGATAGTCTGCCGCACATTTGCCCGGCACCTCAACCGGGTCCCTACTGCCATCCGGCATTATACGCACCCAGCCCTCTGAGAGCGTCCGACACCTCCCCTCTTCACGAACGCCCTCTGATGGCAAACATAATTCCCCGACAATTCCAAACAGAATAACTCCCAAAACCATCAACACAAAAATACCCCGACTCCCTGTTGTGATTCTCCTGCTAAAACCTTTCACTTTTTCCTCCATACGCATCTGGTCGTAAAACGCCGCCATTTCCTTCCTGCCTTTTTAAATCTCATACCAAATTATTTGATTTGCCATAAGTTTCACAGAAAAGCTTTCGCCGTTTCCTTTATACACCACAGTTTCCTGCGGTTCATAAGTATTGTTTACCACACAGAACTTCTTATTCTCAGGATATGCATGTACCTCCACATTGAAGTTGCTGCTGAACCACTTATGCAGTTCTCCATCCCCATGCGCACTCCAGAGAATTGCACGGTACAAAAGACGGCTGTTCTCAAAGCTATAAGGTAATCCGCCCATATACACTGCGCGACCCTGACCAAACTCATTGACTGCAAGTTGCACTTCCTTTTCTTGCTGGCAAAGAATTTCAGCACCCTCCAAAGCATAAATATTCTTCTGTCCTTCGCCAAAGTCAATTTCCCCGGCACAGTCCTCAGTTATAAAATGTTTATGCGTCTGCCAATTATACTTATCATAGCCCAGCGTAAATCCGCGTTCTTCCTCCACGCCAAACACATTCGCCAACTGGAAGAAACGGCCGTTTGCCTGATGCGCGCTGGGTTCTCCCACACCGATGATACCGCCGCCGTCATAGACAAATTTCTTAATTGCCGTCACGACCGCTTCCTCACACCACCATGCTCCGCCGGAATGCGCAGTGTCCGCGCCGCCTACATTGATAAGCATGTCAATGTCGGCTAATATTTCTGGCTGTTGCTTAATATCCTCAAAACTGATAAATATCACATCAAAAGGCGCGCCGGACAATGCCTCTATTACTCCAGCGTAAGAGTAATTCTGTTTCTGGTATAATGCGTGGTGTACCATATGGCAGCCCCAGGCACGCATTTTGCCCCAACAATTTAAGACAGCAACCTTTTTTACGCAGTAAGGCACACAGCCTTTGACATTATCGTAAAGCTCGCGAAATTCGTCGCAAACACTCTCCACATATTCCACAAATTCCGGAAAGTCCAAAGCCAATTTGAGATAGCCGCCATATCCTATGCGGTCGATAGGCTTACGCAAAATGGCGCGGCGCGCCGTCACCCAATTGACCTTTGCCTCTTTGACCGGATCTCCCCCTTCACAGAAAGTATCCGGGAAAAAGTACGGCAACAGCCGTCCTTCTGTGTATTGTACGCCCTCGATATCACTGATCAGCCGCAGCGTAGAACCATTTCCCACGCTTCCGACCACCGCATCCAGACCAATAGACGCAAACTCTTCCAAAAAGGGCTCCGTGCCAATCCAATGATCGCCCAAAAACATCATGGCTTCCTTGCCGCACTCATGCGTAATATCCACCATCTCCTTGGCAATCTTCGCCACCTCACGACGCTGGAACGCCTGAAAATCCTGATATTCCTTAGATGGGATGCGGTATTGTCCATTATAATACCCCTGGTCAATAATATACTCCGGTCGGAACTTGTACCCAACTTCCCGTTCAAACTGCTCTAAAATATAGGGGCTCACCGATGCGGAGTAACCATACCAATCTACATACTTTTCTCTCGCCTGCTCGTCAAAAATCAAGGTAAACTGATGGAAAAAAGTCGTAAACCGTAACACATTTACATAGGGATGCTCCTCAATAAACTTGCGCAGCCGCTCCATAGTAAATGCATGTGTTTTAGGCTGACGAACATCAAACGTTAGCTGATGCTCCACATCCTGCCAGTCGTTTGTCACTGCATTGTACATATGCACCGGATCCCAAATAATATAAGCGAGGAAACTCACGGTGTAATCATGAAAAGCTTTTGCCTTGATTACCACATCCCCTGACGCTTCCTCATAACTCCACCGTTCTGTGGGTACGATCTCCCCTGTCGTCCTATCTATTACCTCCCACCAGCGGGTAATATCGTCTCTGGTATTGGGCTTTAGCATGTCCGGGTATAGCCCTCGCATCAGAGGAATCCGCAAACTCTCCCCTTCCGCCGTATAGAAAGGCGTCATCACATACATCTGCTGGATTTCTTCAGGATGCGCCTGCGCCCAGGCATTGTCTTTTCTTGTCGTATAATAAGTGGAATAAATTTTACCGTCTACATTTTTAAGCTCCTGCGGAAAATCTGTTCCATCACAGTCCCGAACTGCATCTGCACCCCACTGCTCCATCAGTTCTAAGGTCTGCGGTATCACATCCAAATCTGTCGGTATCGTCACCCTTCCTTTTCTCCTGCTCATAAAAAACCCTCCTTTTCCTATTGCTATTAGCATACGAAAAAAGAAGGGTTTTTACAAGTGTTTTGCTTATACAATTATATTTTTTTACCGATTTTGATGTTTGGGCCTCTCTCAAAGAAACTGTTCGCCGTAACCATAGTGCTCCACGACATAGTCAATATCTTTATCGCCTCTGCCGCTCAGATTCACAAGTATAGAGCCCTGCCCCATTTCCTTTGCCTTTCTCATAGCATAAGCAACAGCATGGGAACTCTCAATCGCCGGGATAATTCCCTCATATCGAGACAACTTAAAGAACGCCTCCATCGCCTCGTCATCACTGATTGTCTCATACTGCACTCTGCCCAAATCGCGCAGATAAGCATGTTCTGGTCCCACGGAAGGATAATCAAGCCCGCTGGCAATCGAATATACCGGAGCCGGCTCACCGTTCTCATCTTTAAGCATAATACTGTCAAATCCATGCATCACGCCGCGCTCTCCGTATTTCATAGAAGCTGCATGGTCGCCCAACTTTTCGCCTCTGCCCAAAGGCTCCACGCCCACAATCTCTACTGGATCATTTAAAAATGGAATGAACATACCAATGGAATTGCTGCCGCCACCCACGCAAGCACAAACCACATCCGGGTCAATACCTGTCATTTCCTTAAACTGATCTCTGGCCTCATAACCCACAACAGACTGGAAGTCGCGCACCATCAAAGGAAAAGGATGCGGTCCTAACGCGGAACCAATACAGTAGATAGAATCTTTATAATTCCTGGCATAAGACTCAAACGCGGAATCCACCGCCTCTTTTAAGGTTTTCAATCCAGAAGAGACCGGCACCACTTTCGCTCCCAGAATCTTCATACGCGTCACGTTAGGTGCCTGCTTAGCGATGTCCACTTCACCCATATGGATCTCACATTCCAATCCAAAGTATGCCGCAGCCGTGGCAAGTGCAACGCCGTGCTGTCCGGCGCCCGTCTCCGCAATCAAACGCTTTTTACCCATAAATTTAGCCAAAAGCCCCTCGCCCATACAATGATTGAGCTTATGGGCGCCAGTATGGTTTAAGTCTTCGCGTTTCAAGTAAATTTGGCAATTGCCAATCTGTCTTGACAAACGCTCACAGTGATACACGGGCGTCGGCCTGCCCTGAAACTCACGGCGTATCCTTCTAAGCTCGCTGATAAACTGCGAGGAATGGCAAATTGTCTGGTATGCTTCTGTAATTTCCTCAAATGCCGGCTTGAGCTCGTCCGTGAGATAAGCTCCGCCGTACTCGCCATAGCGACCCTCTTTATCTGGATGATTTTTTAAATATGCTCTGTAATCCATAATTTTCTCCTTTTTCAAATCTCTTTTCCTATTTTATCCGTTATTGATAGAAATGGCAAATACTTTTACCGTAAATCACAATTCAGATACTATATTCCTCACACAATTTCTTTTGATACCCTTCATCTTCTATACTCTTTTTTAAATCGTCCAACCGATTCTCCTCAAGCAGTTTTTTATTCAAAAGATTAATACGAGTCTTCTCTTGTTCTATTCCTCGTTCTATTCCTCGTTCTATTCCTTGTTCTATTCCTTGTTCTATTCCTTGTTCTATTCCTTGTTCTATTCCAACTTTCCTTCCTTCTTGCATTCCTCTTTCCATTGCAATTTCCATAATATTCAACTGAACCGCCTCCCATTCTTCACTCTCTTTTACTTCCTTCACAATCCTATCCAGCTCCACAAGCCTTTCATCAACTATAAGAATTTCCGGATTTTCTAATGTACTATCATTCATATATCTTAACAAACTTATGAGTTCTTTGGAACCCTTTTTGCCCGTCATATTCAAGAATATTTTGGTCGTCCCATCCTCTAAGTGCAGACCTTGTATCTCTTCACATTGTTCTGTAAAAGTATACCTTGCCAAATCTTTCTCCCAAATATCATCTTGAGTGATAAAAATAATAATAGAAGAAGGCAATTGCCGATATTTCGTAGATTTTCCCGATTTTAAAATCGGCGTATCCATAAGTCCCTGGTAAAACCTTGATCGTTTTGGTATATCGTCTCCTCTAACATCATTTTGCATCTCCATATCAAATAACCGGCTTTTTCTATCTTTTGCCCACGCATCCAAACGAATCGCCCGTTTTCCATCTCTATTCAATATTACCTGTTCCACCTTTACTTCTTCCAGCTCAAGTTCCGGTTCCTCTAAGATAATACTAAGTGTACATTCGTAGGCTCGTTTGTTTTTCATCACCGATAAAAACAACACAAAATCACTCAAATTAAGCCGGTGTCCTTCGGGAATTAACTCCAATAACTTCTTCTTGCTTTTAACCATAGATATTCCTCCTGATAATAGATAATATTTAAGCTAAGATTCTTGCGAGAATGCCGCACAGATCAGGCAGACGCCTGTAAGATATGAATCAGAAACTTTGCTTTTTCTTACTCTATCAAATTCAGAAATATCTGTAAAGATGAAATTTCAATAATCTTCTAATACTACACTTTTAATAGCAAACCCGAAGTCCCTTCGGATAATGATTCTTCACAACGCCATTGTGCGCCTTCCCCCAGCCCAGTGAAAGCCCATTCACACACACGAGTGTCCATCCTTTCTGTGCACTGTCGCAAGACACTGTTTCCCCATGAAGATACCTCACTGCTTCACTGCATCCTGCTAAATCCACGCACCGCTTAGCTTCCTCCTGATGCAAATACAGTGCCAATGCGTGTGAGGGTTCAAAGCGGTTCTTCTTACAGGTACCAAGATGAAGTCCAGCACGTACAACCTTCAAACCAGATAGCTCTTTCATCCCTTCCGGCAGCAGATATAGCTCCTCTGCAAACAGCACATATCTGCCGCTGCACCTCTCCTGCAAGTCAATCCGCAATGCTGTTTCCTGAAATTTGAGAAAATCCGCCGCTGCCATTTCTATCTTTACCGTTTCTTTATTCTTCGCCAAGCGGCGTTTCTGCCTGCGCTTTCCTGCTGTTTCCTCCCCAGACACTCGCTCCTCTTCTTTCATACGTTCTTTTCTCATAAGCGCCAGAAAATGCCCCTCTCCGCGCAGCTTATACGGCCATAAGCGATAGGTTTTTGTCAACTCTTCCGTACAAATATTTTGTAAATCTGCACGGCTGCATTTTTCACCTGCGCTGCTGCATTCCAGCTTTTGCAGCCCATGACTGAAATAACGCTCCCCAACCTCTGCCGTCTCCAGAGACATTTCCTGATGTTCTTGTATAAAACGACCGATATTTAACTCATTTTCTTCCGGTGCAAATGTACAGGTAGAATAAACCAGCACGCCTCCAGGTTTTAACATTTCCACCGCATGTTCTAAGATTTTCTGCTGCCGCCTGGCGCATAACGTTACGTTGTCTGTGCTCCACTCCTGCACTGCCTGCGGGTCCTTGCGGAACATTCCCTCCCCCGAACAAGGCGCATCCACAAGAATCCTGTCAAAAAATTGCGGGAAAACCTGCGCCAAATGTTCCGTAGATTCATTGAAGACCACCGTGTTAGCAATGCCCAGCCGTTCTACATTCTGGGATAGGATTTTGGCGCGGCCAGCGTAAAACTCATTTGACACCAGAAGTCCTTTTCCTTGCATCTTTCCGGCAATTTGGCTGGTCTTGCCCCCAGGAGCCGCGCACAAATCACAGACCGTATCGCCAGGCAATACTCCCAGTAGCTCAACCGCCGACATTGCACTCGGCTCCTGGATATAATAGGCGCCCGCCTCATGCCAGGGATGTTTACCCGGCTGTTCCTCCTCCTTATAATAATACCCTTGCGCACACCAAGGAACCGGAGACAATTCGTACCCCAGTTCCTGTAAATACTTTTCCTCAAATTCCCTTTGTGATGTAAATTTTAAAGGATTATAGCGGAGGCCATATTCCCGCCTGCTCTCATAGGATTGAAAAAATTCCTCCGCTTCCTCTCCTAGAAGCTGCTGCATTCTCTGACAGAAGGCTTCCGGCAATTTAATATCTTCATTAGTCATATATATGTTCCACTTCAAATTTTAATATTTTGCCTGTTTTGGCGTGAACTTCGACTTCATATTCAAACTCGCCTTTGATAATATCCACTTCATAGACTGGCACTCCGTCGTCATAATCGAAGTCAATCTTGATAACTCTGCCTTTGCCTACTTTTTTGAGAGCGATAGATTGCGCCTTTGCTTCTCCGATGTACTTTTTGCTCTCTTTCTTCACAAGTTCCCATTCATACTCCAGCACTTTCCCAGTACGCGCATGGAGTTTTAGCTCATATTTCTTGCTGCTGGTCTTCATCTTTACCCGGTATACGTCGATGCCGTCGCTGTGTTTTCTCATAATGCTGGTGACGGATGCGTTCTTTACCTGATTTTTCGCCAGCTTTTTTGCTTTGCCCATGCTCATGACTTTTCCTCTGCCTCTGGAAAGATACCACGGATGAATCTCCCATTCATAGGAAATCAACTTGGAATCAGAAGCGCGGTAAGCAAGATTATACTCTTTCTTGTCTTTGGACATTTCCACTTCATAGACAAGTTTGCCATTATCATAGTCCATATCCACCTTCACCACTGTTGCGCCTTTGACTTGTTTCTTCGCCAGCTTTTTCACCTGTTTGAAAGAGGTGATCCCTTTTGCCTGCGCAGTCTGCGGCACGAAATACACGCTCGTCGCCACTAGGCAAATTGCCAAAATCATTGCTCCCAGCATTTTACATCTTTTCATACATATTCCTCCTTTAATCACATAAATCTGATGGGGCTCCCTATCAGTTTCTCACCCAACAATTTCCTGTATCTGACGCCTGTCAGTCATCTCCATCTATCTCATACTTGATAATCTCACCTGTTTCAGCATTGATTTCATACTCATACTCCATACCGTCTTTGTAAAACTCGATCTCGTATACCATCATCCTATGCTCTTTTTCCAGTTTCGCTTTTGAAAAACTCACATCGGAAACAGCAAATCCAGCATGACCGGCAGCGATGGCTTTTGCATCCTCCACTTCCATATCCAACTTTACCATTCCAGACTGGTCTGCGGCATTGCCGTCATTGCCATCCGGCATCACCACTGTAGTGTCATCTTCGATGACAGAGCCTTCCTCCTCTATCACCGTGGCGTCGTCTTCGCTTTCAACGCTTTTCTCTTCATAAAAAACAGCATTCCCACCCTCTTTTGTTTCCTGCTTATTAGACGAAGAATTTACAATCGCCGTGACGGCAAACGTCGTGCCGATAATAAACGCCGACAACACTGCCAGAACACATATAATAAACACAAGCGCCTTTTTAGGCGTTCCAAAAAATGATTTTAGACTGTCCATCCCATCCTCCTTCCCAGTAGCTAAACGCACTATTTCATTTGATGGTTTTATTATATATGCCAAACATTAGAATAACATTAGAAACGATTAATTTTAAAAAATTACTATAAATTTGCTTCCTTTTCCCAACTCGCTCTCTACGTGTATCTCTCCACCGTGAAACTTCGTAATCTCATATGCCATCGACAGCCCCAGACCGGTTCCCATGCCGGAATGTGAATTATCCGCCTGATAAAAACGCCGAAAAATTCGAGGCTGCTCCTCTGTGGATATTCCAATGCCGTTATCAGAAACAGAGAGTTCTACCCCCTGGCAAGTACTCTTTAAACTGACGCAAATATATCCGCTTTCTCTCCCATAGCGGTAAGCATTGCTAATTAAGTTTGCCAGCAGACGCAAAAGGAGCTGGCGGTTTCCCTCCATGCGGACGCCCTCCTCCACTTGATATTCCAGGGTAATATTTTTTTCTTTTATCAATGCCATGTCAAAGCAAACCGACTGAACAAGCTCTGTCATGTTCACGGATTCCTGCGCATAGCTTTCAGCCCTCATCTCTAAACGCGTAAAATCCAGCATATCGTTAATCAACCTCGACATCTTCCTGCTCTGCCGCTGAATCGTCCGCAACGCCAGCTCATATTCCTCAATGCTCCTCGTCTCCTCTAAAGTCATTTCACATTGCGCTGTGATGACGGATACAGGCGTTCTCAGCTCATGGGACGCATCAGAGGTAAATTGACGTTCCGCCTCAAAAGCATCCTCCAAACGCCGGAACATCTCATTGAAGCCTGCGGCAAGCTGGTGCAGCTCATCTTTGCCCTCGCCAATTTCAATACGCTCCTTTAAGTCACCGCTGCCCCCAATTTTGGCAGCCGCCTCAGAGATTTCCTTTATTGGCTTGAGCATTCTCCTTGCAAACAGATATCCTCCAATAACAGAAATCACGAGAAATAACGGCAAAAACAACAGAAGCAGCCGGGTAATCGCCGCCACCTGGGTCATGCCCTGATTTTCCGACACAACTCCGCGCAGCCAAAGTCCCTCCAGCCCTTCTAATGTCAGTTTGCGGTCAAACACATAATACAGGGTATCATTGATCGAAAGATGCTGAATCTTTGCATCCGAAAATTGCAAATCCGCCGTCTGCTTGGAAATAGGATTTTCTCCATAGAGCAGCGTAACATTTTCATTGTACAGTGATGTATAGACTTCATTTACTTTATCCAAAAAATCATCATCAATTTCCAGATAACCTCCGCGGAAAGCCATGTAATAATCTACCTCGTGCGGATCAATTTTACCAATATTCTTATAATACTCCACCTCATCCACATTGTCTTCGACTGTACGAATAAGCTCATCGCGAATCGTCTTTTGCACCAACTGACGGTTGACCGAAAAAACGACCATATAGGTACAGGAAACGAGAACAACTAATATTACTGTAAACCACAGCGTAATCTTTATACGGATAGACAAATTCTTCATGAAATCTCTGCCTCCCGCAGCACATAACCTTTACCTCGGACCGTATGAATCAATTTTTTCTCATGGCTGCCATCAATCTTTTTCCGCAAATAACTGATATAGACGTCAACCACATTCGTACCGCCCTCGTAATCAAAATTCCAGATATGATCCTCTATCTTCTCTCTGGACAGTACGATTCCCTGATTATGCATCATGTACTCCAACAGCTCATATTCTTTTGCCGACAGAGAAATTTCTATTCCTCCGCGTTTTACCATATGGGCTGCTGCATCCAATGTCAGATCCGCCACTGAGAGAACATTGCTGGCAACGCCGAAGGACGTGCGCATCATTGCGCGCAAACGCGCCATTAATTCTTCAATAGAAAATGGCTTCACCAGGTAGTCGTTGGCTCCGCTGTCTAATCCTTTTACGCGATCCGTCACAGCATCACGCGCCGTTAAAAACAGTACGGGCGTTGTCTTGCCTGCGCCACGAAGATGGCGTAATACCGTAAAACCGTCCGCCTTAGGCATCATGATATCAAGAATTACTGCATCGTAATCGACCAGAGACAGATTGTCAATCGCCTCCTCCCCGTCAAGACAGCTATCCACGCTGTAACCCTGAGATATAAGTTTTTTTGTAATTATCCTGTTAAGATCCTCCTCATCCTCGGCAAGCAAAACGCGCATATTTTTCACCTCTGCTGATTCCTAAAGTTTAAATTTCCCTACTTCCTGATCTAACTGACCCGCAATATCTAAATTAGAGTTTGCCTCTACGCCGATCTCACTCACATTATTTGTCAGGTCAATGGCTTTCTCTGTCACGCTGCTTACTCCTTGCGCGCTCTCGCCCACAGCTATCCTAATATCTCCTACAGACGTCTTAACCATATCCATCTGTTCCCGCAAATGTACGCTGTCCTCCGCAAACTCCTGCATCATCTCATTCATTTTGCCGACATCGCTTTGGTATGTCTCGCTGACACGCAACAGCTTGCCATAACCGCCCATAGCCGTTTCATTCATGAAAAGAACCATTTCTTCTGCTTCCTCTGCCAATTCATCCACCGTCTGAATAACTTCAGCGGTCACCTTCTGGATTTCCGTTGCCGCCTGCGCAGAATTCATTGCCAGTTTACCAATCTCATCGGCAACTACCACAAATCCTCTTCCTGCTTCCCCCGCCTTTGCCGCTTCGATGCTGGCATTCAAAGCCAGAAGATTTGTCTCCTCAGTAATGTTAATGATATTCTTTGTGAGTTCACGTACCTCCTCCACAGCCTTGGACTTTTCTATTTTCTGTCTGAGCAGGTCCGCCATCTCTGCTGCCTGTACTTTGGCATCCTGCTGCGCTTTCACAGCCTTATTGTATACTTCTTTCGCATGAGCCATAATCTGGCTGGAAGAATTGTTCCCGCTCTCTGCCTGGCTGTTTATCTGTTCTATCAAGGCAAATATCTGCCCAATCGCCTCATTTACCTGGTCAAGCGCAGCGCTTGACTCCTCCATTGCCGCGCTCATCTGCTGCATAGCGGCAGAGACGTCCGAAATACTCATCTCTGCATCAGACAAATCCCCTGCAATACTTGCCGAAGTTCCGTTCAAATTCTTAGAATTTCCCGATATGCTAAGCATAATATTTCTTATATACGCCAACAACTCGTTTATATTGTCGGCAATCAGCTCCATTTCATCCCCTGTACGAACCTCAAGCTTCTGTGTTAAATCTCCTTCATTATTCACAAGCTCATATATTTTCCTGTCTACCGCGCGCAGGCTCCGAATGATAGCTGTGACAATAAGATTGATAATCAACAACACCACCAGTAGGCAGGTAATCGTAATTGCTGCCACCTGCCACAAAATAGCATTTAACTCCTCCACTACTCCAGCGGCATTATAGTCACAGCCGACAATGCCCACAACTTTGCTTCCACTGCTGTCCATAACCGGCATATAGGCAGAAATCAATTCCCCATCATCTGTACTGTCAATAAATCCCTGTACATATCCTTGTCCTGCAAAAACCCCCTGCAATTCCTGATAAGGCACTTCAAACGTCTTTCCCAGTTCTGAATGACTATCTGTATCATCCGTATCAATGCCATAATAAACCTGGCTTCCATCTGTATACAACGTATATAAAAACTTAATGCCGCAATCTTCACGTATTGCATTCATGGAAGCAGCCAGCGCCTGGTACTCCGAACTCTGTTCACCTGCCTGTATCGCTTTCTCAAGTTCCTCCCCATCAATAACCTTTACAGAGATAACGGCAGCCATTCTTGCTTCTTCCACACCCATTTCCACCAAACCGTCTCTTGTCCGCATATAGGAGCTGACTCCCATCACCACACAAAGCAACACAATCAAAATGCTTGTCGGAACTAAAATCTTCGTACGAATGCTTAATCTTCGCGTACTCTTTTTCTTCATCAAACTACACCTTTCCTTTCTGCCGGCATGAATATGGGCAGATTCCTTTGTCACAGACCTAACTTACCAGTCAAATACCCCACAGCGAGCTACGGAGCATTTCCTGGTGAAAATAAACTTCAAACATCCCGGAAATAGTATAGCACGTTCAAAGTTCAAAAACAATAACCCTGAAAACATCTGTCTTCAGGGTTATATGCGAGGCGCAGACCGGATTTGAACCGGTGAATCAGGGTGTTGCAGACCCATGCCTTACCACTTGGCTACTGCGCCGTATTCAGTTCTCCTTACGTCCTAAGATATTTTACCAAATCATTTCTCATTCGTCAAGACTAAAATAAAATTTTTTATAAAATTATGATAACTATTCGGCTCACGCCATTCGCAAAACCGCACTTACGTGCTTTCTGTTGCTACGCAACTCTTTTTGCTCATAATCTGGCGTTTTGCTCATCGCCAAATTTATGTGCTCATTCATGCTTACCCACAGGGCACTTAGCATGATTCGCCCATAAATTTGGCGATGGCTGAATTATTACCGACATATTACAACATTTTTGTAATGCCCTCTGCAATTTTTACAATATCTTCCCACTGTTTGGCCGCCGCGTGCATAAATATTTCCTGTAAAACCTGATTGGGACTGGTCTTTGCCTTCTCAAGTTCGCTAACAGTATCATTGGCAAGTCTTGCCATTCCTGCCCAGGACACATTCATTTTGCTAGATTCCTCCAACACACGCCCAAGCTTATCCGCTGCATCTCGGTAAGAATAATAATCTTCTTGTCCCGGAATAGGCGGCTTTTGCATGTCCTGTACCTTGGAATGAAACTGCTCGATCTGGCGTGTCCAGCTTGTCAACCGCTGGCTCTGTGCAGAAAATGTTGAAATTACATCGCCAAGATTCTGAAAATACTGCATTGCATTTTCCTTCGTGAGTTCACCGCCCTTTTGCACTATTTGGTAAGCTCCCTCAAACTCACCGCATACATTTTTCAATTTGGGCACTATTCGGTCACGAATATTCATGGCGTCCTGCACAATCCACATGCTGCCCAATCTGCGCTCCTCATGCAGCTCATCCACAATCTCCGTATCATCTGGAGATAGCTGCTTCCCGCTGGGAAGATACCCCAGCGAATACGTGCACAGATAAATTACTTCATAAAATACTGAAATTCCTCTCTTGAGATTCCCGCCAACCTCATGCAATGTTTCCATATCATTCTCAGGCAACTTTATCGCCTATAACCCCCTTATCATCTAACTCAATTTTCGTATCGAGCAGTTTCTGCGCCAGTTCATGTGCATCTTTCCACTGTTTCTGTGCCGCCTCTGTGAATATTTTTTTTAGTACCGCCGTCGCTGATTTCTCAGCCTTATCCAAATCTTTTACAGCATCTTCGATCACCTTATAGAAGCCTTCCCAAGTGGTCTTTACCTCATCGAGCGCGCTCAACGCTGTCTGCATATAGTCCACCGCCGAACTCGTACCTGTCTCGATTCCCTTCAAAGACGCCAAGAGCTGTTGGTCCTGCAAGATTTCTCTGCGCTCCTGCGCAATCTCCTCATACTGTTTATCAATACGTTGCTGCATCACGCCCCAGGTAACAGCGCCGCCGATCGCCATTGCTGCTCCTACGCCGATAACGATACCGCCCGCAACTGCACCGACGCCGGATGCCAGCAATGCTACGCCAACGACGGCTACAAAGATTCCTCCGCCCACAAGTCCTGCGCCCACTGCCACCAGCGTAGTTTCAGAAGAAATGAGATTGTTGAGCGCTTCAATACTCGTGTTAAGCCGTTCAATCTCCGTACTGATATCTGATTCCGCTTCCTGGATAACCTGTATCTTCCCGGAAAGGTTATCATGCGCCTCCTGCAAGGAATCGCCCCAGTTTTTCAAGGTCGTCCTGCTATCGTCAATGGAAGCAATTATATCATCCTCGATCGTCTGCATCAGTGCGCGCAGCACTTCATTTACGTCCTCAAATTCCTTATCTCCCTTTTTCATTTCAGGATATTTCTTGCAGACATTAATCACATAATCGGCAGACGCCTGAAACTGGTTGTCAAAAGTAATTACATTTGTTGGTATATCTGACTGGATTGGCACAACGACATTGTCAACCCAATCTTTTGCTACGACTTTTGCGGCGTCCAGCTTTGCTTTTACATCATCAAACCACTCAAATTTTTCCTCTTCCTTCACCGGTTCCGGTTTTATCAACGTCGTATTCAATATGCCATGACAACAAGCCGACACCAAGGTAAGCGCCGCGCACGCTTTTACCGTCTTATCGGTAGCCTCATCCCCCACTCCCACTTCTGCATACATATACTTCATCCCGTTATCCTCCTTATATTTCCAACTCAAATGAATCGCGCCTATAGCTCTCCTGCAAAAACTTCTTTGCAAATTCAGACATTGTCTCCCACGTTGCAGCCTTTGCCACTAGATTTGTCTTCTCAGGGTCTGCGCCTGCGCGAAAAGAAGACAACTTATTGCCCAGAAATGACTTCTCATCCTCCCACAGCTCCACAATCTCACCAAATTCATTTTCCAAAAGCACAATTTTAATCTGAAGCTTTTGCAAAAAGCGCAGCAATGATTTAGTCTGCGCTAACGCCTGCTGACGCAGATTAAACTCTGTTTTGCATTTCTGAATATCCTCAATCGCAGTTTTCGCTTTGCTGTAATCAGAAAATATCTCATAAAACGTGGAACCCACGGTAAAAAACAGCCCGCCCGCCGAGAGAAATGAGACGGTTTTCCCAGCGATCATCCCCGTATAAACAATCTTGCCGAAAGATTTGGCAAATTTGCCTTCTTTTTTGAGAATGCCAGGCATAGCGCTGTCCTGCAAATCCTCTATCGTATTCTGTAAGACCGCAATCTGTCCTGTCAATTTGCTGACGGATGACTCTTCCACATCAAGGGCGGACCATCCCTCTTCGATGCTCTCCTCTATAAGTGAAAATACATTGTCCAAGCTATGTTTCCACAATGCAAATTCATTTTTTACCCGACGAAGCTTCACTGCATGCTCCCTTGCCAGCTCGTAAAGATTTTGCATATAGAAAATAATAGATTCGGCGCCCATATCTTTACTGACTGTGAGGTGCTCGTTTAAGACGGAAATGCAGTTGTCATAATCAATAATGGGAGAGAGCAGAGGGCTTGCCATCTCCTCGCGTACCTTGTGCCACTTCCCTCCTGCCTCGCTGAGCATGTCTGCCCTTGCCGCCAGTGTTGTTATCCATTCCCCTGAAATACCTGGCAATTTTGTAATCTGTAATGAATTTAAGGTATATGCCATACTATCCGCATACCAAATTCCTTGCATGGCATGCCACAGCTTCTGCGCACACACTATGGAACTGTCCGCCATAGAGATAACTTTATCTTCCTCCATACCTCCCCTCCTTACTTTCCTGAGACAGCCGGAAATTGCGGCGACATAATGCTGGAAATCACGCCGATGATCTGCGGCTTATCACCGAGCGTCAGGCATTGCACATTTCCATACTTATCCTGTTCACTTTTTGAAATTTCTTCATGGAACCTTGTATGAGATTCCCGCGTTGTACAAAATGGCCCGAATGACAGGCTGTCCGCCCTGTTGTCTATAACTGTCTGGATTAATGATTTCTCTTCCTTAGAAAACTGATTATAAATGCTCACATTCCTCACCAGTACAAAAGCCGTCGGCAGCAGTTGCATGACTCCATTTCCCAGCAATGTCCCGCTGCAAATCGTACCTGCCTCTTCATTCTTCAAACATGCCTCTGAGTATGACAGCAGGGAACCATTGAACCAAGGACGTGAAATCTGTACAACCGCAACTTCCATGCTCAGGGAAAGATCGCTCGTGTCCATGCGCGAGTTTGCCGTTTTTAATTCTCTGTGCTGCTCTTCTGTCACTCTGTCTGCATATTTCCAAAACCACCATCCTCCGCTGTAATCTGAAGACCGGGAAAAATCTGTCTTTTGAGAATCATTGTCGATGCAAAAGCTCTGTTCACTGCTCTGGACAGAGATACTTTCCCAGGCAAGCTTATCTGCCTTCGTCCAATCTCTGGGGATAAAGTCCGTCTCATAATAACCCTTCACTTGTTTTTGCGTGCTCGCCTGGTCGAATACCTGTGCAGCTTTATTAAACACTGCCTGGGGCGTATATCGCTCATAAGCATCAATGGTATTCAAAGCCGCCTCCATCTCGTTTTTGCCAGCCCGGATAAGATCTTCCTGCGCATCGTCCCAATCCATTTGGGCTTCCATCACATCTTCCTCTTGTGCGTTGCTGTCGTTTTTCAGTCTGCAATATTTAAGAAACGCCTTGTCACACGCTCTTTTTGCCTTTTTATACTCGTCATACCCACTGCCTGCCACCAGTTCTTTGGCTGCTCCATAAGCTTTTTGCTTCTCTTCCGGTGGATTATCCTCTGGCAAAGATGAACCGAGAATTTTCGGATAGACGTCTGATACATTCCTTCCCGACGCCACCAAATCTCGCTGCACCAGCGGAATTTCATCGGCAAGTAATGAGCCTTCCTTCTCTTGAAAATCAGAAACATCTATCCCACAACGCAACTGCGTATAGAAACTCATCTGTTTTTGATTCCCTTCGGGCATCGGCGCCACAAAATTATAGATTCCTTCATACAACTTGTTCGCTGCTTCCTGATTACTGTTCATGCTGCTCCTTTCCTGCATATACTTTGCATTCTTTCCTCTTTCGTAACAATTTCATTATATGTTTAGAGGAAAAAATCAACAATTACCTATTGGGAGCAATTTGTGATATTATTGTACTCCCAATCGTTTTCTTTATATAGGAGGTACAGCTTATGAAGTACATGGAAGAAGAGAGGGTTCTGGAATGTTACCGCAGGCACAAAAACACCGTTTACAAACTGGCATATTCTTACTGCAAAAGCAGCAGCCTGGCAGAAGACGCTTTTCAGGAGGTCTTTTACAAATTCATGGTGCGCAGCCCCAGGTTTACTGCCCCTGATCATGAAAAGGCATGGTTCATCCGCACAACCATCAATGTGTGCAAAGATCTCCTCAAAGCGAAATGGAACCGCGATATTGTCACGCTGGAGCAGTGGGATGGGGATCATGCGCACACCGCAGACACCTCAGATGTTCTGGATGAGCTTAGAGAAGCCATACTAAGCCTACCTGAGAAGTACCGTGTGCCAATCCACCTGTACTACTATGAAGAATATTCCGTACGTGAGATTGCGCGTATGCTGCACCGTACAGAAACTGCCGTCCAGACGCAGTTGCAGCGCGGTAGGGAAAAAATCAAGCAAACTATGGAAAGGAGAGATGGGAATGAAATTAAACCACGATATTTACGAAGAAGCAATGGCGAATGTTGAATTACCCGAAGAGACCGGGATGAGACTGCTGCACGAGTCCTCCCACAGAAAAATGCAGCGAAGACAGAAACAAAAATTGCGGGCCGCTGCCGCTGCTGCGGCAATCGTCACCATAATCATCAGTTTTAACGGCATCTGTTATGCCCGTACAGGACAAAATGCCATTGAAATGTTTGTCTCCCTATTCCAGCAGGCAAACATGGAAGAAATTTCAACGCTTGCCCAGGAGACCAGAGAGTCCGGAGAATCCTTTACTCATGAAAATTTAAAGTTTACCCTGGAACGCTACTGGTACGACAAGGAGAACACACAGGCATTCTTTACCATCCGCACGGAATCTTTAAATGGTTTACCGCTGGATGTGGAAGACATCAAAGAAACTTACGTCATTCTGCCGACGGCTGAATTCGCTTCCTGCAGCAATGCCAACAGCGAATTGAGCGCGGACAAAACATCTTTGCTGGAATATTACACAACGCAAAATGCCTACGACAATCTGGGAACTTCTGTGAACGAAATGCAAATCAGAATCAGAAAATACCAGCAGGACATCGGTTTCTTTACACTTGCACCGACAGGCCAAGCGAAAACACGCTATGCAGATTTCGGACGGCTGAAAGCTAAAAACACATGGGCAAAGATTACCGGCGCAGGACTTACGTTTTCTCTCGATTACGCCGTCACAAAAGATAAGAAGCCATTTGAAATACTGGACATTGTAATGAAGGACGGCGTCATTTACCGCTCCGACAATAGCAATCATCTTCCCTACACCGCAGAAGCCATAGAAGAAATGGAAAAAGAAAATATCCGTCTTTGCACACATGACATTTTCTCCAACTCGTATCGAGATAAAACATGGACAAACTATAGCGTCTCCTTCTGCGATTACATTGAGGTAGATGATATTACCGCCATCTATGCAGATGGTAACGAGCTTATGTTGAGATAATCTCATATAAGCCAGAATATATTCAAAGACATAGTGACAGCCCCCACAAACCATTGCAAAGGTTTGTGGGGGCTGTCTATAGAAGTATGACACTCATATCAGGATTTCTCACTGCTGCCGGATAATTGCGTCGGCTTCGCCAAACACTATTTTATCGGCAGTTCCACACCGTCTACATATACGGCAACGATATCGTCAATCTCAATAAAACGATTGAACATACCGCCAAATTCATATTCCACATTCATACCTGCGCCGCCTGAACCGCCGCCGAATCCACCGCCAAGATAGCGCTCTCCGGTAATATCCATCGTCTCCGACTTCCATCCCGTGATTTCACCTTCTTCATTTGATTCCATCTTCCAATTACCCTCTGGGAGACGCTCCACATCTTCTACAACATAATAGCTGCTGCCATCTTTCATTTTAAGCTCCAAGTAACCAAACGGATACTCTATTTTTTCCTCCCCATACCTGGTTGTAAAGAGTATACGCATTCCACCGCCTGTAATATCCAGTCCGGAACAATGCTCTAACACGCTGTAATCTACGTTCAACATCTTCATTCTCATCATATCCAGCGGCTCTAGGATAAAAGAACCAATATCCTTATACGTCGCCATTCCATGTTCATTCAATCCGCCATCCTCTGCCTGTAAACAGATTACTAAGGAGTCCTTCGACGCACCTGCTTCAACTTCAGGACGCCAATATACCTCCTCCGCATCCTTGGGATGGGACATGGAAACATGATATAACCTGCGGATAGACAACTTATTATCACTTACTATCTGTTTATAATCTACTGAAGTAGAACCGCTTACCCAATTAAATTTGGGCTCTGCAACATAAACGTCAGGATCTTCACTTAATGCCTTGCCATCCAAGGAATCTGTGCGAATCGTAAAGTATGCCATACCTGCATCTGGATCATACCAGTAATTCTCCATGGTATACTGTACATTCCCGTCCACCAATTTTTCTCCCATTTCGTTGAAATTTCGTGCAATTACTTCTGCCTCTTCACTGGTGCTCTGATATATATGCTGGAAAAAGTCCCATGCATTCATACCTGTTGCAGCAAAGCAGATGCCATTTGCACTTAAAACTACTACAAAAATTCCCGCAACAACTGCCGCTGTCTTTACGCGCCATCTCTGACTCCACTGTTGCTTACGCTTAATCGCATTGTCAAGCATTTCCATACCAGCTTCTTCTGTCAGCCTTACATCCGAAACTGCTTCCTTATAAGTGTTATGCTCCAACATCATAATCTTCACTCCTTTCAAGAACTTGCTTTATTTGCTCCCTTCCGCGCTGCAAATGCGTCTGTACAGTGCTTTCCTTCATACGCAATAATTTTGCTATCTCTCGCACGGAATATTCTTCATAGTAGTACAGATGGATAGGTATACGGTACTTCTCCGGCAAATCCAAGACGGCTTCTTTTAATTCCTCAAAAGCATCGCCCGTTCCTCTTTGGAACGCCTGCCCCTCATCCCATTCTTGTAGCTGCACCATATCACGGTTCCACTTGTTTTTCAGCAAATTCTTACAGACATTGATGGTTGTACGGATAAACCAGGCTTTCTCATGTTCCTGTGATTTAAATCTGGGATGATGTTTTAAATAATTGAAAAATACTTCTTGAAACACATCGTCCGCCTGGTATCTATCCTTGCAGTAGGCCCATGCTAATTTGTATATCATGTCCTTATGCCTTTGATAACATTCAAGTACTCTTTGTTTCTCCTTTCCCTTCATAACCTGTACCTCCTATATAAAGAAAACAATTTACAAGCATAAATTATCTCAAAAATACGAAAAAATTTTAAAAAAATTTCGGAGGCGGGAATGCCTCCGTAAATCTTCCTTTACTTATCCGCCACATAAGCATCTACCCTTTGACTACGCCAACCGTTTTCAATTTCCTCACAGGCGTAACCAATTCCCTTTGCTGCTCCATAACCATATCTATATCCTTATAAGCAAACCGACACTCTTCAGCCACATCATTTTTCTTGCGCTTGCCCAACACGATACCCTGCTCTTTCAAATCTACCATCACTTTCTCGGTTGTAAACGCTTTCATGGCGCCTGAGCGAGAGTAACTTCTGCCCGCGCCATGCGACGATGAACAAAACGATTCCTTATTTCCTCTTCCTTCCACCACATAGCTGTAAGATCCCATAGCCCCCGGAATTACCGCCAGCTCTCCCTGCCGCACCCTAGTCGCGCCTTTGCGGTGTACCCAGACATTGGCATCGTAATGATGCTCCAAAGCCGCATAATTATGATGGCAATTGATTTCCTCACCAAATTCTACAATATGTCCTGTATATTTTCCTATCATTTCTTTTACAATAGAGCAGACCTTCTTCAACATATGAGCACGATTCTCAAATGCGTAATCTAACGCCAGATTCATCCAATTAATATACTGCTGCCCTTCCTCTGAGCAAACCGGTAAAAATGCCAACCGGTACTCATCCTTTACTTCACTGTACCACCTCTGGTTCAGTTCCCTTGCCTTCTCGTGAAAATAATCACAAATTGCTTTTCCCAGATGACGGCTTCCAGAATGGAGCATAATACACAAATATCCCTCCTGATCTTCTTGAAGTTCAATAAAGTGATTGCCTCCCCCCAAACTTCCCACCTGAAAGTACCCATCCTCAATTAACGGTAATAATTCCTCATTTGCCTGATATTTCTCCATCTCCTGCTTCGCCAGATCAAGCACTCTTGACTCCTGCGGTGTCTTATACCGCTCCATATTCAAAGGAATTTCCCTCATAATATTACCTATCATTGTCTGAATGATACTGCCATTTCCAGTCTGAATACCCTGAATCTCTTGTACGCGAATATTCGTAGGAATAAAATCCATACCACAGCCGATATCAACGCCCACTGCATTGGGAATAATAACATCTTTTGCCGCAATCACTCCCCCGATCGGCATACCCTTACCAGTGTGAGTATCAGGCATCAGACATACCCATTTATGAATAAATGGAAGCTGTGACAAATGATATGCCTGTTCCAGACAACTATCTTCCAATTGCTCTTTATTTTCCAACCATATTTTTACCGGAAACCTTGTTTTTTCATCGTAAATTACAAACATATCATCCTCACCTTTCCTTTTCATCTCTCAATTGCTTTGATGAAATTATTATATACAGCATTTTCCAGTTTATCATTTCAAAAAAGCTGCGAACTTGCTTTAACGCACATAAGTATAGTATAATTTGGCATGAGGAGGGACCAAATGACTAAGGAGGGACCCACGAAGTGGGAGGATGCCTTAGGTTTCCTAGAACAGCCAAAAACATAAATATCAGTGGGAGGAGTCCTGATGCCTACTGGCAGCTCCAATGAAGTTTATTTGGCAGGAGGAGGAACCATTTATGTCTGATTTCCAGGAATTAATAAAAAATTTTTCTAACATCAGGGAATATGTACGGGATTTTTTTGTCTATGGATTCAAAACCAGAAATGAATTTCAGCAAAAAAGCTCCCGGACTTACGATAACCAACGACGGCGGTTGGAGAGCTGGCTTAGTCCCTATGTACGCAAAGATTATGCCACTGGCGGTTCTAACCTCTCTCTGGCCATAGACAGCAACCTTCTTGACACAAATCCACTGTTTCAGGTGTGGAAGACCAAAAGCTTTACAGATAATGACATTGTACTACATTTTTTTATTCTCGATTTACTACAAAGTTCTAGCGCACTTACTGTAGAAGAAATTACCGATAAACTCCTTACAAAATATGAAACCTTGTTTGACGTTCAAGTAGTACGCCGCAAATGTAATGCTTATGCCAAAGAAGGAATCTTACAGAAACAAAAAATCGGCAAAAGCGTCACATTTTTCCTTGATAACACACTCATAAACTGGCTGAAAACCAACGAAAATATACACGATGCACTTGCATTTTACCAGATAGCAGGCAACTTGGGAATTATTGGAAACGTACTGTCAGAGCAGCTTGAGATTCAAAATCAAACTTTCCGCGTAAAACATAGTTTCTTTGTGCACACGCTGGAAGATGGAATACTATTTGAGTTATTAAGTGCGATGAATAAGCAGCTTATGACACAGCTTGAAATCAAAAGCTCTAAAAATATGCATATAAGCACTATTAATTGTATCCCTTTGCAGATATTTACTAGCACCAGGAGCGGCCGCCGTTTTCTGTGCGCATATCTAAACAGCCACAGACGTTTCAATTGTTATCGCTTGGATACAATTAAAAAAGTCTTTCCTTTAGAAAACGTTGAACACTATAACGAACTGCTGGAAAAGCTTAACCGCAATCGACCCTATCTCTGGGGTGTTTCCTTTCAAAGCCAAGAGAGAAGTCACCTCGATACATTGGTTATGACGATATGGGTGCAAGAACCTAGCGAGCAGTATATTGTTGATCGTTTAAAACGCGAGGGCAGGGGCGGCACCGTCACAAAAACGGCACGTAACACTTATCGTTACGAAATACAGGTTTTCGACTGCAATGAAATGCTGCCCTGGATTCGTACATTTACTGGCAGAATCCTATCCTTGGAATGCACCGCCAAATCCGTAGAAAAACGTTTCTACGAAGATTTAGAGAACATGTACCATATGTACAAAATTTAAAACTACGAAAAATATCAGAAAA
Source organism: uncultured Lachnospiraceae bacterium (assembly GCA_947565425.1). Lineage (GTDB taxonomy): Bacteria > Bacillota > Clostridia > Lachnospirales > Lachnospiraceae > Petralouisia. The sequence continues at coordinate 24,547 of CANOFW010000036.1, forward strand.
TTTCAGAAAGACTAGGTAAAAATCGGGAGGTATACCATGGAATTATTTTCAGAACTATACAGTTGTTATTACCGTGTATTGCGCCACTTGCTTTGTAGCCAAAATCCTCTCACAATCAAAGAAATCTATAATCGTATCTGCCAAGAAGGATTTGAAGAAAGTTTGCTTTCCATTATCCCCAAATTGGAAGACGGCAGTTGGGATTTATTTCGTAGAGAGGGAGAATTATATCTCTCCAAATTATCACCTTCCTTTTGCATTCCTCTAACTAATTTAGAAAAATCTTATCTGAAAGCATTATTGGCAGACTCACGTATTCTGTTATTTCTTGACGCTGAACAAGCAGAGACTTTGGACAGAATGCTTGACTCTGTGCAACCTCTTTGGCATCAAGAACAATTTTATTACTATGACCGTTTTGACGACGGCGACCCTTATGAAACGGAAACATACCGCCGACATTTTCGTCTCTTGCTAAAAGCGCAAAAAAACCGACAATTTGTTGACATTGATTATAACTCCCCAAAAGGAAACCGGGTACACCACTACTATGTTCCCATTCGTCTGGAATATTCCCTAAAAAACGACAAATTTCGTCTTTTAGCCTTAGAACAACGCTCACTTAATTATAACAAACTTGAAACTCTCAATATTGACCGCATTGCCAGTGCCCAACTGACAGAACATACGCTTCCCTCTTCCATTGACATCAATTCCATTATTCAGAATTCCTACTACCAGGAACCTCTGACACTTCGGATTCTTAACAAACGCAATGCCCTCGAACGCGCTATGCTGCATTTTGCAAATTATGAAAAAAATACCACAAAGATTGATGAAAATACGTATGAATGCCTTATCTACTATAATCAAAGCATGGAAACAGAACTTCTGATTGAAGTACTGTCTTTCGGACCCATGCTGACGGTAATTGGCAATGAGAGATTTCTTAAAAGTCTGAAGGCGAGATTGCAAAAACAAAAAAATCTGCTTCAAGCATAAATTTTCAAGACAATTTGGGCGCGTAACAAGAATAGAATAGTCATTCTACCCTAGCGTTTAACAATGTCTGTATAGAAGTCTGCACATCTCCATGGATAACTGCCTTATATGCATTCCGTATAGCTTCCAACCCTTCGCACTCTTCCTCTATCACTTCACGGCATTCCCGTAAATAGCTTTTATTAATACGTATAACTGCCGGAGGCAATACTCTTTTTATCTTATAATTTGTATTCTCCGGACATTCCTGGGCATAAATCATCAGCTTTTTCTTATATCTATTGAAATATTTAAGCTTAATATTCGTTTCAAGCTCTCCTATTTTCTTCCCATAACACCGGACAACAGACACTATCCTCTCCGCCGTCGCATCCGCATTTGTCGTAAAATCTAAAAAACGTGCGTCGGCATCATCTATAGCCCTTTTTTGTGTAATGAAAAAACGCTCCACATATTCATTCATATCTATCCCTAAGACTTCGCACATAATTAAATCTGCAAAACTTTCATTCGTCAATGTATGAATCGCTTTAATAATAAATTCGCATCGTTCTATCAATGCATTTAAATTATATTGTAATCTAGATGAAAAATTACGCATATCTGTTATATAATCATTATCTATCTTATCGCCTTTCTTATAAAAAGGCTTAATTATGTCATCAATAAACAAAATCAATTTATCCGCATCATCATTCAGCAGCCTCTGTATATTGATTATAAAAAAACTTTTGGTCTTTATCTGATAATAATCAAATTCCTGTATCTCCTTCTTTTCCTTAAATCTGGAAAGAAAATATTTCTTGATATGTTCTGTAAGTTGGATATGTAGATTTTGCCTTTGTTCCGTCCCGATTTTATCGTAAATACGCTTAAAAACCTCCCTTGCTTCGCTGTCATTATCAGCAGGAGACAGTATAGACGTTGCTATCGTTTCTGCAAACATCGCTATAGTATAATAAAATCTACGCTCCCGCATACGAATTTTATCCCCCACACAATGCGCCACTTCATGGACAAGCTCCTGCATAAGCCTTTTAGGTTCAAAAATCGCCTCCACCGGAATACATCCCAGCAAGAATCTCTGCCTGGGATACACTTTCTCCTTATCAAATAATTTTTTAATCTTAATCGAAAGATATAAGTCAGGGCAGAGCAAATAGCAAAACTTTTTCTCACCCTTATTATCGTTTAGTTTATCTACAAGCTGTGTCACAAAATTATCATAAAATGCAAGCACTTTGACTGGAATATCATATAACACTGCGTTAAAACCGGGAGACTGAAAAAACATTCGATCTGTATGCAGAGAACCATTTACAATGGACATAATCCCCTGTACAAAAATTGCCACAGAATCATTAAAAACAATTCGATTGGCATATATATTTTTCTCTTCATCTTTATTCCAAAATCTATTCATTTCATCAAATAACATCTTTATGGGCGCTTTCACACACTTTTGCACATCTCTGGCAAAACTCTCCTGTTCCAGATAACTACACGCTTTTAACACTTCTTCAAGCGCTTTTTTTAAAAATGGATATAAGCGCTCCTTAGCCTCCTCACTAACTTTCTCTTCGTAAAGTCTTATATAGGAAATCTTCTCGCCATCGTCAACATTGCCAGCTATCGCAGGCAATTCCAGCGCATGTATCGAAGGCTGCGTGTCGAAATGAATACGGAGTTTCATTGTTCCTTCTCTAAACTCTTTATTTCCCATCCACAGGCATCCATTTTTTTGCATCTGTAATACCAGTGTTTTTATACTGCATTTCATGATATTTATACAAACATCCTCGTTTCCTAAACGATTATAATTATAATGCATTCCTTCTATCATTTTCAAATCTGCCTGCGGAAATATCCCCTGAAATTGTTTATACCAATTCTGATAATGAGAAACATTCTTTACCACAAAACAGATCATAACTTTTTCAAGAATATCATCCTCATCTTTTTTTAACGCTTCTTCAAAATCAATTCCGCAAATCGAATAACAATAGCTATTGCCATACCTTTCTTTATCTGAAAATAGTGGAAACCGCTGTACTTGTTCCGCGCCCATCTGATAAATAGAAGATTTGATAAATACTATAAAATCACAAGAATCAAGCGAATAATAAACGGCATAATTAAATTCCTTATATCCCTTTGATTGTTTGTATAAATAATCTTCTAATTCTTCTGCTTTATTTTTAATCTGCTTTTCCGTATTCGTCTTCAACTGCAATAAAGAAACAAATAGATATGGCTTTTTATCACACCAAAATTGTTTATCATACCCTTGTTTCATCGAAAATGCATATAAATTATGGCAAGACTCTCCAACATCTAATCCATTTGAAGCTTCTTTGGTCTTCTCCCACAATTTAAAGTAATTTATTCCTCCATCACTCTCAGATATGGGCGCATCTGTAATCTTAATGAAATCAAATTCTCCAAAAGCCCGATATTGAATCCCCTCTTCCCTACTTTTTTCATAGCGTTCTTTGAATAATGTAATAATAATTGAATCGTATTTTGCCATCCCCTTTTCCCCCTAATATCTTAGCCCCTTTATCAACATAAAGAAACTATCTTTCGTATCTGACTCATGAAAATTTTCAGTATCATTTTCAAATATTTTGAGCAAATTATCTAAATTTTTTGCCAGTAATAAAAAAGAAACATTTTCTTTACAGCACCATAAATACCAGAGCGTTGGGATTACATCCAAATATGCAGAATCTATTTTCACTGGATAATATAAAGAAAATACACTATTACTCCAATATATCCTGTTTACATTATGATTCGCAATATATAAAAACTCCAGTCTTGCTATAGAAATACAATACCTTAAACTTATACTTTGGTCCGACCAATTTGCTAATCCTTTATAAATTACGTCAATATCAAGATATTCCCCCTTATCTAATGCATATTCAATCATTATTGAAAACATAATTTGCGTTTGGTCTTTTTCTATTTCCTTTTTTTTCATGTCACAGAATTCCCGAATTAACGATAATACCAAATAAGCCTGTTCTTTTCTTTCAAGAACTAGGTTTCGCATTGTATCATAAAAAGGTCCTTTTGCCCTATCATAAAACTCCTCCAAGCTAATCGTATCTATACGTCTTTTTTCACCATTCCCCGTATGCTCAGAAAACGTGTTTTCCTCAATATCTTCTTCCAAATAAAGATACAATAGATCAAAATACGTCTTTAATGCTCTCATATTCACTTGCCCACTGTTTTCAACTGAGCCTTGTAAAATTTTACTAAGAAAATCTTTCTTTTTATTTGCGCTCATTTTCCGATAATAATCTTTTATACATGCATAGCCCGCCGTTTCTAACGACCACCACTCAAGTAACAATAATAAATATAATATTACATCATATACCAGCAAAATATAAAAGAATGCGCACCAGTCTGTCGCTATGCATATATACAAAATGACCAGAAGTATTAACTGCCAATAGTTAATATTGGTTTCTGGTACAACCGCTCCTATCAAATTTTCTAATCCGTGCTTTCTAATCGTTCCTCTCCAAGATTGCTGTACAGACTTCCCTAAATTAAATCCAAAAACAACGACTGTACTCAATCCTATTGTGGAAGCCATACTAATCATCAAAGATGTATCTCTTATATGTTGAAAAAAAGCATTACTTAAAAAATCAGGAGGACGTACACTGATAACAACTTGTATTACAACTGCAAAAGCTACTACTATAGCATCTACAAAACATCTGTATTTAGCATTAATATGTAAAAACTTTAAGAGCTTTATCCTGTATTTGTAATTATTATTTAGTTTCTTTAGAAAACCATCAAGCTTTTTCGTAGTTCGCCTCCATATATCAGCAAACTTTTTCTTAATTTGCTCCTTTACTGTCATTTTTCTCCCCTGTAACTTTTGTCAAGAACCTCTCCTATACCTTATCCCTCTATTACAAAAAAGACGAAGCTTAGTATCAAACTCCGTCTTTCAGATTCCTCTTCACTAAATTATTCTCTGGCAAATGAAATATCATCTACCTCTGCGTCTACGCCCTCTCCCGTCATCGGCACAATGCCAACAATTGCTAACTCTTCTGGTCTGCAATTCAACCATTGTGACTCTCCCGGCGCGTCCGCTCTTTCCGAGGACAAAGTAACGATATATCCTTCCTCCTCAACTAATTCATTAAATCTCTCATAAAATTTTTTCATACTTCCCCCTCCGCATAATATTTTCGAATGTTTCATAATACCATATGCCGCGTTAATTATTTTGCCTTTTCTCTTCAGAATAATGTATTAATTTACATTAACAGTTAAAACACCGAAATAATATTGATACGAAGAGCTACATATCAAAGAACTCCCCGAGTTGGGCTCGAACCAACAACCCCGCGGTTAACAGCCGCGTGCTCTACCATTGAGCTATCGAGGATTATACAATTATATATACAAACTATCGGTTCTCCTGTACCTTCAAAAATTCACACAGCCAAATCCAAGCTCTTTCGGGCCTTCTTGGT
>CANOFW010000037.1 GCA_947565425.1 uncultured Lachnospiraceae bacterium
TTTGTTGTTTTTAAAGCGTTTATCACGCTGTTTTGACTTCTGCGCCGCTTTTGCCTGCTCCAAAAGGCTGTCCATCTGCTTACTTCCAAATGTCTTACGGAGCAACTTATAATTTTTGTTTTCCGCACGGAGGTTTTCATTCTCCCCTGCCAGTTTCTCATTGACTTTCCTTAACCCCTCATTTTCACGATGGAGATTGCTGTTTGGGACATTCAGCCGATAGTAGCTGTCCCACGCTTCAAAACTCCTTATAAGAGCTGTTTTAACAAGCAATTTCAGCTTTAGCGCCAAAGGCTCTGCCACTTTATTCTTATACGACTTCGCCGCCATCAACCCCTGCGGTTCTGGCAACTGGTATTCTGGCGAAGTGTCAAGCACCTACTCAAGTGTTTTTAGGTTCTCACTTCCCGCACCCATATTTTCCTTATCCCCAATCTGCAAAATCAGTTCATGGAATGGCTTTTCCTGCTTTAAACTCCGTATCTTCTCGTAGTAATCGACAATACAGCGGTCTGCCCTCGTCTGCTTTTCATTGTATCTTTGCAATGCTTCATCAAATAGCTCATGATACACTTTCTTGATGTTCTCGTTACAATAGTCCACATTAAGCGGCGTTGCCAATTCGTTTCTCTTTCTGCAACAGGAACCTCCGTCAGCCACACTAAATTCCTTGCCGACATATCAAAAATCCCCCTTTCCTAAATCGTCAAGCCTGTCTGCCATTTCTGCCTGCTTTGATGGAAACAATTGTGCTTAACGGTAAGTGATTTCAATGCTCTCATGCCCCACACGGTCGACAATCGCCACCGCCGAGAACCCCATGTCAATCAATAAACTGATGTGAGTATCTCTTTCTAAAGGATATTTATAGAACAAGATAACAAAAATATAAGAAATCGGCACATCTAAGAGAATATCTGAATATCAAAAGAGCAGCCCCAGATACAGGCTGCCCTTTTACAATATCTCAAAAAATATAATCCTTGTTTTCATAATAAATAATAGAAATCTTCCTCCTCACATAAATGGCTAGACTAAGAAAAGCTAGTGGTTGGTGCAAATTTTATATCAAAGGCTCACGGGCCTCACCATTTTCAATCGTTAAAACGACAATCCTCTCAGTGGTACACTTTTTTCCCAAATCCTCGGATGCAATACTCATCCCCATTTGCAGCTCCTATGCCGTACCATTTTTCCGCCTTTTTCAGTTCCCCAGTAGAACGGTACAAATCCGCCAGATTACGAATTGCCGCATCATGCCCCTGCATGGCTGACCGTTCCAGCCATTTGGCGGCTTCTTTTAGATCTTCCACGACTCCGTCACCCAGGCGGTATTTCATTCCCAGGACACACTGGGCCGTGGGATAACCACGGACCGCAAGTTTTCTGTATATTTTCAATGCCTTATCCTTTTCCCCCTCCATGCCGATGCCATTGATATCGTATATCCTTCCGATTTCAAAAAGCGCACGTTCCGTTCCTTTTTCAGCAGCCGCCTCATACCAGCGGATTGCTTCCGGGTAATCCTGATGGCATCCTGACCGGTCGGCGTAATACCCTCCCATCTCATACTGGCTTTCTGCATCCCCCGAAAGTGCCTTTTCTAGTACACGCCGCTGTAAAAGGCTCATCTGCTGATAAAATTTTACTTCTTCCGGTCTTTGCTCCAGCACGTTCCCGGTATGTTCATAATCCTCATCTTCCAGCCGGGACATGGCATCAGGCGGAATGTTTAATGCCTGTGATTTTTCTTCCACCAAAGTTTCCCCTTCGGTTTCTTTATGTTCCGGTACTGCATCATGTTCCGGCAAACCTGCATCATCATGTCCTGATTCCAAGTCAGCATTCTTTTTCTGTGTGAAAGAAATCTCCGGCAGCTTTTGTGTACGGCCTATTCCCATACTGGTATGGAAATGTGCCTGTTCTTCTTCCCTATTATCTCATCTGCGCTTGAACTTGACAAAAAAATTCCAACGGAAGATGAACATCAAACTTTCCAGCAGTGTCGCCGCACTGCGTTCCGTCATAATCCCTAGCAGCATGAGAAGGTTTTTCTGGATTGTCACTCTCTTCTGCCAGTAGGGTGCCCCGTCTGCCGCAAAAAAATCGTCTATTACCTTTTTCTCATAGGCAGTTTTCAGAAAGTTCCATTCTTCTTGGCAGTCAGGAAATAGTTCATGGAATGCTTTTAGACATTCTTCCTGGTCCCGCAATGAATCTTTACTGCCACCGCAGATTTCTTTCATGCACAAAAGCAGCTTATGGGGATACGCTGCCTCTAAATGTATGTATGATTTCGGTTCCTGTGATTCTCTCAATGGACTATCGACTCCCTCCGGGCTTTGCTATTGCAGGTTTAATAATTGCAAAACTCCATTGGGAGTCTGATTGGCTTGTGCAAGCATGGACTGGCCCGCCTGCTCTAATATCCTATGCTTTGCCTGATTGACCATTTCCGTCGCCATATCCGTATCGCGGATGCGGGATTCTGCGGCCTGGGAATTTTCGCTGATATTATCGTCAATTGCCCTGGCATGTTCCAGGCGGTTTTGCTGGGCGCCGATAGCGCTCCTCTGCTCTGAAATCTTTTCGGTTGCATCTCCTACGCGCTCTATCGCTCGCTGGGCGCTTTCATAGGACGTCACGTCTAATCCCCGGACGCCTAAAATACCGCTGTCCATTGCGCCTATGGAAATAAACATTCCACTGCCCTCGACTGCGCCTGCCTGAATCCACAAATCCAGAACGTCCACATGCACTTTTGGGGTGTTGTGGTAGGTGATGGGGACACCGGCTAAATTGGAATCGGTGCTGGTCTGGGTGAAGCCGTAGGTAAAAATACCTAAATTTGCATACCCAGGCATGTTGGCATTGTTGCCACTCAAAGTTCCTTTAAATATCAAACTAAATGCCAAATCCCTGCCATCCGTATTTCCACCTAAGTTTCCCGGCAGGTTATCATAATATCCCCAGTCATAGGTATCATATCCCCAATTCCCAATCGAAACAGTTTCTAATAAATATAAATCCCGGCTTTCCCATGCTACTTTTACAGAAAACGGAAGGGCGTCATCTACATCTACAATAGAGAAGCTGTTTCCACCATTAAATGCATCCATGCCATATATATAAGGAGAATTTTGAGCCAGATAATCTGCATTCTTTGTATAGACACAGAAGTCCAAATCCTTAATTACAGTAACCGTATTTCCATTATCATCCTCATATTCCACTTTTACAGAGGAATGTGAGGTGCTCCCGCGCCCATAAATCAAATCAAACCTGGCGTCTGAGTAATCCTCCGTCAATTCCACGCCTAAATTCAGGTAATTTCGGCTTCCCGGATAAACCGGCCCATCCGTCAAACTCGCTCATGCTATTATATTCCGTATCCTCCCCAATCCGGTCAATTTCATCCACCAGGGCTTCTATTTCATTTTGAATTGCCTCCCGGTCATATTTTGTGTTGGTATCGTTGGCGGCCTGCACCGCAAGTTCATTCATCCTATGCAGCATGTCATGCACTTCATTTAGCGCCCCATCTGCCACCTAGCCGATAGAAATTCCATCCGAAATATTCGTAGACGCCTTGTCTAATCCCCGAATCTGCCACCGCAGCTTTTCTGATATGGCAAGCCCCGACGCATCATCTGCGCTTCGATTAATCCGATAACCAGAAGATAATTTTTCTGATGTTTTGCGTTTTTCTTCCGTCGTCACATTTAATTGGCGGCTTATAAACTGTGAAACCAAATTATGAGCTACTACCTGCATGATATATTTTCCTCCTTTACACTTCCTGATAAAAATCCAGCGCCTTCAACTCATCATCTTGGAACTCTTTTCTTACCTTGATAATTCTTCTTTCTAAATTATCTATTGCAAGGCCTATAGAAACATTTCAACATTTATCTGCAAACTAAAAAACAACCATACAATCTATCATATGGAATAATAAATGATATGAGAAACTCATTGTCAGATTCTCATTTCTTGTTCAAGCCTCTTTGCCCACTTTTTGGTAGATGTAACAAAAATTATCAAAAAGCATACCTTTTGATAGTCTTTTTCACGTCTTCCTACCGATACGGTATTCCCGCAAACGCCGGTAAAACGTGGCTTGACTCATATTACATTCCTGTATTGCATCGCCAAACTTTATCTGTCCACTTTCCCACTTATGAACAATTTCACCAAAATTATCCGGTATATGTGTTTTGGGCCTGCCAAACCGGATGCCGCGTTTCTTTGCAGCGGCAATGCCCTGTTCCTGACGTTTCCTGATATTTTCCCTTTCATTCTCTGCCACAAAAGACAGTATCTGCAATACCAAATCCGCAATAAACGTCCCCATAAGATCTTTTCCGTTCCTCGTGTCTAAAAGCGGCATATCAAGCACGCAGATGTCAATGCCGATTTCTTTCGTGAGTATGCGCCACTGGTTCTGTATTTCCGCATAGTTGCGCCCCAGACGGTCAATACTCATGATATAGAGCAAATCCCCATTCTGTAACAGTGATACCATTTTCTTATAATTGGTTCTGTGAAAATCTTTCCCTGACTGTTTGTCCATAAAAATATTTCCGGCGGCAATCCCTGCCTGATTTAACGCAATCATCTGGCGGCCTTCGTTCTGCTCCATGCTTGACACGCGCACATATCCGTATATTTTACTCATCTTTCTCCTCCATTTAAAATTGTTTGTTTAGCGTGACAAGGTCTTTCCCATAAGATTATAAAAAGCCCTGCTGTATTTCTACAACACGACTTCCTTAAAATAAAAAATAACTATGCTTATCAAATTAGATTGCGCTATGAATAGGAATTATGGGGGCATCCGGTTCGTGAAAGACCACGCTGCTCAATGTTCTTTCCACAATAGATACGCCTACGAGCGGAAATATCAAGAATCCTTATAAATTATCTGGCGGTCAGCGTCAGAAAGCATCCGCAGCAAGGGCGATTGTAAAGAAGCCGGGCATAGTGTCTGTTTCCCTTCCGTATATTTTACGTTCACCTCATTTTCAATGAATACTGTAATGCTTGAAGGTTACAGAAAGAGGAACATCCTTTCCCTGTTAATATCCGAAACAGCCCATTGCGTCTAAAATTCATCTCCCACAGCATTTTCCGGCTCCATATCAGTTCTCATTTGTTTTTTCTCCTCTTCCAAATGCTTTTATTTTACTAAAAACAGGACACAAAAACAATTGATTTATTGCCCAAATCATATAATATCTCATACTTACTTTTCAGTTTGGTATGTACGAACCTGCCACCGATTCCATCATTATCAACATTCTATCGCCCTTCTGTTTACAGATTCTACAAATGCTTCCACCTTATCCATATCCGGATTATCCGGCAGCGCGCTCTTTTGTACAGCCTCCTGCAAACGGTTCTCGTAATCGGCAAGAATCTCATAAAATTCCCCGGCAAACGTTCCGTCCTCCTGCATAAAACCACCTTCGCGGATTTTCATCAGCAGCGGCAAATCATCTTTCCTATGCGTTTTAATCTGTCCCCGCTCTAAAATATCAATCGCCATCATGAACAGACGGATTAAATGCATCGCATGTTTGTTGAGATGGTTGTCATCCTTCTTTTTATTGCGTTTGCCAATTTTATCGTAATCCCGAATTACATTATTCATGGTAACAAACATTTTCTGATACTCTCTGAGCGGCATATGAGACTGTCTGGCATCCACAAAAATCTCCGTTTCCATGCCCGGCGTCACCGCCTTGTCCACATACAGCTTCATCGTTCCATACTCATAATCGCCATACCTGCGCTGGAAATCTGCAAGGGCATTGTGCACAGAATTTAAACTAACAGTAATTTTACAATTTTATTAAAAGAATAAATTACCGTGTCCGTATGCGCATCTTCATATTGCTCAAAACTGGTCATCCCTAACAAATCAGAGGTTAGCGGCAATGTAACCCCACGAAAATCAATGTCGCTACTTTCTTGGTTCGTCCCATAGGCATAACTTCCGCCTAACCCCAGCAGTATCATACGGCTTCCCAGCCGTGGATTATTACGTAGGAAATCATATTCTTTTGACATCATTAATTTCTTGAAATCCATTGTTCTTATACTTCTCTTACTATCTTTAAACTTTTACAAATTTTCCTTATAATCTCTTCTTGGTTATCTATTTTTCGCCCATAACTTTCGCTTATTCTAAATGAATAAATTTCTTAATATACTCTTATTCCCCGTAATATTTTTCTAATCATTATACGAGCAACTCTATCAATTTCCATCTTAAAAATTCTTGAAGTTTCCAGTTAGTTCATAGAAAGTATCTTCTATGCTTTTCCAGCAAAATATGCCTTAAAAGCACAATAAAAATACAATCAAAACAACCTCTCTCCCAAATATTTATCATGCGGAACGACCAAGCACTTTTCAATGGACTTCCAATAGCTATCATAGAGGTTCTTTTGGGCAATTCCATAGCTCTCTTTCGTATCAAACTCCCAATAAAGCATGTACTTAACGCTTTTTACAACACGGGTAATTGGGCGGGGAGAAAGCCCTTCTCTAATTTGCTCCATATCTATGCGATACCCTCTTTTGATGAGCCGAAGCAACAGCAGACCCTCCTGTTTTTCCAAAAAACTTTTTACTTCAAGCATTAACGCTTCAAATTCCTCAACCTTTTGCGGTTTGACTTGATAAATACATATTTCTGTAAATGGCATATTAAATTCCTCCTTTATGATAATGAGGTTGCTCCAACATTCATGACATACTATCACGTGCATCTATATAATAAAAGAAATCAACGAGAAAAACAACCACAATCTTTCTCCTGCAAAAAAATCTGTGCAACCTCATTTACCAGTAGCGAAAAATATGCTTCGCTGGTATTTATCTTTTAATCTTTGCCCCTCAATACCCATACCGTTTCCGATACTTGAAAAACATCCCAGCAGACAAAGCCACCGCCATCAATTCCGCCACAGGCGTTGCCAGCCAAATTCCATTGACGCCTAAAATTGCCGGCAATAGCAACATCGTAATCAACATGAATACAAACGATCTGGAAAATGCCAACACAGCCGAAACCACGCCGTTTGACAATGCAGTAAACATGCCGCTGGCAAAAATATTGAAGCCGATAAACAATAAGGCAATCGTGCAGATTCTATTTCCAGTCACAGCCAGTTCATACACCGGGTTATCCGGGCGGGCAAATATAGATACCAACGGCTCCGTAAAGCAGAAGGAAAACGCCGCCGTCAACACGGAGATAACAGCAATCACTTTCAGGCTGACCGCTACTAATTTTTTTAACTTGGCATGACTGCGCTCCCCATGATAGTAACTGAGCATCGGCGCCACACCGTAGGAATATCCGGTATACAGGGAACTTGCAAACATCAGCACATACATAATAATTGTTACAGCCGCCACGCCGTTTTCTCCCACGTAGTGAAGCATTGTCCAGTTGAACATCATTGTAATAATCCCGGTGACAAGCGCAGTTGCCATTTCCGAGCAGCCGTTGGTAGCTGCATGGGCCAGAACCCGCAGACGAAAGGACGGTTTCTTAAAATGCAGGAAATTGCTTTTCCTGCTGAACACAAACAAGCCCACAACCGCTGTCACAGAATAGCCCATGCCCGTGGCGATTGCCGCGCCGCTGATTCCCATAGCAAATACAGAAATAAACACGTAATCAAGCACAATGTTCAAGACGCCGCCTGCCACGGAACAGAGGAGAGAAAGCGTCGCTTTCTCACTGGCAATCATGTAGAGCGTAAAATTGTTCATCAGCAAGATCGGAATAGTAAACAACAAGTAGCGGCTCAAATATTCCACACAATACCCTGCCACAGCCACGGATAAATTCATGCCGGCAAAAATCCCTTCCATCACCAAATATCCGAGCGCGCACATCACCGCCCCGACAAAGACATTTACGAGAATCAGGAAGGTAAAATCCTCCTTCGCCTCTTCACATTTTTTCTCACCCATTTTCTTCATAATCACCGCGCTTCCGCCGGTTGCCAGCATTGTGGAAATTGCAGTGACAAGCTGGATAACCGGAGCTGTCAAATTGATTGCCGACAGCGCGTCCGTGCCAATCAAATTGGAGACAAATAAGCCGTCTACCATTGTATAAAAAGACATAAACAATGACATAGCAATCGTTGGTATGGCAAACTTTAAAATATTTTGCAGTGTAACTGGTTTTTCATATGCATGATTATTTTCCATTTCCTTCCACCTTTTTCCTTTCTTTTTTCTCTTGTTTTTCTTCTCTGTATATAGTACTATAAACCGTACAGTAACTGTACAGTCAAGGGGGAATTGGAAAATGAATGAAAAAGACAAGCCGCTCACGATTGGGCAATTCGCATCCATGCACGGAATTAACAAGAAAACGTTAATGTGGTATGACGAAATCGGGCTTTTTAAGCCTGCATTTATCAACCCGGAAAACGGCTACCGCTGCTACACTTACCGCCAAAGCCCCATTTTAGAGACCATTTTGTTGCTGCGGGAACTGAATGTGTCCCTAAACGAAATACAGGAATTTATGCAAAACCGCTCCGCTGCCAACCTCAAATTCCTGCTGGATGAAAAAATAGAAGATTTACAACGCAGCATTACCCATTTGCAGGCAGTGAAACAAACGCTATACAAACATCAACAAAACATGAACACACTATTGACAATAGATTTGTCCGAAATCGCCATCATTGAAAAGGAAGAACGCTGCCTGATTACCGTTGATATTGACGAAAACACTTCTTTTGAAGAGGCGGTGGAAATGGTTACCGCAGAAACAGAAAAATACCATCTCGGGCGGCTTCATGACGCCAATTACGGCTCCATGATTCCCGTCGACAGTTTATACAGCGGCAACTTTGACAACTATAACAAAATATTTATCGAAATCCCTTTCCTCGCAGAACAACATCATCACATCCAGCCCGGCGGCAAATACCTGCGGGCATTCCACAAGGGCGACTGGAAGAACCTCCCCCTGCGCTATCAGGAAATCCTTGCCTTCGCAAACTGCCATGGATTAACTCTGTCCGGCTACTCTTATGAAATGGGCATCAACGAAACGGTCGTAGACCGCATGGAAGATTATATTGTACAAATTGAAATTCCCTGTAACGAATCTTTTCCTGAAAGGACTAATCATATAGAACCGCTGTAAAGGACATCTGAATTTAGCGGAGGATGTATCATGCAGGACATAGAACAAATTCACCGGAGGACGCATCATGCAGGACATGGAACAAATTTACCAACAATATTTTCATACGGTTTACCGCTACCTGCGCTGTCTCACCGGACGAAACGATTCTCTGGCAGAAGAATTGTGCCAGGAAACTTTCTATCAAGCTGTGAAAAGCGTCCATCGCTACCGCGGGGAATGTGCCATACCCACTTGGCTATGCCAGATCGCCCGGCATGTGTGGATGCATGAGCTACAGAAAAAACGTTACCGAAAAGAGATTTCCCTGGAAGCATCGTTAGAACAGAATTCAAAAGAGTTCCTTTTCCAGCATCTAATCTCCAAATCCGACACAGAAAAGACTGCCTTAAGCCGCCTGCAAAGCCGCAAAGCGCTTGAGGCAATCCAACAACTGGAAGCCGTAAGCCAAAAAGTGCTGCTCTACCGACTTGTCGGGGAACTGTCCTTTCGGGAAATCGGCGACATTCTCGGACATTCCGAAAACTGGGCGCGGGTTACGTTTTTTCGCGGACGCAAAAAATTAAAGGAGACGCTAGGCGATGACATCATCTAAAATATTAGAAAAATATACTTGCGAAATCGTTGCGGATTTGCTGCCCTTTTATGCGCAACACAAAAACCTTCCGTCTGTTTCTAGTCCTGAACACCACGAAAAGCTATCTTCCATCCAGGACAACGATACGCAACTGCCTGCATTTGCTTTGGTGAAAAAGCATGTGAAATGCTGTGACCATTGTAGAAATCTGCTGGAAATGATACAAGAAGACTTCAAGGAACCGACATCCGTTCCGCCCGACACCCCGCCAATTCATTTCCGCCGCAAATACTATATCCGCCTGGCCTTAGGCGTCGCCTGTTCCATCCTCACAGCAGCAGGCATTGTGGCGCTCTTGTTCTAACGCCATGAGACGATAAAAAATGATTAATGTCTTTGGGAGAACTATTATGAAACAATACGAGATGATCTGTTCCATTACCACAACTTTATATCCCTCCTACCGGGAAGGATTGACCTCTCCGGCTTCCACGGAACTTGTAGAGGCACACTTGAGAGAATGTCCGCACTGCCGCAATCTTTTATCCTCGGCCGGTTTTGCTGCGCATTCTGCTATTGATTCCGCGACATGCGCTGACACTGCTTCTACTTCCGCCGCTTTTCTAGCAGAAGCATCCTACCTGAAACGTTACCGCCGGTTATTTCAGGCTGCAATCCTGGGCGTATTTATAGGCGTCCTGCTCTTTGCTTTGCTTATCCTAAATATGACTTATGGGGCAAATCATTTACGGAAACGCCTCACCAAACAGCAGAGCGTCCGCACACATTCCTTGGCCAAATACCACCAATGGGAAGATTACAAGGGAATTTCCGCTTTCTCCATTTTCCCTCCCGATTTATCGGACTGCAAATCTGTAAACGAGTACTACTATCAGTGCGACAGCAGTTCCATTTTTACCTCCTTACAGCTCTATCTGGATTGCAGCTATACACTGGCGGAATACGCGGCGGAAAAACAGCGGCTCTCAGCCATTGCACAGCCTGATATGACGCAAGCATTGTTTGCCCAGCCCGCCTGTTACACAATGCTCTATGCAAATACTGCCTGCGAATACGCCATCTTTTTAGATGAAGAGCAGCGAATTGTGTACATTTCCCTGGAAAATATCGCCAGGGACGAAATCATATTTGACGAATCTTACCTTCCGCTGGATTATGGAAACTTCGGCTCACCGCCGGAAAACCAGGCAAAGCCCTACTGTCAATATCAACAATAATTTATTGCTTGTTTAACAAATGGATTATACAAGGAGGCTGCTATCTATGTACAAAAACAGAACATACTACGAACTTTCTGCAAACACACCGCCCTCTCGAAAAAACGCTTCCCAGAAACTACTTCCCGCTATTTTCATCGGCGCTGCCGTGGGCTTTCTCCTCTGCCTTGGGCTTCTCGCCTGGCTCGCATATGCATTCTTTTTCGGTTCTGCACCTACCACCTATGAAAACGCCGCAGATTATGAGAAATGCTGGGAGAAGCCTATTCACAGCGGACTTCTGCTGTTCCCTGACAAAATTAATCCGTCTGCTGAGCATGCGGAATTCTACTATTACTGGCGGGACACCTTCAACTTCCCCACCGCGCAGATTCATCTCGCCTGTACCTATACGCCGGGCGATTATGCACAGGAAATTTCCCGCATCCGCTCTGTCCGCAAACAGATTGGCGCCCATGCGAAACAAGTCTATTTTGACGATTGCACGGACTTTTCCTATCCTGCTTATGTAGCGATCAGCAAAAATCATATCTGGGAATACGCGCTGCTTATGGAAGAAAGCCACACCATCCACTATATTTTCACGGAATACTGTTCCTCTGAGGATGTGCATTTTGACACTTCTCACCTGCCCGCAAATTTTGATAATACTTCCCGGCTGGCTTTCGGCAAGGAATTTTCTATCTATGAATATCCCATCTATGAAAACGGGGAAATCACCGCCTTAGAAGGAGACTACAGCCGTACCGCCGCTGTCCCTCAGACCGAAGGACACTATGTGGACGCGGGGAAATATGCGCTGCAAGTCGCCACTGAAATTGACGCAGATGGCAGAGAAACCATCCAGGGATGCACGCTTTTCTACCTGGATGGCTCCACAGAAAAAACATGGGAATTTTCCGATTTAAACGGAAAAATCTATCGCAATATTTCTCTGAATAAAGACCGCTCCCAGGCTGTCGTCACCTGGGCGGATGACACCGGGGAACATGAGCGTATTTTTGACATCCAGGAAAGAAAATTTTTGCCCTCCGCCGGTAAATAACGATTATTTTCTCAGTTTTTCTAATTGCAGAATGCATGATTGAGACGGAGCGTGATTACTGCCGGAGGCTGTCGCACTAACATAAATTACAAGCTGCGATTCGTTCAAAAAGAAACCCGGATAACTCAGATTAATTTGAATCGTCCGGATTTCTTTTTTCCTAATGCTGTGATATATCTACTCAATAATTAAATTCTCAGTTACAATTCCAAAAGCTTCTAATTTGGCTTTCGTCTTACGAAGCTGGTTAGATAATTCCTTGTCTCAATCCTCCGCTTTCTGAATCCTTTGCAAATCCGTATAAATGTCAATCATATTTGCAGCCTGTTCTTTCTCTGTTATTTCTAAAACCTCCATTGTCATACGCTCCTTTCATCCACCAAGCCCATTCATCTTCTTGTGCGCCGTCAGAGTCCATCGTTTCCCAATTCTTTCATAATCATAAAGGTTTTAGAATTAATTATCACACAAACGCTGATATGTCAACGCGACTGCTGGATTCTTCTACTATTATGCACCATTCTTCCAAACCGCCGCCTTATTTCCTCTTAGGTAACGCAATCTTCTGATCCACCGTAACCTGCTCTTCCAGACAGCTAAAAATTTCATCAACGTCCTTCTTCGCCATCTTAGGTGTCAATAGACTGACAATCGGCACAACAATCAATCCGGCAACCATAGCAATTGCACCTGCGTTAATCGGTGACGCAATGTAGGAGAAGAACATATTTGATACTGTGATGCCGATTCCACAGACAAAGCTTGCCCACACTGCCGCCTTTGTCACACCTTTCCAATACAAGCCGTACAGGAACGGCGCCAAGAACGCTCCTGCCAGCGCGCCCCAGGAAATGCCCATAAGCTGCGCGATAAACTGTGCAATAGACTTAGGCGGGAAGAGCGCCAATACCACGGAGCACACAATAAAGAATACCAACAGAATTCTCATGTATAAAATCTGCTTCTTTTCACTCATATTCTTCACAATATTGTCTTTCAAAAAGTCCAGTGTCAGCGTAGAACTTGAAGTCAGCACCAGGGAAGACAACGTAGACATGGACGCTGACAATACCAGCACAATCACGATACCCACCAGAATATCCGGCAGCGTAGACAGCATGGAAGGGATAATCGCATCAAAAATCACGCTTCCATCTTCTTTATGGATTGCCGCCGTGTCAAACAACCGTCCAAAACCGCCCAGAAAATAGCAGCCGCCGGAAACAACAATCGCAAAAACCGTGGAGATAATCGTGCCCGATTGCACGGATTTCTCATCTTTAATCGTATAAAATTTATGTATCATCTGCGGCAGGCCCCAGGTTCCCAGGGATGTCAGAATAATAACACCCAAAAGATTTAAGGGATCGGGTCCGAAGAAAGAAGTAAATGCACCTTTCTGCCCCATCGTTACCGCTACATCGCTTTCCATCTCGGCAAGAGACTTGACTGCATTCAGAAAACCGCCCTGTCCGTTTAAAACCGCTGCGATAACAGCTACAATTCCGCCCAGCATAACAATACCTTGAATGAAATCATTGATTGCCGTCGCCATGTAACCGCCCAGGATTACATAAGCGCAGGTCAAAATTGCCATAACGATTACGCACACCTCATAGGGAATGTCAAACGCCATACCAAACAGCCTTGACAAACCGTTGTACACGGACGCGGTATAGGGAATCAGGAATACAAAGGCAATGGCGGACGCCGCAATCCTCAGCGCTTTACTGTTATAACGTTTTCCAAAATAATCCGGCATAGTCGTTGCCGACAAATGGTTGCTCATAATCCGGGTACGCCTGCCCAACACTACCCAGGCAAGCAGCGAACCAATCACTGCATTGCCAATGCCAATCCAGGTAGATGCAAGTCCGTATTTATAGCCGAACTGCCCGGCATATCCAACGAACACAACCGCTGAAAAATAAGACGTCCCGTAGGCAAACGCCGTCAGCCATGGACCTACGCTTCTGCCGCCCAGCACGAAATCATCTACATTGGTGGCATGTTTCCGCGAATACAGCCCCACGCCAACCATCACTGCAAAAAACAAGACTAAAAAAATAATTTTCACTAACACGTTTTCTCCTCCTTATCCGGCAAATTTGTAAAAGCCTGTTCGTTCAGCTTCCCAGCATTTTGCCCTAGTATTTTGTCTAGATCTTTTTTTTCAATGGCGAGGCTTCTGAGAAATTGCAAGGATTCCTTTTGTCCGCTCCATGGACTGTCCGTAGCGAACAAAATTCGGTCTGCGCCATGTTTTTTCAATATGTTCACAAAAACTTCATCCTTAATATAGCCAGCGGTAAACGCCGTGTCCAGCCAGACGTCTTTCCCCGCCAGCAATTCCTCTACTTCCTCCCACATATCAAAGCTGCCATAATGCGCCAGCACCAGGTTCTTAGGCGAAACTTCTCTTACAACCCGGAGGATTTGCCGCGGCGTACAGCGCACATTGTCCGGAAAACCGACGTCCACTCCGGCATGGACAACGCTCACAAGCCCAAGCTCCGAAGCATAATCAAGAATCCGCATATACTTGATATCATCAAAATAGGTATCCTGGTAATCCGGGTGGAGCTTGATGCCCAATAAACCTAATTTCTTGATTGTGCGAAGTTCCTCTTTGTAATCCGCAGAATCCGGGTGAAGGCCCCCGAAAGACCATAGACGCGTCCGCTTATCTTGATACTTCTCGTTTAACTGTGCTGCAAAATCGTTAATCGTATGAAACTGCTCTGGCCGCGTAACCACCGGCAGGACTACCGACACATCCACACCAGCCTCCTCCATGGAACGTATCAGTCCTTCTTCCGTGCCATTGCCAAAAGCTTTAATATGTGCTTTTTCCTCTAAATATGTAATTGTCTTTCCCGCTATTTTCTCAGGAAAAATATGTGTATGAAAATCTACTACCATCTTGTACTCCTCAACTAAATATTTGCCATAACGTATATTTCTTCCCACGCATTTTTCTTTTTTTATTATTTAGGAAAAATTCTATCACGTGAAAGCATGAACGTGTCTTTTTACAAAAACAAAATAGTATGCTGACTTGTCTGCTTTATTCCTAACCCTATACTTTATCACTTTAAAGCGGCAGTGTCATTTTGCCTGAAAAAAGAATCTCATCTGCGAGATCCTTAGTACCCTCATATCAGGGCAAAGAAAAAGCGATAGACGGGGCTCGAACCCGCGGTCTCGACCTTGGCAAGGTCGCGCGTTACCAACTACGCCACTATCGCATATTGTGTATCTGTCAAACACAAGTAGAATTATACATCATCATTATTTCTATGTCAAGGAAAAAATACAAATTTCTAAAAAAATCTTCTCTCATATTCTCCCCTCTCGTCTCATATAGTAAATTAAAGAGACATTAAGGAGGAGTCCTGTGAGTTCTAAAACAAAAATTGTTGTTCTGCACCTCAAAGAACTGGTTTATACGGCAATCTTCGCCACACTGGGAATTCTTCTGATTATACTGCTAATCTTTATGTTCCTGCCGAACGGCAAAGACAAAGATACAAAGGAAACAATGGCATATACAGCGGGGGTCTACACTTCTTCCATACAACTAAATGACAATGCCATTGACGTGGAAGTGGTAGTAGATGATAGCCATATCAATTCTATCAGCCTGGTAAATCTGGATGAGACTACTGCCGCCATGTATCCGCTCATGCAGCCGGCGCTGGATAACCTGAGCCAGCAGATATATGAAAAGCAGTCACTGGAAGATATCTCTTACGAAGACGACAACCAGTACACCTCCATGGTTCTTCTGAATGCCATTGAGTCTGCACTGGAAAAAGCAGCCAACGAGGAAAACTGAATACCTGCATTGCACGCATTGGTTTTCCAAAAGGCTGCTCACCATCATATGGCATACTATATCAAAACATCCCCTGGGGGCTCTTTGATATAGTATGCCATTTTACTTCTTTGCTCTCGGTTAGAGGCATCAGGGCTCCTCCCAGCTTTTTACTTCTTTGCTCTCGGTTAGAGGCATCAGGACTCCTCCCAGCTTCGCTGGGTCCCTCCTCATGCCATATGGTCCCCCCTCAGGTCAAATCCTCATGCCCTTTTAAACAACCATTATGATTCCACCATCACTGGCATAAAGACTGCTGATTCCCGCCGTATCAATCACAAACACATCTTTAAAATTACCAATTTCCTTAATCTTCTCGGCTGCCGCCATTGCACGTTTCGCCGCATTACAATGAGAAATTGCAAAAATCTTCTCCTGGGGATTCTTCGTCTTCTCGACCAAGTCTTTGATCATTTTGTCTATCGCGCGCGCCATGCCTCTTGCCTGCCCAAGCTGGCAGATTGTCCCCTCCGGCGTAGCGCCCATCACCGGTTTAATATTCAAAGCGCCCGCAACAAATGCTTTAATGTTGCTAAGCCTTCCATTCTTACGCAACGCTTCTAAAGATTCCAGCACAAAAGACGTATTCAATTCCTCGATAAAATTGTCCGTTCCAGCAATGATTTCTTCGTATGCAAGCCCTGCTTCCTCATATTCCTGAATCTTCATGGCAATCAAAGTCTCTCCTACAGATGCCGACTTCGAGTTGAATACATGAATATCCTTGGCTCCTTTTTCTTCCAAATACAGTTTCTTCCCCAGCTCAGCGCTATTATAAGAACCGCTGAGCTGTGCAGAAAGCGTCACAACATACACATGCTCCGCCTCACAGTCATATGCCTTCACATACTGTTCTGGGGATGGGCAGGTAGATTTCGGACAATTCGGGCTTTCCTTCATACGCTTTAAAAAATCCGCCTGATCAAAGCTCTCATCATCCACAATGCGGTGATCATCCACAAAAATTTCCAAAGATACCGTCTCAAAATGTCCACTCACTTTTAGTTTTGCCGGCAATTCACCGCAACTATCGACTATAATTTTATAACTCATGTCGTTCCTCCTGAATCTTTCTGCAAATATGTGGCAAAGATTGGGGCTATCGCACGAAGTAGTTTTTGAGGTATAGATTCATGTGATACCCTCCAGCCGCTCTATGTAGTATTTCTCCTCACTGTATTCGATATTAATAATTCTTTTTCAAATTATAAGAGATTGTTTTACATAGTTTTAAATACCACTTAATACTAACATAAATATTCAGGTTTGAAAAGACTTTTTTATTGGTTAAAACAAAAACTAATTTCTTTCCATAAACTGTCTTCCAGATAATTGACCTGCGTGATTTCCGGACAATATTCCGCAATATGGCCATCCTGGATAAAATACTGAAACGCCTGTTCTTTCAAAGAGTCATCTGAAAACCGCAGTGTAAGCACTTTTTTTTCTTCCCACGCCCAGGAAAGCATAGCGCCGATATGCTCTGGCTGCCACTCTTCAATGTAGTTTCCTTCTTTTATGTAATAATTATTCAGCACAGCCGTACAGTTTGGCAAATCAAGCTCCATATCTGGCTCATGCCCCATCTGCATCTCCGCTGTTGTCATCGCCATGTAGTTATAGTCGATAAAGGATGTCTCCACTCCTTCCTTGTTCCGGTAACCATTATTCCCCCAGGTAGCATCCATAAAGTAATATTCTCCGTCCAGACAAATAAGGTTCCATGCATGCGGCTCGCCCAAAGCCTTGCCAGATACAATGGTACATTCAACCCCCAGTTGCTCCAACATATATTGAACGGCACAAGCATACCCTTGGCATACAGTCTGCCGCCCAAGAAACACACTGATAATATTCTGACTTTCCTCGGCGTCCTCCACATACTCCGTGTTTAAGGCAAGAAGTTCATAGACATATTTCGCTTTCTGATAATCCGTATCATTGACAGAAATACCTGCAAACCACTGCTCTACAACCGCGTCAATTTGCTTCTGAATCTGCTGGCGTTCATTTTTAGCCATCGTATATTTGGGGGAAAATTCCAGACTCACCAGCTCGTCTCCTTTGGTGTACCTGGTAAACACATAGCCGTTTACCCAAAAAAGACCGCCATAATCACTGCACAACGCTGTATAAGCGTGACGCATGACCTCCGTATCTATGGTAGACAAAGAAATTTTTTCTTCCTGGCTCAAAATGGTAGAAAGCATTTCGTCATACACTGTCTGCCCTTCCATATTTAACTGTTCATATGCGTATTTGCCAACCGAAATTTTTTGAATTGGCTTCACTTGCTTACGCTCTGCTTTGGGAGTATCTGCTTTTTTCTGACTAGGCTCTTTTGCCACCTGCTCAGGTTCCTGTGCCTGCGGCAAATAACGATCATCGGGTAAGAACTTTTGTAATTCTTCTGGGGAACAGCCTGTGATACTGCTCCAGAGCAATGCAAATATCAACACGCAAACCGCTTGCCGGTATCGCTTCTTTAACCCTTCTTCTTTACATTTTCTCTGTTTCATAACTACCTCACACCGCCTGGAAATAAGCACATAGCAAATCTGTCAATGCCAACATATCCTCTGTTCCCATCGTTTCAACCGCTGAGTGCATCGCGAGAAGCGGCACGCCAATATCTACTGTGCGCATCGGCAGCAAACCGGATGCGACTGCTCCCAGCGTACCTCCACCCACCATATCTGAACGATTAACAAACTTCTGATAAGGGATATTTTCTTTCCTGCAAATCTGCTCTACTACCGCCACAGCCTCGCAATCCGTAGCATAAGATTGAGACGATGCCTCTTTGATGCAAAGTCCTTTCCCTAGTATCGGCTTATTGGTAATATCCATTTTCCCCATTTGATTGGGATGCATACCATGCGCCACATCCACAGACAATAAAAATGCATCGTATAAACTTGACGATATCTGGGCAGAAGTCCTGCCCATAGCCTCTAGAACCCGCTGTAAGAAAATCGTAAGCAACAAAGAGCCTGCCCCCTGCTTTGTACGGCTTCCTACCTCCTCATGATCAAATAGGGCAACCACATTGATGCCCTCCTCGCTCCGGCTCTCTATGAGCCCTGTCAACAATGCCTGAACCGATGTAAGGTTATCAAGTCTTGGGGAGACAATCATTTCTCCCTCCAACCCCGCATACTGCGGTCTTTGCCGGCAATATACCCATAATTCGTAATCTAAAATGTTTTCCTGTTTCGTCCCCAACTCCTTTGCTAAAAAATGGAGAAATCTCTTTTCCTGTTCCTTTTTCTCAAGTCCCAGAATCGGCAGAAGATCCGTCTGCTTATTCAATTCCAGTCCTTTATTGACATCACGGTTCATATGAATGGCAAGGTTGGGAATAACTCCAAGCGTACGCTCTACCGAAATATGGCGGATCAGGGGATGTAGCACATCCTCACTTGCCAATGCCACACGTCCGGAAATACTAAGCGGACGATCCAGCCAGGTATTTAGGATTGCTCCTCCGTACACTTCTACATTAATTTGAGAATATCCGCCCGCCTTTACATCCGGGTTCGGTTTTATTCTCAAACATGGAAAATCCGTATGCGCCGCGCCAATCCGAATCATGTCTTTATAACCGGACTGCTTATGAATCGTAAACGCAAACAATGTGGTGTCATGATGCTTCACATAATATTTCCCATTCTCTGCCAATCTCCAGATATGCTGAAAAGAAAGCTCCTCAAAACCTGCCGCTGCAAGCCTTGCTTCCGCCTCCCGCACCACCATCACAGCGCTGGTTCCCTTCTCCAGCAAATGAAACAATGATCCCTCTGTGTGCTCCATGTCCTTCCTCCTGCTTCTTACATAACTCCATTGCCCTCATATTATCTCCTCCTACTATACTATAAATGCAAAAATTTTGCCAGTGGGTATCTTTTCATATACGGAAATCAATTTTCAAAATACCCTTAACAAATTGTGAGAATATCTCTATAATGCCAAGACTTTCTATACCCAAAACGAACAATTCAGGGGTGTTCTTAGTATCGGTGAAATCCACTGTTTAAGGTATTGGCACGCGCCGCTTCGCGCCACCTGCCAGTTCGTCGGAAGGCATTCCAGAAATGCTGCTCATTTGCCTTCCTCCTACAGAAACCTGGCACGAAGGCGTTCCTGAGTGCCTTGGTTGCAGTTAGTTCACCAGAGCGTTACCCCGTTCGTGTGTGGTATAGAAAGTTCTGGCTGTATAGAGATATGCGGATAATTTCAAGGATATTTTGAAAATTGATTTTCGCGTTTTCATTTGTTGTTCCTGGAAAAATGTAGTATAATGTGGCTTTAAGGAGGTTTTTATGACAGCACTATCTATTCTGAATGTAAAAGAATTTATGAACATATTATTGCGCAGCGATGTTTTTGACAGTTTTCTCCTCTCTGAAGCTACCATCACTACTTATATGACATTCCATCTAGACGGTCATTGCAAAACAGATTTTTTCAGCCCAGAAGACGACGCTTATCCGCTTGTATGCCAAGAAACTTATGTTCCCTTTTCTCTGGCACGCCCTGCCTGTTTCGATTTAATCAAGGGCAAACGTGCCCCCTCCTCCTTCCAGTTTATTTTCCAACTCTCCAGCGAAAACCAGGCGCGCACTATCGTTTCCATTGGCAGCAGCTTTTCATCGGAAGATATATCTGGGATGTATCTAAATATTAGATACCAGAACCGGCAGCTTACCTGTACGACCGGCGTCTCCTGCCGCGTCTTCTCACTGGACAAATCATTAGAACAATCATGGGATGAATTGGTAAAACGTTTCCTGAAAACACATCAGATTGCTTTTGAGGAACTGTTATAAGAAAACATGCGAAATGTAAAATATTTCTTTACTTTTTAAAAATAATGTGCTATTGTAGAATTATGCTTAAAAAGGGCATATATTATATATTTGGAGGTACTGACATGCAGGGTACAGTAAAGTGGTTTAATAATCAAAAAGGATATGGTTTCATCTCTGATGAATCTGGTAACGATGTATTCGTTCATTATTCCGGATTAAATATGGAGGGATTCAAGTCCTTAGAAGAAGGCGCTACAGTTGAATTTGACGTGACTGAAGGTTCCAAAGGACCCCAGGCTGTAAACGTAACCGTAGTACGCTAATTTCATCGAGCTTTTCAATGTGCCTTGTCTGAATATAGAAATTTCGATTTTTTATTAAGATTAAGATATTGAAAAATAGGTGATTACAAAAAGCTGCCAATGGCAGCTTTTTTTGTTCCCTTATAGGAAATATCCTATCACACGCAAGCACGAAAGTATTTTTCCTATCTACATTCAATAGCGCTCTTCTCTAGCTATCGCCACAAGGATACTTCCAAAAAATATACAAAAATCGGAGATATTGAACACAATCCTATTGAACCATCTCCATGGCGTCCGAAAACTAAAGTAATCCACTACATAACCCTTGGTAATACGATCATAGAGATTACTGCTTCCACCACCTACCAAAAGGCTCAAACCAAGCAGCACGCCCGGATTATCTTTCTTGCGCAGCAGAACAAACCAGGCAACTCCCAGTAAAAGCAACAAGCCTCCGCATATATTCCACACCACTCCCGGACGACGATCCAAAAAATTAAAGACTGCCCCATAGTTGTGATACTTGCGAAGCAAAATCCTGCCCCTACAGATACGTCTGTTCTCCTCTCCTCCGACATGCTTCTCAATATATCTTTTGAGGAAAAAATCTCCCACAAATACAAAAGCTGCCACAAATACAAATATCATCTTTCGTCTCTTCCTTTCCAAACAGATAACGACAAGGCATTCTTCTACTATTGTATCCGAAAATCCTCAAACGTTTGATATACATTCAGCCTTCCCCAGCCATAAGCTTTGTCCGGGTAATTCCTCTGCGGATCGCGGTCTGCACTCTGGATCAGAGAATTCTTAATCGCAATACCGGTAATCGTAGAGTAATTTCCCCGAACAATTCCCCATTCCAGCATCAGCGCAACGCCGCCTGAAGTGACTGCCGTTGCCGCACTAGTGCCACTTCTTGTAACAAACATTCCCCCTGGTGCAGCCCCATACACCTCCACACCAGGCGCCACAAAATCAGGTTTTATGAGCTCATTTGCCGTAAACCCTCTACCCGAACGAAGATAAATGCTGTTATCCTTTTCATCATATGCCCCCACCGTCATTGGCGCCGCCGCCGACGCTGGCACGGTCAGCGTTGTATCGGGATTGGAGCGGACAAAAAAGACTTCCCCTGTCAAAAACTCTTCCAATGGCAGCCAAATGTGAAAAGTATTGGATATCTCTGATTGCTGGTAAACCCGAATATTCCAAATCCCCTGCGTAGGCTTGCTGAAACTGATATAGATTACCTGGGAACCGTCCAAAACCCCTGCAATCCGGTAATCCACTGCAACCTTCGTATTTTCAAACAAAAAGGTATATTCCCTACCTCCAGATAAAATATAATCACTGGGCATCCGTTCCCCGGTAGGTGAAATAATGTCCACCACAAATCGCTGTGGCGCTCGCGCCCAGACTTCCGCATAGAACCCCTCTACCCGGTCTCCCACGTTGATTTCAACATTCTTATAATATTCGTCATCCCCAATTTCCCCAAGAAAATGATGACGGGAATTCCCCTCATTTCCTGCCGCTATTACTACGGCCTGGTCTCTGCGCAATGCCATACCATTGAGCATCGTGGAGAGCGGATTGACACCGGTATGCCCTCCCATATCTGTGCCTAGTCCCACGCAGATGACAAGCGGCATATGCCGCTCTCTGGCAAGCTGATTCAAATACCACACACCTGCCATAATATCATTTTCCTGATAAGCAACAGCGTTTCGATTGATAAAATAAAAATCTCGCAGATATTCTTTTGCCTGTTTTAATTTTACCATAGCAATCTTACAGTAAGGCGCCGCTCCCACAAAATTTTTCTCTGGAATCTCGCTTCCTGCCGCCACACTTGCCATAAATGTCCCATGTCCATCTTCGTCGGTCATAGGCACTATATCATGAGGATTCATGCTATTTAATGCCCGGTTAATTTGCTCATCCTTATATTCACTGCCATAGATGAACCCTTCGGGCGGGGTGCCACTCCGGTCCGTCTGATCCCACACCGCCACAATTCTAGTACTGCCGTCACTGTTGCGAAACACCGGATTCTCATAATCAATTCCTGAATCCAAAAAGCCAATCAAAACCCCCTGCCCCTTTAATGACAATGTCGGCTGCCTCTGCAAACGCAAAATACCGCTTGCCTCCAAAGCGCTTTCATCCATTGGCGCATAACATCCAGGGATAGCATTGTAAGTATAATTCTTAATATTGAGCGGAGGATTCCCCGCGCGCGGAAGATATAGGATATCATAAGTGGTATCTAACTTCTGCACGCAGACTTCTGGCGGCGTCCTTCGCGCCTCCAAAATATACTCACCGATAAAATCGTAATAATCATTTGAATATACGGCTTCTTCACAGTCCATATGCTGCTCTTTTCTTTTTTATTAGCATATGCATGGAATACATTTCCTATTCAAAAGTTTGTTTATACCCCGGCACCCTCCGCCTTCTTTGGCAGAATAGGACAACCACGCATGGTAATAAGCGGAGCGCCATGATGCTCAATATAGTCTTCCGTAATCGTCACCATACCAATGCTATCGTCCTTGGGAATTTCATACATGATATCCAACATAAATTCCTCAATAATGGCACGCAGCGCACGCGCACCCACATCCTTTTTCTTCGCTTTCCTGGCGATGGCATGTAAAGCCTTATCCTCAAATTCCAGTCGAACCTCATCCATTGCCAAAAGCTTTTGATACTGCTTGACAATCGCACTCTTAGGCTCTGTAAGAATCCTCACCAACATCTCCTCTGTCAGCGCATCCAACGCAAAAATTACTGGCAATCGCCCTAAAAATTCTGGAATCATACCATATTTGCGAATATCCTCCACTTCTACCCGCTGCAAAAGATTCTCTTCCCCATCGTACTTGTCTTTCAAATCCGCATGGAATCCCATCGCCGACTGCTTATTTAAACGTTCCTTTATTATTTCCTCCAAATCTGGGAATGCCCCACCGCAGATAAAAAGGATATCCCGGGTATTGACAGTAGCAAGCGGCACCATAGCATTCTTGCTGTTTGCCCCCACCGGAACTTCAATCTCAGCCCCTTCTAAAAGCTTGAGCATACCCTGCTGCACGCTCTCGCCGCTGACGTCCCGTTGGTTGGTCGTCTTCTTTTTAGCAATCTTGTCAATCTCATCTATAAAAATAATCCCATGCTCCGCGCGCTCCACATCATTATCCGCTGCCGCCAACAGCTTGGAAACTACGCTCTCAATATCATCTCCGATATATCCCGCTTCGGTCAGAGATGTAGCGTCTGCTATAGCAAGCGGCACATCGAGAAGCTTTGCCAACGTCTTTACCATATAGGTCTTGCCGCTCCCCGTAGGTCCTAACATCAACATATTAGACTTTTCAATCTCAATCCCATCTTGCTCATCATTCGAGACACGTTTATAATGATTATATACCGCCACAGACATGACCTTCTTGGCATACTCTTGCCCAACAACATACTCATCCAGGCTTGCCTTAATCTTATGAGGCGCCGGAATCGACTTGATGTCCAGCTCGGGCACTTCCTTTTTCTCCTCCTTCGCCTTTTTCTTCTTGAGCTTCTGTTTCTTCGGCATCGCACCCATATTTTGAAGATCTGAGAGATTTATCATACTGATATTTGGCATATTGCCAAAATTGCCCATATCCCCAATGGGAAATCCTGCATGATTCATGGTATCAAAGGTCTTTTGCATGCAATCCGAACAGATACAAATATTGTTAGGAATACGTATCATCTTCCCTGCCTTACTCTCCGGCCTGCGGCAGATATAGCAAATATCCTCATAATTCTCCTCCACCTCTGTATCTTCCATAAAATCTTTATCGTCAATCTTTTCTTTATCACTCATTCTGAATTCTCCTTTTCTGATTGCGCAGCTTATCATAGGCGATGAAATCTGCTATCATTATAATTCAATGTATAACATTACACAACCGGTTTTGATAAGAGTTTAGAAAGGTTTTAGATATCCGTTACGTTCTCTCGTTAAAAAGGAAGCAGCGTAAAAGCGCTGTAAGCGCCTTTGCGAATGGCGTGGGAGCGAGCTGGAACGTATGAGCAAACTCACATTTTCATTAGTCCTTAAAATTCATAAAAGAAGTTATATCCGCAGAATTTCTGGTTGATAGGGTCAAAATAAAGTCCCATCGCTGCATCTCCTTGTACGAGAATCAAAATCATATCCTTCAATTCTACCACCTGATACGAATAATTGACTGAATACGTTACGCTCTCACCTTCCGCAATACTTGCATCTATCTCTTCTGGATATATCTTTTGCCACTCTAGCAGCCACTTTTCGATTTCCATGGATAATTCATCATCTTCTGCTCTTCCCGAGATGATATTTCCCAACCACTGGAAGCCATATAGATACGAGTTTGCATATTCGCCATCCACAAAATAAACGCTAGGAGCCCCCAGGTCATTTAATTTAGACATAAATGAGAAATATGCAGAAAGTGATTCCTCCGACTGCTCCAAAACTTCCACCATCTTCTCTTTTCCGGCTTTCCACTCCGTTCGTTCTCTTTTATCTTGCGTATCATACTCCACGCATATAAAATTTATTACATTCCAGTTGCTACAAGCAATGCGAACCTGATATTTCTTACCTCTCAGTTGCAGAATATCTTGATAGAAGAAAATCATTCCAACAGGCGTATTTTCTGCCACAATTAAGTTTTCTAAAATATGGTTTCCCTCTTTTTGAAACCAGGCAGATACTTCTTCCGTTTCTACCTCTGTCTCATAAGCAATCAGCTCTCCGAAATAAGAATCCGCCGCATTAAGGTACTGTTCCTGAAAATAATAATATGTTTCGTCTAATTCCGTATCTCCCATATCCATACTATTATCATCCTTTATTGCAGATGTTTTTTCCGTCACATATTGGTTCAGAAAAATCTCCTCCTCCATGAATGTTGGAATTATTCCCTGTATCGTATCATCCGTCTCGGAATAGTAATTCCAGGGAAAAATCTCAATATTATCCTCAATTTTTCCATAAAATATATTGGATCCAACATCTTCATAATTCGCACGCTCAGGCACGCTCTCACTGCTTAAAATCTGCCTCCCCCGCTCCACAATGCCAAGATAACCAAGCCCCAGAATAACGATAGTGCACAAAAGAGTAAACAGCAAAGATTTTAGGCTACGCATGCTCCTTTCCTCCTTTCATACGGATAATAACGCGTGTTCCCTCTCCCAGACGGCTTTCAAAATGCATGTTTCCCCCGTGCACAGAAACAATCTCCGCACAAAGCGCCAAGCCAAGCCCCGCTCCGCCGCTGGCACGGCTGCGCGCCTTGTCCACCATATAAAACGCTTGGGTAATTTTCTCTATCTCCTCCTTGGGGATTCCTACTCCTTCATCCTCCACTTCCATACAGAACCTGCCTTCTTCAAATCTCCCTATCACGCGAATTTCCCCGCCTTCTGTGGACGCTTTAATGGCATTGTCCACCAGGTTGTAGAGAAGCGATTTGAAAAGTTCCCGGTCTACGCACAATTCTCCTTCCTCCGCCTCGCAGGACAAATGCATCTTATGACTGTCTGCAACAACTTTTAGCGAAGTACCGATTTCACGAAACAAGTTCCCCATATCCTCTTTGTGGAATTCCAGTTTCGCCTCACCCACCGTTATCAACTCCATCAACTTGCCGGAAAGCGTGCGCATACGACTGGCCTCCTCCTTGATAATTCCGGCATACTCAATGCGGCTCTCATCTGTAATGTCTTTCTTAATCTGCAAGAGATCTGAGAATCCCAAAATTGACGTGAGCGGCGTTTTCATCTCATGGGACAAATTGTCAATGAAATGCTTACGGTCCTCCGCCACATCCTCCAATGCGCGGACATTGCTCTCCACTGACTCCGCCATTATATTCATATTGCGCGCAAGTTCCGAGAGCTCATCATGACCTCGCACCCGAATGCGTTTGCGGTAATTTCCCAGAGCTATCTCCCCGGTTCCCTCATTTACCCGCTTTAATGGATGCAAGAGCATCTTCACGACAAAAAGCAGAATAAAAGCAATCACAATTGCACAAGACATGCTGATAATCTGGATTTCATAGAGCATATTTTCATGGATTTCCACGACATCTCGAATATCGTTCTCCGTTACCACATAATAGTTTTTCCCTTCCAAGGTCTCCGAAGATGCAGTAAACAATTGGTACTCCTGCACCTGCATATAAGAATCTTCTCCTTTTTCCACCGCTTCTATCAGCTCTTGTGGAACCTCCATCTCCTTGTTGGCATATACCGCTTTCTTCTCCCCATCCAGGAACGCCACGCCGTTACTGCTCTCCCCAAAAGTTTCCGACATAAATTTCCGCATCGTCTCCTCGTCCAAGACAACTGCATTTTCCCGCAACCGTTCCGTCAGCATCATACTTTTAAAACTGGTAACCAAAAATTCATGTTCACTATATACACTCTGCTTCTTCTGGTCCATTGCCAGTGAAAAACTATTTTTTAACAACAAAATACTGGTCATGCTCACTGCAAGCATTACCAGTATTAAGGTATATAAAAATATTTTCTGCCAAAGTTTCATGGGCTACTCCTTTGCGCTCTCCAAGCGATACCCCAGTTTCGGAATTGTCACCAACTTATCCTTTAAATCTAGCTTCTTACGTAACTGCTGAATATGAATATCAATCGTCCGGCTCTCCCCCTCATACTCAAATCCCCAGACGGCTGACAACAGTCGTTCTCTGGAAATCGCAACATCCTTGTGCTGCATAAAAAAGATTAATACATCAAATTCTTTCGGCGTGAGATAAACGTCCTCGCCGCCCGCTTTACAGGTGTGCTCCTCTACGTTGACCGTGATATCCCCGTAATGGTACACGCGCTCAATACGCTTCACCCGGCGCAAAATTACTTCTATCCTCGCCAAAAGTTCCATCGCCTCAAAGGGTTTCACAATGTAATCCTCCGCCCCCAGGCGCAGGCCCCTTACTTTGTCTGTCAGCTCCTGTTTGGCTGTAATAAAGATTACCGGCGCGTCTGTGTTCGTACGCTTACGCATAATCTCAAAACCGCTCATATCCGGCAACATTACGTCCAAAAGCACCAAATCAAAATTGCCGCCTTCTATCTTTTCAAATGCCTCTGCTCCATTGTCGCATAGTTCACTCTCATAGCCGCCAATGGCAACCGTGGCTTCCATTAGTTTTGCAATATTCGGGTCGTCCTCTACTATTAAAATTTTTATCATGTAAACATTTTCCTTATTTGTGCTGTACTCTATTTAAGTCGTATTTTGTAATACATTTAGGCATTATCATTTCTTATCCGCTTTCATCACGAGATTGTAAAGCTCTTCTATATATTTTAACGCATTTGTGTCAAAATGTATGCAGGAAAATGTAAAATTTATGTAAGGTTTACATAATCTTAGCTCCCCGTCAACGATACCGTTTAGCTACATATACTTCTCCCTCCGACCACCAATCAAGCTACATATACTTCTCCCTCCGACCACCAATCAAACTACATATACTTCTCAATCGTCTGCACCGTCTGCATCAATTCCTCCATCCGCTCCTGTGCCTGCTTTACCTGACGGCTCGTATCTTCGCCCAGCTCTACTGCTTGTTGCGTGTTTGCGGACACTTCCTCACTCACGGCTGAAATCTGGTTGATACTGTCTACAATCACATTATTAGATTGTAAAATCTCCTCTATCTTTTCATAGATTTCTCCAACATTCTCATTTAATTCACCCATACGCTCTCCAATATCAAAAAATTGCCCCTCTGCGCTCTGAATCAAGGAATGTTCCTCGCTGGAATTTTCCATAACATTATCTACAGTCGTTTTTGCCATATCTGCATTTTGTCGAAGCTGCTGCACGATTTTCTGAATATTCTCCGTCAGTTTTCTAGTCTCATCGGCCAACACGCGAATCTCCTCAGCCACCACTGCAAAGCCGCGTCCTGCTTCCCCGGCGCGCGCACTCTCAATAGACGCATTGAGAGCCAGAAGATTCGTCTGACTAGAAATGGCAAATATCTGTTCTGTAATCTCATCTACTTCCCGCGCATTTTCAATCAACTGTTCCACAGAAGAGACAACCTGCCCATTATAATTCTGCATTTTCCCAGACTGCTCCTGCAAAGTGTCCATCATCCTCTGTCCCTCATCTACAGCACCCTTTGACTGTCTCGCCAATTCCAACATTTGGTCGGACATCTCTTTTGTGCGTTCAATCATGCCCTGGATATTCTCTGTCATGACCGTCTGTTTCTCTATACTCTCCGCACTGTGGGCGTTCCCCTCCGAAATACCGGAAAGCGCCTGTGCCGTAGTGTCTACATTCTGACTGAGAACATTGATATAATCTCCTGCCTTTGAAGAATTATCCTTCACCGCCTGCGCTACTCTCAGTACATCATCAAGGAGCTGGTTACTCTTTTCTTTCTCCTCTTTCAGATTGGAAATCTTATCGTTATTGTTGCGATTAGAAATCTTAGTCGTTCCACACAACACAATCAAATAAACAATAACAGTCGCACCCTGAATAAGTAAAGATGTACTGTTTAATTCCGCACCGGAGGGAAGCGACTTCTTAATTGCCGCTATGTAGACAAGATCAATCATAGTAATTGAGCCATAGACAATCGCAATGCGCAAAATCAAATTATAATCAAAATACAATATATAAATAACCGTCAACGGAAACACCATGGCAAATACCAAATCATTCTGCGCACCCAAAAGCGCAATCGCATAAACAAGCATATAACCGGTCACAGATACATGCTTAAAAATCTTGCTATCCTTCTGATGCAAAAATACTGCGTAATCAGCAATCATAGAGACTAATAGGTAGTGTAAATAAGTTTGTGTTTTTGGAAATAAATGGCTCCTTTTTGGTAAG
>CANOFW010000038.1 GCA_947565425.1 uncultured Lachnospiraceae bacterium
AAGGTCACAGCGAAGAAAAAAGGGACAGCAGTGATCACAGCGACGGCGAAGGATGTAAGTAAGAAAAAGGGGAGTATTAAGATCACGGTGAAGTAGTGATATGTATCATTGTAAAATAAGATGCGGCAAGGGTAATATACTCTAAAGCATCTTATTTTTATTAATGGAAAGTAAGAAAATGTTTTGTAATCGAAAAAGTTCAGCCTGCAAGCGTCAAACTGATAATATGTAAAAAACTAAAGATTAATGCCGGAAATTTGTAAAAAATAAATAGTATGGGGAGCAGATATCAATATTACATATCGGACAGAAGAGGCTGCTAAGGCAGGGGATAAAATAAATGTTGAAATCGATATATCCGGGAGCAAACCAGTCACCACGTTAGGGCTGCGCCTTAATTATGACAGCGACAAACTTACCTTTGAGGGGGAATCCTGGTCAGAGGGCATAAAAAGCGCAAACGCCATGACCCTTGTATCAGATGTGGAAAACGATGGAGGGAAAGCACTGAATATTTCCATGATATCTGACGTTGGGTATCAGGGCAGCGGGACAGTGGTGACCTTGGCTTTTTCGGTAAAAGGGGATTACTCAGATGTCCCGGTGGAATTGCAATTGAGGGATGTTACGGATAAGGATATGCAGGATGTTTCGGTGTCCACGAACGTTTCCTACCAAAAACAGGGAGGCAGCGGCGCTGTCCTCGATAACAGGAATGGGAATGGGGACAGCGGGAACCAGGGCAGGTTGGAACCCTGGCGTTTCTAACGGCTGCCTTACTGCTGGGGGCTGGAGCAGCCAGCAGGGTAAAGGACCATGAAAATAAGGTATGACAGGTGTGGCGCTATTTTCCTTGATGGTGTTGCAAACATATATCCCAAAGATAAGAACATTGTGTTGTATGGGCATAACATGAGCGATGGGAGTATGTTTGGAGAGTTAAAAAAATATAAGGACAAAACTTATTTTGAAGGACATCCCGGCTTTGGGTTTAACACCCTCTATGAGAAATCTACATACCAAATTGCAGTGGTGTTGGTAACAGATATATCGGATATTCAGGATTTCTGCTACTATAACCTTCATAATTATGATGAGCAGGAATTCCCAAAATTTAAAGAACGATTCTGGAATGTATTTAGAGTCGTTCTTTTTTTTGTATCCTATAGATGTGCCGATTTCTAGTAAACGTCAAATCCCCCGCCTTAACTAATTGAAAGTTTTATGCCATACTTTAAAAAATCCAAAAAATCTCAGGAGTTTTTAAAGGAGGACTAACAACTTATGGATCAGTGCACCCGCGAAGTACGACTACAACACTGGAAAAATATCATCAGCCAGTGCCAGCTGCGTCCCCAGGGACAGACCGCAAAACAATGGATGGATGAAAATGGTATTTGCGAGCAGACCTATTACCGCTGGCAGCGCGCTGTCCGGCAGGAAACCTATACAGAAATGACAGCTGCCAGACAGTTCCCTGCCTCATCACCGTCGGATACAGATGTTTCATTTGTGGAAGTTCCCATGCAAAAGATTCCGTCTGTATTGGTCCCGGCCGACAGAGGGACTGCCCCTGCCGTTATCAGAACCGCTGCATTTACGATCGAAATTGCAGACAGTATTTCCGACAGGCTGCTTTCGGCCATCCTGCGGGAGGTGTCCCATGTTTGAATACCATACGGCTGTCCGCCGCATTGTCCTGGCATGCGGAACCGTAGACCTGCGCAAAGGGATTGACGGACTTGCCATGATTATCGGGGACAAATATAAGCAGAACCCGTTTGAAAAAGGAACACTCTTTCTTTTCTGTGGACGCCGGTCTGACCGTATCAAAGGATTACTCTGGATAGGCACAGGATTCTGTTTCCTGTATATGCGCCTTGAGGCCGGTTCCTTTTCCTGGCCGCGCACCACGGCGCAGGCGGCAGAACTTACGGAAGAACAGTTCCGCTATCTGATGCTCGGACTCAATCCGCTTGAGCCGAAGATAAAGGAGGTTTCTCCCAGGAAGGCATGTTGATATTTGTGAAAAACAGAGAAAATTTTCCCTGTTTTATTCCCTCAGGAAGTGATGCAGTGCTGTCAGAAACGCCAGCCGCAGAAAGCACCCAGATACATAGGAACCCCTCTCAAGGGGAACCGCGGACTTTGAGAATTCCATATTTAAGCTGCCTGCATGGGGCTGTAACGCGGTCTGAGCCATAAGCATTTTGACGAAAGATCGTTTCCTTAAGATTCGCCATTTTCCCGATTTTATAGTATAATGGACATCAGGAAAGGGAACTTGCAGATGAGCGGGAAGCATACACTTGATGAACTGAATCAGCTGAGCAGGGAAGAACTGGTTACGATCATTCTGACGATGCAGGGACAGCTGGATACCTTGAATGAGAATATCGAGAGGCTCATAGAGCAGGTACGGATTGCGAACCAGCATCGTTTTGGACGGAAAACGGAGACGATGCAGTCGATTGAAGGGCAGCTGTCGTTCTTCAATGAGGCAGATGCGCTTTATGACAAAGATGCCAGGGAGCCGGAAGCGGATGAAGTACTTCCGCCAAAGCCTCGCCGGAAGAAGGCAAAAGGGCAGAGGGATACTGACCTAAAGGAGTTTCCGGAGGATATCATCCCAACCCATGCTGTTCCCAAAGAAACGCTGGATGCTTTCTATGGCCCAGGCTGCTGGAGGCGTATGCTGGATGAGACTTATAAGAGGCTCCGCCATGAGCCGGAGTCTTGGACTGTGGAAGTCCATACAGTGGAAGTATATGTCGGTACGGATGGAGATCATCAGGATGAATTCCTGCGCGGCGACCGGCCGAAAGATCTTTTCCGTAACAGCATTGTCACGCCGTCTTTACTGGCATCCATCCTGAACGTGAAGTATGTGAATTCCGCTCCCCTTAATCGGATTGAGCAGGAATTTATGCGGAATGGGGTCAACATTTCCAGACAGACCATGTCGAACTGGATCGCAGGCAGCTCAGACAGATATTTTGCCCCGCTGGTGGAACGCATGAGGCAGGAGTTATTAAAACTCCCGGTGACACAGGCCGATGAAACACCGACACAGGTGATCCATGATGACAGGCATCCCGGCAGTAAAAGTTATATGTGGGTCCACCGCTCCGGCGAGTTCTGCAAAGACAGGATGATCGTCATCTATGAATACCAGAAGGGACGGGATCATGAACTGCCGCTTGCATTCTATCAGGATTACAAAGGTGTTCTGGTGACCGACGGCCTGCAGCAGTACCATCTGGTGGAGAAAAAACTGGAGGGGCTGATCAATGCGAACTGCTGGGCACACGCGAGACGCGATTATGCGGATGCGATAAAGGCTGCAGGCAAATCAGACCCGGATGCCGTGAGGCGTTCTGCTGCATACCAGGCATTAAGCAGGATCTCACAGATATACAAGCAGGAGGGTACCTTAAAGGATCTTACCCCGGAGCAGAGACTTCAGGAGAGGCAGAATAACATAGGGCCTCTGGTTGAGGAATATTTTGCGTGGGTGAAAAAGCAGCTGGAAGACGGTACTGTCCCGCCAAAGAGCAAAACAGCGGACGGCCTGCGCTACAGCGTAAATCAGGAAAAATATCTTCGGGTATTCCTCACTGACGGAAATGTCCCGATAGACAATTCAGCAAGCGAGCGGGCCATCCGGACATTCTGTATCGGAAAGAAGAACTGGATGTTCCATGATTCGGTCAGGGGCGCCCAGGCAAGCGCTGTGATCTACAGTCTCTCGGAAACCGCAAAGCTGAACAATCTGAGGCCTTATTATTATTTCAGGCACCTGCTCACAAAACTGCCAAATCTTTGCGATGAAAAAGGAAAGATAGAACCTGCAAAGCTGGATGATCTGCTGCCCTGGTCAGAGGCACTTCCGGATGAATGCAGGAAACCACGCCGCTGAAAAGCGGCGTTGCTTTATTGTGAGGCGCAGGGTTTGACGTTTACGATTTCTACCACTTTATCCAGCTCTGACGCTTAAAAATTTTTTGTAAAAAACCTCCCATTTTATGAGAAGATACGAGATAATAGAATTAGCAACCAAACTATTTTTTCGCACACCCATAAAAGAGAGGAGGTTTTACCATGAAGTGAGAATAAAAATCACAAGAAAAGAGGCCAGGGAACACCTGGAACAGTTTAAACTTGCCTGTGAATTAGCCAGGCTGATCCGGCACTTTTTTCCAGACCTTGTGCCGCTGCTGAAACAGATTCCTGATCCGAGGAATCAAAGTTATATTACATACCCCGGCGTGATCCTTCTTATGACCCGTATCCTTTCTTCTTTATTTACATCAGCAGCATGCGGAAAACAAGCGAAGAATTCAATTCGGAGACAATGATAAGAAATATCTGGATGCTTTGTGAGGAGGAGCCGGCAGCGGATGAACTGCCTTACTGGGAAACCATCAACCGGTACTGGGAACGGCTGGAACCGGAAAAACTGCAGGATGTCATCCACTGCCTGTGCCGCAGGCTGCTGCGCAGCCGGACGTTTGAAGACATGCGCATCAGGGGAAAATACTGGCAGGTCATCATTGATGGGACACAGTTTTGCAGCAGTCAGAAGGAACTGGACGGGAAGAGCCTGTACCGAACACATAACAGAGGGACCGAAAGAGAATACCGCGAGAACTATTATTATGTGCTGGAGGCAAAGCTTGTGCTGCATCCGAAAATCCTGATAAGCATCCAGACGGAATTTGTGGACAATGAAGATGGGAAGGAAATGGAAAAGCAGGACTGTGAAAGGAAAGCCTGCTGGCGGCTGATGGAAAGACTGAAAAAGGCATTTCCCAAACTGCCTGTCTGTTTATGCGCAGACAGCCTGTACGTCTGTGAAGGTTTCTTTGAAAGATGCGGGGGAAAGAACTGGCGCTATATCTTGAGATATAAGGAAGGGAGCATTCTAACCATCAGAGCAGAGTACCGGGAACTGAAAAAATGGGAGAAAAATTATCAGGAACAGATAAGGGAGACGAGGAAGAATGAGGTGGAAAATAGAAAATGAAGGGTTCAATGCGCAGAAAAGACATGGCTACGGGCTGGAGCATCTATACAGCAGAAAATATCAGGAGGTGAAAAACCATTATTATCTGATTCAGATTGGTCACATGATAGGACAGTTCATAGATGCATGGGAAAGGATATGGAAAAAGGTAAAGCAGAGTTTGGAGCAGAAACGTAAGAGGCTGCTGGAATCCATGAAAGAGACACTGCTGAAAGAATATAAGGAAGATCTGGACAGAAAGATACAAATACGGTTTAAATAGAAATGACTATGGAAAGGTGGTGGCGTAGCAGATAGGTGAAAACTAAAAAAGATAAAAGCAGGGCAGAGGGATTTTGTGGCTCAAAATAGGAACGTATTGACAGCTTAGTCTAAAAGATTGAATCCAGGTCGCCTTAAGAGAGCAAATATTAATTTAAGCGTCAGTGCTGGGGGATTTTGTTTTTGCGTAGACAATCTAGTGGATTTTGTGCTAAAATAAAAAGTAGAGGGAAATTTTTTCTTAATCTGACAGATTGGGGATTTGGAGGAACAAGATGGCAGCAATTGAGCAGAGTAAAATTAGAAATTTTTGTATTATCGCACATATAGATCATGGGAAATCGACGCTTGCGGACCGTATTATCGAGAAGACTGGGTTGTTGACCAGTCGGGAGATGCAGGCGCAGGTGTTAGACAACATGGATTTGGAACGGGAGCGCGGCATCACGATTAAGGCGCAGGCGGTTCGTATTGTATATAAGGCGAAGGATGGGGAGGAGTATATATTTAACCTCATTGATACGCCGGGACATGTAGATTTTAATTATGAGGTTTCACGCAGCCTTGCGGCATGTGACGGAGCGATTTTGGTTGTGGATGCAGCGCAGGGCATTGAGGCGCAGACGTTGGCGAATGTTTATCTGGCGTTGGATCACGATTTGGATGTGCTTCCGGTGATTAATAAAATTGATTTGCCAAGCGCAGAGCCGGAGCGAGTAATTGAAGAGATTGAAGATGTCATCGGCTTAGAGGCTGAGGGCGCACCGCAGATTTCGGCGAAGACGGGGCTGAATGTAGAGGAAGTGTTAGAGCAGATTGTAGAGAAGATTCCAGCACCCGGCGGAAGCCCGGATCATCCTATGCAGGCGTTGATTTTTGATTCTCTGTATGATTCTTATAAGGGTGTGATTGTGTTTTGCCGTATGAAAGAAGGGCGTGTGCGTGCGGGAACCACGATTAAGATGATGGCGACCGGGGCGACGGCAGACGTGGTGGAAGTCGGTTATTTTGGCGCGGGACAATTTATTCCCTGTGAAGAGTTGAGCGCCGGCATGGTAGGTTATATTACGGCAAGCCTTAAAAATGTCAGCGACACGCAGGTGGGCGATACGGTGACGGATGCGGCGAATCCCTGTAAGGAGCCGTTGCCGGGCTATAAGAAAGTAACGCCAATGGTATATTGTGGCATGTACCCGGCGGATGGCGCCAAGTATCCAGATTTGCGGGATGCTTTGGAGAAATTACAGTTGAATGATGCGTCGCTGCAATTTGAAGCGGAGACCTCTGTCGCCTTAGGCTTTGGATTCCGCTGCGGATTCCTTGGACTTTTACATTTAGAGATTATCCAGGAACGTTTGGAGCGGGAATATAATCTGGATCTGGTGACGACTGCGCCGGGCGTTATTTATAAGGTGTATAAGACAAATGGAGAGGTCATTGAATTGACCAATCCTTCCAATCTGCCGGACCCAGCGGAGATAGATTATATGGAAGAGCCAATGGTAAGTGCGGAGATAATGGTTACCAGCGATTATATTGGCGCGATTATGGATTTGTGTCAGGAACGCCGCGGAATTTATATCAGTATGGAATATATGGAAGAAACGCGGGCGTTGATTAAATATGATTTACCGTTAAATGAAATTATCTATGATTTCTTTGACGCTTTGAAATCACGTTCCCGCGGCTATGCTTCTTTTGATTATGAGATGAAGGGCTATGCCCGTTCTGAGCTTGTCAAACTGGACATCCTCATCAACAAGGAGGAAGTGGATGCCTTGTCCTTTATTGTCCACAGCGGGACGGCGTATGAACGCGGCAGGAAGATGTGTGAGAAATTGAAAGGCGAGATTCCCAGGCATCTGTTTGAGATTCCCATTCAGGCGGCAATCGGCAGTAAGGTTATTGCCCGGGAGACTGTTAAGGCGATGCGCAAAGACGTGCTGGCAAAATGTTATGGCGGCGACATTTCCAGGAAACGCAAGCTCTTAGAGAAGCAGAAGGAAGGAAAGAAACGGATGCGCCAGATCGGAAATGTCGAGATTCCGCAGAAGGCATTTATGAGCGTACTCAAGCTGGACGACAACTGATAAGCGTCAATTATAGGAAACGAACAAAACGTTTGCGTTTTGATTCGTTTCCTGCGCCGGATGCACGCCGCAAGCGGCATATTTCCTATGTGCATCCGTGCGCATCCTCGCGGAGCGGTTATAGTAAACGCATTCATTTCATGCGTTTACTATAAGCCGGCGGCGTTCTTGAATTTGAAACCGGATGGTAAGCGATGACAACAAAACAGGAGTTAGAGTTATATATTCATATCCCTTTCTGTGTCAGAAAGTGTAGATATTGTGATTTTTTGTCTATGCCGGCGAAAGAGGAGGAACAGAGGAGATATGTGGACAGGCTGCTAGAAGAGATTAGGCAGCAGGGGATGGCATGTCGTGAGTATCAGGTAGTTTCGGTGTTTGTGGGTGGCGGTACGCCGTCGTTGCTGGCGGGTGTGCAGATATGGGAATTGCTGGAGGCGGTACGCAATCATTTCCGATTGGAGAAAGATGCAGAGATTACCATTGAATGTAACCCTGGAACCTTGACGGCGCAGAAGCTTTCCTTTTATAAATCAGCAGGCATTAACCGTTTGAGCCTGGGCTTGCAGTCGGCTGATGACAGAGAGCTTCATGTGCTAGGGCGGATTCATACTTATAGAGATTTTCTGGAGAGTTATGATACAGCACGGAAAATGGGGTTTGCTAATATTAATGTAGATCTGATGTCGGGGTTGCCCGGACAGAAGGTGGAGGATTGGGCGAATACGCTAAAGAAGGTTTTAGCGCTTGCGCCGGAGCATATATCTGCGTATAGCCTGATTGTAGAGGAAGGGACGCCATTTTTTGAATTGTATGGAGAGGACGAGCTGCGCAGACAGCGGGGGGAAGAACCGCGTGTCCTGCCAACAGAAGAAGCGGAGCGGGAAATGTACGGCATTACCCTTGAAATGTTAAAAAGCCGAGGGTATCAAAGATATGAAATTTCTAATTATGCCTTGCCGCACAGAGAATGCCGGCACAATATTGGTTATTGGCAGTTGACCCCTTATCTGGGGCTTGGACTTGGAAGCTCATCATTTATGGGAAACGCCAGGTTTTCCAATACGAGAAAACTTGACAATTACATGAACGAAGAATTTTCTTCCAAGCAGGAGCAAGCGGCAGTATCTTATTTGGATAAGAAACAGCAGATGGAAGAATTTATGTTTCTGGGTCTTCGGATGATGGAGGGCATTTCCAGAGAACGATTTGAAGATAAATTTCACATGACGTTAGAGAGCGTCTACGGACCTGTACTGCGAAGATTGCAGCAGCAGGGATTACTAGAACAATGTGGAGGAATGGTTCGTCTCACCGAAGCGGGCATTGCCGTCAGCAACTATGCTTTATCAGAGTTTATCTAATTTGTTTCTGTCAGCAAAGCTGACCCGCACCCCGCAGCAAGAATGCTGACGGCGTTTTTGAATAGCTAAGTCGTGCATCGGATAATAGGTACTAGATATTATGTTGTGCACTGTCTAAATGAATAGAAAATATGATAGGGAAAAGGAATGGAAGAAGGGAGGAATGGAAGGGAGAAAAAGCGTATCAGCCTGCGGATTTCCGCAGGAAAATAAAGAGGGTAGAGAATCCCTGTAAGAGAAAGGAGAAAGAAATGAAGCTAAAAAAAGTAGTAAGTAAACTGCTTGC
This sequence comes from uncultured Lachnospiraceae bacterium, assembly GCA_947565425.1. GTDB lineage: Bacteria > Bacillota > Clostridia > Lachnospirales > Lachnospiraceae > Petralouisia. The sequence goes on from CANOFW010000038.1 coordinate 9,028, forward strand.
CTGTGCGATGGTGGCGACTTCTGTATTTTCGGGAAATGTAGCTACAGCAAGCGCGGCAGAACCCCAAATCTTAGAGCCGGTGGCAAAGTATGATTTTGAGGCGGAGGCTGGTGGAGAAAGTGGAAAGTACCAGGACATCCAGTTGATTACCAGAGATTTGGAGAACTATACGGGAGAGGTTGATTTAGTAGATGGGAGAGAGACAGGCAAGGCAATAAATATTTATGACAATAATCCTATCGATGACGGCAAATATGGCTTGAAATTGCCACAGCGGAATTTGGGTAATGAATATACCGTTTCTTGCTGGGCGAAGTCTGATTGGAGTAATCTAAATGCAAGGAATCCCAAGGTGCCTGCAATTATTTCAATTGGTAAATCTGCGGAGGAGAATATAACCATTAAGCCTCCGGCAGAAACAAATAAAAATGTCGTGTATTTATATTCAGGCAGTACGCCTACACAAGAGAGTATGTCTACCGCTTGGAATGGTTGGCATATGGTGACGATTACACAGTCTGGTAATCAAGTGGTATGTTATCTGGACGGTGAACAGAAATTGCAAACTACCGCGGAACCGATGCTGAATGATGATGCTGGAAGCATTTATTTTGGCGTGAACCAGGGTGGCGGCGGATATTTTAGCGGCCGTTATGACGACATCAGCGTTTACAACGTAGCGTTGGAGGCAGACCAGGTCAGCGACTTATTCAACGGCAATCCTGTAGAGGATAAACGTACGCCGGATAAAGTGTTTGAAGCTCAGGGAATTAAAGTTTCTCCTGAGAGCGATACGCTGGCGGTAGGCAAAACGTTAAATTTACAGGCAGTGATTCCGCAGGGTGTTCCTACAGAGGAAGTTGCAATTTCCTATGAATCATCCGTTCCCACAGTTGCGACAGTCAGCAATACAGGCGTTGTCACAGGCTTAGCGAAAGGTACAACGACGATCACGGTGAAGGCCGTTTACAATGGAGTAGAGAAGACGGCAACTGCAACGATAGAAGTGAAAGGATCATCCGAAGATATTTTAGGTGAGATTACAGAAATAGACGTGACGAAGGAACTTGTCTTAGACGTGGGAAATAAGGGGACGATTGAAGTCAATCTTCCAGAGGGATTGAATCGTGAGGATTGTACCGTTGGTTTTGCACTCAAAGGCGGCAGCGACGCAGTGTCCGTAGACGCTTCTACCGGCGAAGTTACCGCTCTCAAGGCAGGTACCGCGGAGATTACAACATCTGTTACGGTTGGCAGCACGACAAAGACGGGCACAACGACAGTAAAAGTGCGAAGCGTATCACAGATTCTGCAAGACGAAGGCATTCGTGCGACAGAGAGCCTTCGTATCGAAGGAACTGGGACGGCGCAAATTGAAGTTGTTCTTCCAGAGGGCGTTACGAATGATGACGTCAATATTACATACGCAGTGAAAGCGGGAGCTGCCGCGGGAGTTGCGACCGTGAGCAACACGGGGCTGGTAACAGGCGTGAAAGCGGGCGCTACCGTTATCACAACGACCGTTACCTCTAAGACGGATACGACTGTTTCCAAGAGCGCAGATACGAATGTGAGAGTTCTTGGCACAGAGGTAAGTACGGAACTTGCGGCAGAATATGATTTTTCCGGCGCAGTGGATGGGAAACTGATTGATATCTCCAATAATGGCAATGATGCAACCATCAATGGTAAAAATGCATCCTTTGCTATGGAAGACGGCGTTGACGTCATGACCTTAGGGAGCAATACATATGTAGAACTGCCCACAAGCATTATGGCTAAATTGACGGATCCAGAAACTTTTACGATTGAGACTACGTTTGCTAGAGGTGCGTCTTGCGGGAACAATGCATGGCTGTTCTGCCTGGGCTCCAATCTATCTTCCTCTGCAAATTATCTATTCCTGTCCCCCAATTTCAATCCGGGAATTATCCGCAGCGGAATCAAGGACAGCAGCACGGAATTGTTATTTACGACCTCCAAAGATCCGGGAAATGATACGTTCCACACGATAGATATGGTAGTAAATAAGGGTGTTATCAAACTCTATATGGACGGTGTTCTCATCAAAGGAGATGGCGAGAATTATAGCCTGGATTCCAAATACAGCATCATGGAGGATATTGTAGGAGCCAATACTTCGGAGACAATTTTAGGATTTATCGGCAAGTCCCTCTATAATGCGGACGGTTTGTTCCAGGGGAAGATTTCTTCCTTTAAGGTTTATAAGAAAGCGTTGACAGATGCAGAAATACAAAAAGACGATTTTAAACAGGCTTTCCAGAAGGAAGTAACGGAAGGACTGGAGCTTACAGCCGAAAATCTTGGCTCTAAGAACCCCTCCGCCAGTGAAGTGAAATATGACCTTGCTTCTCTGCCGGCAGAATTTAAGGAATGCGCGGTATCTTGGAAGTCTGCAAATGCAAATCTTATTGCAGATGACGGGAAAGTTTACAATGATGATTCAGCAAATAAAACGGTGAAAATGACGGCGACCGTCACATCCGGCGCAATGAAAGCGACGAAGGATTTTGAATTTACAGTAGTAAAGGCAGATAAGGCTGCTTTGAATGAGGCAATTGGGGATGCCAATGCGAAGCTGGCACAGCCGGAGAATTACAAACCGGAATCGGTGGAGAATTTAAAGGCAGCGTTACAGGAGGCACAGAGCGCAAAGGGGCAGACAAGAATTGACAGCGCGGTATCAAAGTTGACGAAAGCAATCAGTGCGTTACAGGAAGCAAAGGGCGATCGTGATCCGTTTGCGAAAATTACGACGAGCTGTTATGACAGGAATGTTACCTTAGAGCCTACGAAGTCGAAAGCCATCTTCCGCTTGCCGAGTACGTTGAAGCTGGATGAGGACGTTACGATCACATACGCTTCCAGCGATGAAAGCATCGCCAAGGTAGACGCCAACGGAGTTGTAACTGCACAGAAGAAGGTCGGTTATGCCCGCGTCACGACTACCGTGAAAGCTGTTTACGACGGATTTGAGATGGAATACCAGACGTTGGTAAAGGTAAACCATGATATTACAAAAGTAAAAGTAGCTGCGAATGCAACGAGTCTGGCAAAAGGTAAGACTGCGACAATTACAATTACACCAACCGCGACCATGAAAAATGCCGGTTACACCGTAAGATATACGGCAAGCGGTTCTGTGAGCGTGAGCGGCAATAAAGTGACGGCGAAGAAAGCAGGAGCCGGAAAAGTGGCGGTTAAGATTTCTTCCGCCGGAAAGACTGTCACCAAGAAAATTTCATTCAATGTCGGTGAGATTAGCGGAAAGGGCAGCGTGAAAGTGAAGAAATCCATCACCCTTAAAATAAGCGGGCTTTCAGGGAAGGTAACCTGGTCTTTGGATAAGAAAGGCAAGAAGCTGGCTAAGATTTCCAAGAGCGGAAAATTAACGGCTAAGAAGAAAGGCACTGTGAAGGTGACTGCCAAGGTTAAGGTTGGAAAGAAGACTGTGACCCTGACAAAGAGCGTAAAAATTAAGAAATAGGAGAAAATCAGCAGGAGGCAAATATGAAGAAAAAGATATTAAATATATTATCTGCTGTAGTCCTTACCGCCAGCCTTACGTTGGGTGCATTGCCCGCAGAGGGGCTGCGTGTGCAGGCAGCAGGAGATATCAATGATGCAGTTCAAAAAGGTCTGGTAATCCGTGAATCTGAAATCAATCAGCTTCTGACGGAGGATTTGGAGCTTCCCGCTTCTGTGGATGGATTGGCGGGTGCAAAAGTCGAATATTCCATCCAGGGACAGCCAAAGCCAGGCACGCATGGAACTGCTTCTGTGGCAGGAAATACTTTAAAAGTCACAAGGCCGTATGCCGGAGAGGGCGATTATAAGTTCAACCTGGTTGCCACGGTGACAGCAGACGGCGCAACCGGGACCAAAACATTTCCAATGACTGTCCGTGAAGGGCTTTCCGGGGATTCCTATGCGGGATATGTCTATGTTTGTTTTTCCGTTCCCAAGGGAAAGAACTATGATGTGCAACAGATTCATTTCTTTTTGAGTGAAGATGGCTTGAACTGGACAGCATTGAACGGTTGCCAGCCGGCATTCCTTACCGGAAGCGATTTTACGAATAGTGTAGAAAAATGCGGTCCCAACAGTGTAAATTATAAATTGACGATTGACGAAAGTGAGATTCCCAATACGGTAGTAGGCGACGCGTCCGTGTTATTCCCCTTTGAGGGAAGAGATCAGGGCGTCCGCGATCCGTATCTGATCCGCGGCAGCAAAGCGGATGGCAGCGACGCCAATAAGGTATGGCTTCTTGCTACGGATTTGAATACACATTCTGCAAATTATGGCCCGGCTTCCAATATGGCAAACAATGTCTGCGGAGATTGGGGAAAGACCTCTAAGGTTGGAATCGGAAGCACGCATCTGTTTGTGTGGGAGACGGAAGACTGGGTAACCTGGGAGCGTCGTTATATAGACGTAGGTTCTGAAATTGACGCGGCGATGGCATGGGCGCCGGAGGCAATCTATAATCCTGACAAGGACAATTATCTGGTTTATTGGTCCGGGCGCGTGGATGCGGATGATGCGGCAAGGAACCGTCTGTATTGCTGTGAGACCAGTGATTTTGTAAATTTTGGACCGACGAAGCTGTACGAACAGGAAGCATTTTATCAGAAATATGTGGATATGGGCGGAGCTGACGACAACGACGGTTACGGCAACATTGATACGTCCCAGCTTTGGGTAGCAGGCAAAGACAAGAATGGAAATGATACGCCTTATGGCACATTGTACCGTGTGGTAAAAGACGAGACCAGAACAAATAAAGGAGCTGTGCTTTTAAAGATTCATCTTATGAGCGCCGATACCGTTTTAGATCCGAACGTAGATTATGACAGCACAGAGCCGGTCAGGATAACACCATATGAATACAATGGTATGACTTTTGCAGAAGCGGCAGATTTGAAAGCCTTGACAAATGATAAGAATAACCTGGGAAAGGCTGAAATCATTTACAATTGGTTTAGCAATGAATCCAATGGTAACCATTTCACAAAGATTGACCAGACGGCAATCGACGATCTGGTTGGTTATCATGAGGGAGCTACAATGTTTAAGTTTATTGACCGTGACGAGTGGTGTATCATGATTGACAATTACGGCAATATGCAGATTCGTTATGAGCCGTTTGTCAGCACGGATTTGTCCCAGCCGGACAGCGTAGTAAAGATGCCGAAAGGAACGTATGGGCGTACCGGCGGAGACGTTGGAACACACGGAGGTATGATTCCGATTACCGTTGACGAGTATAACAGTTTAGTTGAGCATTATAATGACAAGAGCAATATGGTTGGCATGAACGCTGCGGCAGCCAATAATTTCCATGAGATTTCATTTATTTCTCTCGATACGAGACCGATGGACGCAGTGGCAGAGAAGTTAGAAAAAGCAGCAGCCAGCAGCAGTTACAGTGCGGGCACAAAAGCACAGATGACGAAACTTGCTGCTGAGGCGAAGAAGTTAGCGCAGAAGAAAAATGTTACGGATTCCACAGAGATGGATAACCTGACGGCACGCGCAGAGAAATTGATGGCAAATACATTGGTGGAGATTCCGCAGATGTATGCAGATCACGTAGAACTCAGCGAGACTTCTGTGACATTGTGCACAAAAGCAACGGAAGGCTTAAAGACAACGGCGCTTCTGACTGCGGAAGTGGATGTGGACGACGCACCTAAGACGATTACCTGGAGAAGCAGCGATTCTAAAATTGCAACCGTAACTAACGGAAAAATTACGGCGAAAAAAGCAGGTACAGTTACCATTACGGCAACCGCAATCGGTGGTGCGAAAGCGACCTGTAAGGTTACTGTTAAGGGCATCCCGGATAAGGTTACGCTGAAGAAAAAGAGTATAAGCCTTAAGAAGAAAAAGACGTATCAGATTAAACCGAGCATCCCCAAAGGGACCGTGTGCTCTAAGTTCAACTATAAGTCAAATAAGCCGAAGGTGGCGTCTGTTTCTAAGACTGGTCTTGTGACGGCCAAGAAGAAAGGAACCGCAAAGATTACGATTACGCCGGCGAATAACAGCAAGGCGAAAAAAGCAACGCTTACCGTGAAAGTAAAATAAGTAATAAAATGATTTTGCCGTAGAATGGCATATTTCCAGCCGGAATGGATATGTGAAATCATCGGGATATGGTTTTTTGATTCATTCCGGTTGGATAAACTAAAATTTTTTCAAAAAACACTTGCAAAATAATCGCAAAGCGGCTATAATAGATGAAGATTTGTTAATATTCATGCCAAAGTGGCGCAGTTGGTAGCGCGTCGCATTCGTAATGCGTAGGTCGAGGGTTCGAGTCCCTTCTTTGGCTGCTTAGGGAGTGCCTTTTCACAGAGTAGTGGGAAGGCGCTTTTTGCTCTTATAGGAAAGACCTAGTCACGCGAAAGTGTCTCCCAATAAGAGAAGAATAAATGCAGTAACGTATTTTTGGAGGATTACATGGAGAATGAGAAATATACAGAAAGAGATAACGATTTGGAGATTGTAGAGATTGCGGAGTTTAAAAGGAGCGATACCCATAGAAAGATTGCCAGAAATGAAGAGCGTCAGAGACAGAAAAGGCGTAGGTTTTATGGTATCTTGCTGGCATTTGCGTTGGCTTTTCTTGCGGCAATTCTTTGTGGTATATTTGCGTTTCACATACCGGCGGTCGTGGTCTGTGTAGTGCTGGTGTTGGAGGTGTTAATTGCTGTCAATCTTTACAAGGCAAAAATATGGGTGCAGGCGGCGGCTATGATTATTGGCGTGGCAGCCGGCTTGATGTTTGGCAGGTTGCCGCTTATGGTGGTGGGAACGATTGTGTATGTTGCAGCCGTTCTTGCCTTGTATGGAATAAGGAGTGTATTAAGTGCCTGATGTTACAATGTTTTTTGCGGCTATTTTCCGTTAAATAAGAAATTTTGAGAAGGAATGAAATCATTGGCTGGCGCATATAACAATGAGTAAGAGTAATTGTCAGAAAGCGTAAATAGTCATATGGACATTAACAGAGAATTCATTTCAACAGAAAATACTTACCAAGGACAGAATCAGCCGAAGTATATTGTGATTCATGAGACGGATAATTTTTCATCTGGAGCAGGGGCGAGAAGGCACGCAGAAGCGCAGGCGGCAGGGCACTTGAGCATTTCAGCACATTATTACTGCGGTTCGGACGGTGTGTATCAGGCAACAGAGCATGCAGACGGCACTTATTCTGTAGGGAAAAAATATGGTGATCCTCCGATTGAGGACGTTACCAATAGAAATACGATTAACGTAGAAATTTGTGTGAATCCTGACGGGGATTACAGTAAGGCACGGGCGAATGCGATTGCACTTGTTAAGTATCTCGTACAGACAACAGGAATTTCTGTGGAAAGAGTTATTCGCCACTACGATGCGACGGGGAAGCATTGTCCCAGAAATATGATGGATGATCCGTCATTGTGGGAAGATTTTAAAGCGCAGATTCAGGGAGAGGATGCGCCTATCCATGCGGAGGAGGGACAGAAATCAGCACGTGGGCTTGTGGTTACAGAAAAAGACCCGCTCTTAATCAGAGACGCGCCCAACGGCAATAGAGTTACATCTATGCCTCGCTGGGCGGAAATGGATATTTTAGAGCGAGGCGGTGAATGGCATAAGGTAAAGTACGAAGGAGTCACAGGTTATAGTGCGGCAAAATATATTTCCGTCATTGGCGAGACGATTTACGTTGCAGAGTGTACTGGTAATGGCGTGCGTATGAGGGCAACGCCGGAATTTGGCGATAATATTATGCGCGTGTTAAATAAAGGGAATCTTTTTGATGTTCTTGGTGTGTCTGGCGAATGGACGCATATCATTGTAGAGGGGAAAGAGGGGTATATCCACTCTAATTATGTGCAAAGGGTATAAAGAATCTCCATATCCTCCGTTCCTCTGATCAGTCTAATTGTATATAATTGGTAGCCAATAAGCGAAAGGTTTTTGAGAAATTTTTCAAAAATATTTTTTTGCATTTGGCAACCAATCTTAACGCGATAGTATTATCAGATGGGGCAAGTAAATCTGATTTTGTATTTGACGAACACCATGTTTAGTTAAAATGCAGCAGGGCAAAGAGCCAGTATATGTCTATGGCTATCTTTGCCCTGCTATTTATATGATATACTCCTATAATAGTAACAACCGAAAGGGGCAAAATATGACGCTTTTTTAAGAATATTTTTTGAATTTTTCGCCTCTGATAAAGGCTCAAAGAGGTTAGCGGTTAGCAACAAATTAGCAGCAAAACACAGAAAATTCACAGTTTTCAAGAGTTTTCCGGACGAAATTTTAAACTTCATTTAAAGTTCCCAGATTATACTGAGCGAGAATTAAAAAGTCAGCGGCGTGAGAAAGGATTGGTGGAATTTATGAAGAAAAGATTGACAGTGATTTTGCTGAGTATATCTCTGGCGGCAATAAGCTTGAATGGCTGCGGAAAAGCAGAGCGAAGAGCAGATAAAGATATTGCCCGGAAATGGGAAAATGAGAGTGCCGTTCATGGAGAGGTCAGTAAGGTGACAGAAGACACGATTACAATAAAAGTTGCAGAAAGTGACATGGCTCCTACGGCGGATTTGCAATTGACAGGAGAGGAGCAGGAGATAACGGTTACGAAAGATACGCTGATTCAGCGTAGGAATATGCGAGGGATGCCTGAAAACGGGGATGCTCCAAAGCTGTCGGACGGCGGACAGGGAACGGAGCATGGGGAAGCGCCCGCAAAGCCAGATGGCGAGCAGGGAACAGAAAATGGGGAAGCGCCCGCAAAGCCGGATGGAGGGCAGGGAATGGAAGAAGGAGAAATGCCTCAAATGCCGGAAGGAGAAGCGCCGGCAGGTGAGATACCTGATAGGGGGGACAATAGCGAGGAGATAACAGTATCGGATATTTCGGTAGGAGATATTGTGATGGTAATGTTCACAGATGACAATCATGCAGCAGAAATTACAGTCATGCCGTCTATGGGGAGCGGCGAAAAAGGTGAGGCTCCGAAAAGTGAAGAAGTAAATCAAGCGGGCACTACCGTATGAGTGGCAAAGAGGAGGAAGCGGGCATGAAAAAAATGGGAATAAGGCATCAAATATCCAAGAAGAAAAAAGTAGTAGGTCTGGTTTTGGCAGTAGTAGGACTCGGTCTGGCGTCGTTGGGCGTTTATTTTTGGGGAGGAGCGCTAGGAGGGCATGCAGATGCGCGGGAAGTACCAATCCAGGAGGCGCAAGCACAAATAGGAACGATTTCTGACACCATTGTAGGGACTGGAAATTTGCAATACGAAGAGGGCACATCGATTACGATTCCTTCCGGTATTGTTGTGAACGAGATAAACGTGGAGGAAAATGATTTTGTCTCCAAAGGAGATGTTCTTGCAGTGGTAGACCAGGTTTCTGTGCTTAGAGCCATGGAAGATATTCAGGAGGAAATGGATGAACTGGACGAACAAATTGACGACAGCAAGGATGCTACAGACAGCGAATCTATAACGGCAAAGACGGATGGAACTGTGAAGAAGATTTATGTGCAGGAGGGTCAGGAGGCAGCCGAATGTATGTTGGAGCAGGGCGCCTTACTTCTTTTGTCCATAGACGGCAGTGCAGAGGAGGGAGAGGAAGAAGATGAACTTGCCATTACCGTTGCTACGGGGACGATTGAGGAAGTTTGCGTGTCCGAAGGAGAAGAAGTTTACGCGGGGACTACGCTGTTAAAGATTGCCAGCGCTGGGCAAAGTTTGGAGTATCAGGAACAGATTGCAAAGAGAAAAGAGCTGGCGCAAGATTTACAGAATCTGCTTGCATTATCTAAGAGCGGCGTGATTACGGCTGAGGTGGATGGAATCATAAAGTCTGTAAATATCACAGCGAAAGGCAGTACAGAGGGGTCAGAAGAAATGCAGGATTCTCAGAGTGCGGGCACAGTCGTGGGAAAAGCAGAGAGATCAGGTTATATATCCACAGCAGCGCAGAGTGTGAATATATCAAAGAAAGCGGTTGCCTTAGTGGGGAGCGCAGGGGTATCAAATGAGATGACAGGAAGCGTAGAGGATACGTCGGAGGCGGCAGACGAGGAGAAGAGTCTCACTTTAAAAATAATGGATTCCGGGGTTTCTAATCAGGAGATTTTGACGGTGGAATCTCCCAAAACAGGAAACAAGCCGCAGACAACACTTAGTGCGGAGGATGGGAGCTATCAAGGACAGATTACTTGGAAACCAGGTGCGAAGAAATTTGCAGCACAAACTTCCTATCAGGCGAATGTGACGTTAATAGCGGGAGAGGGATATTTATTTACGGATAGCAGTATTGCCCAGGTTAAGACAGGGGTTTTGTCTGGCTTGTCTGTGACATCAAATGGGAAAGAACTGAGTTTCTGTATTACATATCCTTTCACAGAGGCGGAAAAAGAAGGTACTCAGGACGAGGAGAAGAACGAAAATGCAGAGAAGGATAATGGCAGTAATAAAAATGGAGGTACAGAAGATAACAATAAGAATGCGCAATCGGGGGAAGAAAATGCCGAAAATGGAAAATTAGGCGGAAATAATGCTGGAAATGAAGCCGTCGTAGGAAATACAGGTGGAACAGGAAGTTCTTCTGTAGGTGGAAGTCAGAATGTGAGCCTGGTGGCAGCCAGCGCTTCCACCACGCAAGGAAGCAGCCAGACTAACAGTCAAAGCAGTAGTACAGAAAATTCAGATTCAGACAGCCAAGTAGCTGCTTTTACCATCGCATCGTCAGACACTATGGTATTATCTGTGAATGTGGATGAGCTGGATATCAATTCAGTTTCACAGGGGCAACAGGCAGCAATTACGCTGGATGCCATTGAGGATGAGACTTTCACCGGAATTGTGACAAAGGTAGGAAGTTCTGCCGGCAGTTCTGGCGGTGGAGTAGCAAAATATACGGTGGAAGTGGAAATTCCCGGAGATGAGCGCATGAAGGAGGGAATGAATGCCTCAGCTACCATCACGGTTAAAGAGCAGGAAGATGTTGTGACAATACCCGTCACTGCTCTCCAGGAACGCGGTGCAAAAGTATTTGTATATACGCAGAAGGACAGTGAAGGAAATCTGAGCGGCGAGCAGGAAGTGACTACCGGATTGTCAGATGGAAGTACAGTGGAAATTACCGAAGGTCTGTCTGAGGGTGACAAGGTTTATTATCAGCGGGTTGGCAATGTTTCTGGCGAGAGGAATTTCCAAGGATTTGGAAATATGGGGCAGATGCCTGAGGGCGGCGGAATGCCAGGTGACGGAGAAATGCCAGGCGGAATGTCAGGTGGAGAAATGCCAAGCGGAATGCCAGGTGGCAAAAGAAATGCAAGCGGCGGAACATCCGATAGCCGGCAATAGGAGGATGGATATGATTCAGTTACAGGAAGTTTCCAAAATATATGAGATGGGAAGCGATAAAGTGTACGCTTTAGATCATGCCAGCATGGAGATACAGCGCGGGGAGTTTGTCAGTATTGTAGGGCCGTCGGGCAGCGGCAAGTCTACAATGATGAACATTATCGGTTGTCTGGACACGGCAGATGAGGGAAATTATGTGCTGGACGGAATGTCTGTAGAACAGTATTCCGAAAGGGAACTAGCAAAAATACGCAATCGTAAGATTGGGTTCATTTTCCAGAATTTTAATCTTTTGCCACGGCTTACCGCAGAGGAAAATGTAGAACTGCCACTGATTTATCAGAGGATTTCTGCACAGGAACGTAAGCGCAGGGTGTGTAAAGCATTGGAACAGGTAGAACTTTCTAACCGCAGGGGGCACCTTCCGGCGCAATTATCGGGAGGACAGCAGCAGAGAGTAGCAATTGCCCGGGCTCTGGTAACGATGCCGTCGCTGTTTCTTGCCGACGAGCCCACTGGGAATCTGGACACTCGGACTGGACAGGAAATTATGGGATTATTCCATGAACTTCATGCGGCAGGAAATACGATTGTATTGATTACACATGATAATCAGGTTGCCGGAGAAGCGGAACGCAAAATTCATATTCGAGATGGCAAGGTTAGAGAGGAGGAAAGGTATTGATTCAGACAGCAAAGATGGCGTGGAATGCGGTGTGCGCCAACAAAATGCGCACTTTTCTCACGATGTTGGGGATAATTATTGGGGTAGCGGCGTTAATTATTCTAGTTTCACTTGCGGATGGCGCCGGGAATTCTGTGGCGGAACAGATTTCCAGCATGGGCAGCAATTATCTCAGTGTTAGGATTTCGGATAATAAGGAAAATCCCTTAAAACTAAATGAATTTATGGAGTTGTTTGCAGCAGAGGAATTTGCAGAGGCGGCTCCGGTGGGCAGGGGAAGCGTTACTGCGAAGACGGAATATACCAATAATTCGATGAATGTATATGGCACCGGCAGCGGATATTTTGTAATTATGAACATGGATTTGTACACCGGCAGGAGTTTAAAGCAAGCAGATTTGCAAAACCGTTCAAGTGTGGTTGTACTTTCTTATGATACGGCTGTGGAATTTTTTGGGAGGGCAGATGTGGCAGGCGAAAGTTTATCGCTGGAAGGGAGAGAATTTCTGGTGGTCGGCGTGCTGTCTGAGGAGTCTGTTTCACCTTCCTCTGCGATGACAGTCAGGAGCAGCGACGACAGTTCAGAGACAGTTGTATTGGAAGGATATATCCCTTACACGACATTGGGACAAATTGCAGATAATGTTCTTGAGATTTCACAATTTTATGTATCATCCTCGGATGAAAATTCCATGGATTTGGCACAAATGAAATTAGAGGAGATTCTTCTGGGACGCTTTGGCAATGACGAGGATGCATTTACGATACAGAATCAGTCTGAAGTGATGGAAGCAATGGCAGAGACGAGCAATACCATGTCCATGATGCTGGGCGGGATTGCGGCGATTTCCCTGTTGGTCGGTGGAATCGGCATCATGAATATTATGCTGGTGTCAGTGACGGAGCGCACGAAGGAAATTGGCATCCGCAAAGCCATTGGCGCGGGCAAGGGCAGCATCATGCTGCAATTTCTTCTGGAAGCAGTGATTGTAAGTCTCTCAGGATGTCTGATTGGCATTATTTCCTCTTGGACAGCATTACAAGTAATTGGGAAGATTATGGGCGCTGCTTTAAGCGTAAACATGAATGTGCAGGTGGCGTTGCTGGCGGTGGTATTTTCCGCAGTGATTGGCATAGTCTTTGGATTGTACCCAGCAAATAAGGCTGCAAATAAAAAACCAATTGAAGCGCTGCGCTATGCCGGATAAAGACTTTAATACTTTAAAATACTACAAAAGGTCATTGACCGTACTTGCGATTGGTGATAATATTTAATCTAAGGAGGAATGGAAGATGACATATGAAGAATTTTTTGCAAAGGTAAAAGAGAAATTTATGGATGCGGATGTCTCAGAGATTACGGAGCATTTGGCTTACCAGTTCAATATCACGGGAGAGGCAGAGGGTATCTTTTATGTGGAAGTAAAAGATGGCAAGCTCTATGTGGAGCCTTATGACTACCATGATAGGGACGCAGTATTTACGGCGTCCGCAGAGAATTTAATGAAGATTGCGGAAGGAAAGTTAGATCCGGTTCTTGCATTTACTATGAAGAAGCTCAAGGTGGAAGGTAATATTGATAAGGCATTGAAGCTGAAAGGTATGATTGACAGCAAGAAGAAATCAGATAAAAAGGCTGAGAAGAAATCTGACAAGAAAAAATAAAATAGAAATGACTATCTAAGAGGGCTGCCGCAGTGAGAATTTTGCAAGCAAGATATGGAACGTTTATCGTCATATCTTGAATGGTAATTTCTTTTGCGGCAGTCTTGTTCTTTATTATGCTTTGCCAAAGAAGAAAAGGGAACTAGATACCAGACGTCTACTGACTGAGGGCGGGCATAAAGAGGCGTTAAAAAATTTGGAGGCAATAGATAATGGATATGACCAATTTTAAATGGACAAGAGAACCACAAGACTGCAAAATCGAAAACGACAGAGTAGAAATCACAACAAAACAACACACGGATTTATGGCAAAGAACCTATTACCATTTTCAAAATGATAATGCTCCCGTATTTCAGATGGAAACAGAAGAAAAATACTTTAGTTTTGTTGTGAAAACGGATTTTAAAGAGAGTTGCCATAGATTTGACCAGTGTGGTATTGTCATGTATCTTAACAGTGAAAACTGGTTAAAAGCATGCGTTGAATATGAAAATGAAAAATATCAACATTTAGGTAGTGTGGTAACAAATGGAGGATATTCTGATTGGGCTACCACAGCGATTGACGCTTCGGTCAAATCCATGTGGTATCGGTTTAGCCGACGGGAAGATGATTATTGTATCGAATGCTCAGCAGATGGAATACAATTTAATCAGATGAGAATCTGTCATATGCAGGAAGGGAATGGGAAGATACGATTTGGTATCTATGCCTGCTCGCCAGAGGAATCTTCTTTTAGAGCAATATTTACAAATATGCAAATGCGGGAATGCCAGTGGAACGCCCATGACGGACAACAGCCTGATACAGACTAGAAAAGTCAGTTTACGGAAAAGCCAGTTAAGAATTGTAATCTATTATGGGTGCAAAAAATAACGATAGCCTTGCGAAAAGATGGGTTATCGTTATTTTTGCACATAAGGGTATCGACCAGTTTCTTGTTGTATATATTGTTTTGTACTTAGGACATACGTTTCAGATAACGTTTTTCCAGTCGGCTTAATAAGCTATAGAGCCCCCAGGCAAGCAGGCAGAGGATTACGATAGACATCACGACCCAGTCAAGCTTAAAAACTTGGCTGCCATAGATTATTAAGTAGCCAAGTCCCTCCCGCGAGGAAATAAATTCTCCGATGATTACGCCCACCAAACAGAGCCCGATGTTGACCTTCATGACGGCGAACAGAGCGGGAATGTTGGCAGGAAGCACAACTTTTGTGAGGATGTGATATTTCTTGCCGCCTAAGGTCTGGATGAGCTTGATTTTTTCTGCATCGACGGACTGGAAGCTGGTGTACAGGCTTAAAATGGAGCCAAAAATTGCCACAGATATGCCCGTGATAATAATTGTATTGTAATTTGCGCCGAACCAGACAATGAGAAGCGGCGCTAGTGCAGATTTTGGCAGGCTGTTTAAAATAACCAGATATGGTTCTAATGTCTCTGAAATCTTTTTGTTCAGCCATAAGATAATGGTTGCTGCGAGCGCTAGGACTGTTACCAAGATAAAGCTGGCAATCGTCTCGAATAAAGTAACGCCTATGTGGGTGAAAAGCGTATGATCCAGGAGCATATTGTAAGCACATAAAATGACTCTGGAAGGACTGCTGAAAAAGAAGGAATCAATTAGATTCAATTGAGCTGCGCCCTCCCATAATCCAAAGAAAATTATGAAAATACATAACCTGCTAATGGTTACTATTTTCCGGTGTTTTTTTTGATTAAGCAGAAATTTCTGCTGGGCAAGGGAAATCTCACTCATCGTCGTTCAGCTCCTTCCATATTTCATTAAAATAATCTTTAAATTCCGTGGAATTTCTGCGTTCAAGCGGACTGATATTTTCCGGAAAAGAAATATCGACAATACTTTTAATTGTCGCCGGGCGTTTACTCAGCACAAGAACCTGGCTGCCCAGGCTCACTGCCTCTGACAAATCATGTGTTACCAAGATGGCTGTTTTTTGTTCTTTTTTTATGATGGAACCGATATCATCCCCTACAGTAAGCCTTGTCTGATAGTCTAGGGCAGAAAACGGCTCATCCAACAATAAAATTTCCGGTTCCAACGCAAGAGTACGGATGAGAGCTGCACGCTGCCGCATGCCACCGGAGAGTTGGGATGGCCTGGCGTCTTTGAATTTGTAAAGTCCATAGGTTTTTAACATGTTAAGGACCTTTTCCTTTGCAGCAGGCGTTAGCTTGTTCTGTATTTCTAGCCCCAGCATAACGTTTTTTTCGATGGTGCGCCATTCTAAGAGATGGTCGTGCTGAAGCATATAGCCGATGGTTCCGCCGGCTTTTTGGAACAATTTTTGTCCATACAGCAAAATAGAACCGTGTTCTGGTTCTATCAGTCCTGCTAGAAGGGAAAGGAGGGTGGATTTGCCGATGGTAGGGCAGCGGAAACTAAGAGTGCAGTTTTAACCAAATCCAGCGAAGTGTTCCCGGGGATGTTTGAACAAACGCCAGAGAAAGATTTAAGTATTCCGGACAGGATAACATACCATCTGCACAGGACGAAAACCTCCCATTGGAAATTGGCAAAAGCCTTGGGGTGTTCCAGAGATACAATTTTCAGTTATGCCAATGGGAAGATTTCAGAAAACCGGATGGATGTTGGTGTGCTGAAAAAGATGGCGGAATATTTTGGAATGGAAACGTATTATTTCTGTAATGAGTATCATGTGTTTGTGGATATCACAGACGTGCCGAAATATCTGAAAGGCGTACGCAGGGAAAAGGGAATGTCACAGAGGGAGTTCTGTGAGGCGTTTCAGATACCGTTGGCTGTGTATAAGAAATATGAGACAGGGGCGGTGCGGATTCCAGAGAAGTATTATAGGATTGTCGTGGGTGTGGAATAGGTGATGGAAAATGGAGCCATAGGAAATCTATGGTTCCATTTTTGAGTGAAGATATCGGAAATTGGAAAAAATCTACTTTATTCTTTTTTATTCGACAGTTTTTGCAGGCCAGATTGTGTAATATAGAGATGTAAAGTTTTGGAAAATGGAAATATTTTTATATAATAATTTCCAGAACTCCAAAGTCAGAAAATTACATTATACATGGAGAAAAAAGATGATCGAAGATAAGAATTTTCGTGTATCAGAATATGTTTCGGATAAGATCGGTGAAGAATATCAGCAATGGGGAAAAAGGGATATTATTTTTATTACTGCTCCGACAGGAACAGGGAAGAGCTATTTTATATTGCATACATTTTTGAAATGGATTGTAAAAAACAACTGGAAAATGCTTTATTTGGTAAATAGGAAGATATTGAAAAAGCAATTAGAAGAAGAATTGTGTGAAGAGGTAGAAGATGAAATATATCAAGAATTTGGAATGTTTGGGGATTTTTTAGAAAGATATATTACGGTATCCACTTACCAAAGTATTGAAAATGGTTTGAAGGGAGCGAAGCAACAGGAGACAATTCAGTTTATTCTAGGCTTTGCTTGTGTGGTCTATGATGAATGCCATTATTTTTATTCGGATTCTAATTTCAACACAAGTACGGAATTATCATATCTTTTTTTGCGGAAAGAGTTTAACAATAAACTTCAGATATACATATCAGCTACTCCGGATAAAATAAGAAATAATATGGATGCATATGTGGTAGAAGAAATAGAATCTTTAGCAGGTAGAATACCACAAAATGCCTTTTTAAAAAATGGAAAGAATAGAATCAAGAACTATAAAATAAAGAACGGTTATGATTATATTAAATTTTCAGTTTTTGCGAAGATAGATGATATGACAGACACAATAATAAAAAATGTGTGCGAAGAAAAGCAGAAGTGGTTAATATTTGTTGATAATATTGAACTTGGAAAGGATTAAAAAAATAAATTGCTGAATGGCACAGGTGAAGAAGATAGTATTAAAAATGAATATAAGATTTCTGATAAAGAAGTTATTTTTTTAGATGCGCACTATGGAAAAGAGATGGAAACAAGGGAAAGCGTAGAAGAAATTGCCAGAGAGAAAACATCAAGTAAGAAAGTGATAATTTCTACTGCGGTTATGGATAATGGAATATCAATTCATGACAGGGATTTAAGGAATATTGTTATATTATCAGATACAAAAGAAACATTTATTCAAATGCTTGGCAGAAAGAGAAAAGATGGGAGGAAAGTAAATCTGTATATATGCAAACAGGATGTTAGGCATTTTGAAAAAAGAGAAAAACATATGGAGGACGTTCTGGGATATTTTAATAGGCATCGGAATGAGTTGGAATATATTCAGGGACCTTATATGTTTGAAAATGCAGAAGGAAGAGTTTTTAAGAAAAGTTATATTGAAATTATAGGTGAAAATGTTTCAATAAATTATTGGATTGCTTTGAAAAAGCAACAAGGTATATTAAATGAGTTATTAGAAAGCTCCATATTAGCCCAATATATAAGGGAATTTTGTTATTCTGTGGATGGGTTTCTCATTCCCAATATGTTTTCGATTTTGCGGTATAAAGAATTGAAATCTTTTTATAAAAAAATTATAAAAGATTTGGAGAAAGATGAATATGCATTTGTTAGACAACAGGCAGATTGGCTGGATATTCCAAAAAAAGAATTGGATAATGTCATAAAATATTCAAGAAAAAGTATTTTTGAAAAAAATCGTGAAATTTTAGAACAGGCTATAAAAGACGTATTGGATAAGTCAATGGATAAGGATGCAAATATAGAGTGGAAATTAAGTATATCTGATACACTGATTTATTTTATAAAGAGTGATGACAAATTTGAAGAAGGTGACATAGATGCATTGAAAAAGCCAGATAGGGCAATTACAAAGGAAAGATTTGAACGTTGCGTCGAACAGGCAGAGTTACCTTATAAAATGATAACCAAAAAAAGAATGTGAAAAAAGGAGAAGATACATCGTATACAATAGTTAGGGGTGTGAATATTAAGAAAAGTAAGAATAAAATAGCAGATGGTTTTATTTCATAGAATTACAAATTTAAGTTTTTTACCACGCACATAACAACCCAAAAAGAATAATTTGCCAGCGGTTTCATAAAATGATATGAAACCTTGCTGGCAGGGAAGCGGGTTGTTATGGTGAGGAGAGGGAAAGAAATCAAGATTGTTGTACATACACCGGAAAATCCGTCTGCTGTATTCCATGCAGAAAATATGGAACAATTTTGGATAGAGAAAATGCTGGATAAGATGGGAGAGAGCAGGCTTACAAAACAGGAGTGGAAGGATTTATTAAAAAGTGGTAAGATAGCGGAAAGCTGACAGTTCTGCCATTACTTTTCACGCTCACGCAAATCACCCAGTTGATAAATTTTTGATTGACAGATGTAAAAGAAGTTTTTATAATAGACACATGGCACATATTGATGAGTAAGGAAAGGAGGACAATTATGATTGCAAGAAATTTAGGAATCAATGATTTAACAGGAAACATTAGAGAGAGGATTGTCCTTCCGACAGCTTATCGGTAAGGGACACAGAATTAGTTTATCTTATTCCGTTTATATTTGGACAATCTGCATCTCTAATTATTTTAGGGGTGTTTTTTTGCGCCCATTTTGCAAAAATGCACAGACGAGAGAGAGGATTATTATGAAAACAGTAAACGGAGTCTATACTTCTGCAAAAATATTCACAGACACAGTAGAAAATTATGCAATGGCGCAGATTCAGCAGCTTTGCGATTTTCTGGCGTTTCAGGGATGCAAAATCCGGGTAATGCCAGACGTCCATCCAGGCAAGGTGGGAACGATCGGCTTTACGGCGGTGGCAGGTGATAAGCTGCTTCCGAACGTGGTAGGCGTTGACATTGGGTGCGGCATTACAGTTGCGAAACTGAAACAGAAAAGAATGGAGTTCCAGAAACTCGACACCGTAATCAGGGGGAATGTGCCCGCCGGGTATCAGATCAGGAAGGCTGCCCATAGGTTCAGCGATACAGCCATGCTTTCTGATTTAAGGTGCAGCCGCCATGTCCATGAAGAAAAAGCAAGGCTGAGCCTTGGGACGCTGGGAGGCGGCAACCATTTTATAGAGATCGACCGGGATGAAGAGGGATTTCTCTATGCTGTCATCCATTCGGGGAGCCGCCACCTGGGAAAAGAGGTGACGGAATATTACCTGCGCGAGGGACACAGATATCTGAAGGGCAAGGGGCAGGATATTCCTTATGAGCTGACGTATCTGGAAGGGAGCCTCATGGATGATTATGTCCATGACACACAGGTTTTGCAGGAATTTGCCAGGCTCAACCGAAGCGTTATCTTAGATGAGATGGCAAAGGCCATGAAATGGAAAATAGAAGACATTTACCATTCCGTCCACAATTACATTGACATCTCCACAGAGGGGACGATTTTGCGGAAAGGGGCGGTATCCGCCAGAAAAGGCGAATTTGTAGCGATTCCCATCAATATGCGTGACGGGGTATTGTTGGGAACAGGCCTTGGGAATGCTGACTGGAATTGTTCCGCGCCCCATGGCGCGGGACGGCTGATAAAAAGGGAATATGTAAAAAATAAGTTTACAGTCTCGGATTTCAAAGCCCAGATGAAAGGCATCCATTGTTCCTGCATTGGCAAAGACACGTTGGACGAAGCGCCGTTTGCCTACCGGGGCGTGGATGAAATCATGGAACATATAAAGGAGACCGTGCAGATTCAAAAAAGACTGTTTCCTGTTTATAATTTTAAAGCAGGGAGCAAATGATTTTATTTCCGCGAGCAATGCATGGATATTTGATTGGGTGTGCGCGGACTTGAAATTTTCTAAAAAAGGAAGGAAATTAAAATGGCGAGATATAGAGAGGTTCCCTGCAAATATTATATTGCGTTAGGGGAATGTAAAAAAGGCAGGGAAGCCTGCCATAAAACATACTGCCAGCATTGTGGAAAATATGAACCAAGGGCAAGGGTAAGGAGTATTAACCGTAAAAAGCAGTATAACGAGAAGCAAAGATGTAAGGACAGTATATGGTAATGGGTATCTGGATTTGTCAGGTATGCAAAGCGATATATTATTTCATAAAATTATTGGTAAAATCAGATTATCTCTTTAGAAATTCTTATATGTCGTAATAGCCTGTATTTCCGGGCTTTTCCGGCATTTTAGATATGGGGAGAAGTTCACA
>CANOFW010000039.1 GCA_947565425.1 uncultured Lachnospiraceae bacterium
CAGCAAAAATGAAGCTGTCGCTTCACGAATTTTTATTCGTTAAAGCGACAGCCCCGTAACTATATTAGAGCGATACCCTCCTATGTTTGAGTCTATGATATACAATTAAAATAGTACTATTCTTTAATCTTATCAATTTCTGAAAGATTAACACCCGCCACATGAAGCAATGCTTTTAATGTAATATATTCTTCTTTAAGATCAGCATAGGTCTCCGTAGCATTTTCTTTTTTTGCTAATATCATACGTCTTTGAACTTTTATGAATAACCTTATCTCCTGCGAATAATTTCCCGGTATTTGCGGACAATATGGATAAATATGTGCATTTAATGATACCTGGAGGAAATGATATGAGTGGGAAAAACGATAAAAAACCCTTTGGCATGCGAGATAAGCTGGGGTACATGTTTGGAGATTTCGGAAATGATTTTACGTTTATTTTCGCAAGCTCTTTTTTAATGGTATTTTACACAAATGTCTTAGGGATTGACCCGAAAATGGTGGGTATTCTCTTCGTTGTAGCAAGAATTGTGGATGCCTTTACCGACATCGGTATGGGGCGGATTGTGGATCGGCTGCCGGCGTCCAAAGATGGAAAATTCCGTCCCTGGATCAAGCGTATCTGTATTCCGGTAGCGTTTGTCAGCTTTCTGATGTACCAGTCCGTCTTGGCTCCGGCTTCCATGACCGTAAAAATTATCTATATGTTTATCACCTATATTTTGTGGGGTTCCCTGCTCTATACGGCAATCAATATCCCTTACGGCTCTATGGCGTCGGCGATCACCGACAATCCCAGGCAGCGGGCGGAGTTGTCGACCTTCCGTTCTATGGGCGCGACCTTTGCCAGCGTGGTAATCATGGTTGTTGCGCCGATGGTAGTCTATTACACAGACGCCGATGGCAACCAGATTGTCAGCGGCAGGAATTTTACGATAATCGCCGGGGTATTCGCTGTGCTGGCAATTTTGTGTTATATCCTCTGTTATCAGATGACAACGGAACGCGTGGAAATCAAAAAAAAAGATAACGGTAAAATGCCAGGCATGGGAGAGACCGTGAAGGCGCTTGTGTCAAACCGTGCCTTGCTTGCGATTATTGGCGCGGCAATTTTCCTGCTGCTTAGTTCCCTGTTGGGGCAGTCTATGAACAATTATCTTTTCGCGGAATGGTTTAAAGACACAAACGCTCTTTCTGTTATGGGATTTGTGGGCGTACCGACATCGTTGCTTTTAGCGGCGTTTACAGGAAAAATATCAGAGCGTTTCGGCAAAAAGGAAGCGGGGGCGGCAGGTATGTTGTTTACAGGAATCATATTTGTACTGCTGTTTTTCTTCAAAGTGAAAAATCCCTGGGTGTTCGTTGCTGTCACCTTCATTGCCAATTTCGGTATGTATTATTTCAACATGGTTGTGTGGGCTTATATCACGGACGTCATTGATTATCAGGAAGTGAAGACGGGCAGCCGCGAGGATGGCACGGTGTACGGCGTGTATTCATTTGCCAGGAAAATCGGGCAGGCATTGGCAGGCGGCGTCAGCGGCTTTGCGCTTTCGGCGATTGGTTATGTGTCGGAACCGGGGGCGGTGCAGACCGACGCAGTGCGCGCTGGAATCTATAATATCGCCACGATTTTTCCAGGCGTCTGCTATATCATTGTAGCTTTGATTTTAATTTTTGCCTATCCGCTGAGTAAGAGCGTGGTGGAGAAAAATGGAGAAATTCTTGCCGAGCGCAGGAAGGAGGGAACCTCATGAATCGAATGAAATTGTCGTTCCGCTGGTATGGAGAAGACGATAAAGTGACGCTTGAAAAGATTCGCCAGATTCCGGGTATGCATACCATAGTGACGGCGGTGTATGACGTGCCGCCCGGCGAAGTGTGGCAAATGTCTTCCATTGAATCGCTGAAGATGCAGATTGAAGAGGCAGGGCTTCACTTTGAGGTGGTAGAGAGCATCCCGGTGCATGAAGATATCAAACTGGGAAAACCTGAGCGGGACAAGTATATTGAAAACTACTGTGAAAATATCCGGCGTGTGGCGGCGGCGGGCGTGAAGTGTATCTGTTATAATTTCATGCCGGTATTTGACTGGACGCGAACACAGCTCGACCATGAGCTTGCGGACGGTTCTACGTCTCTGGTGTATTATCAGGAACAGGTAGATGCGGTAAATCCATTACAGAGCGACAGCGACTTGACGCTGCCGGGCTGGGACCAAAGTTACAGCCGGGAACAATTGAAGGAGATTGTGGCACAGTACCAGGCGATGACGGAGGAAGATTTGTGGGACAACCTCAAATATTTCTTAGAGCGTGTGATTCCAGTTGCCGCTGCCTGTGATGTGAATATGGCGATTCATGAAGACGACCCCTGTTGGAGTATCTTTGGGTTGCCGCGGATTATCACCTGTGAGGAAAATCTGGATCGTTTCCTTAAATTAGTGGACGATTCGCACAATGGTATTACGCTTTGTACCGGTTCGTTGGGATGTTCCTGCCACAATGATGTGGTGCATATGGCAAAGAAATATGCTTCTCAGGGCAGAATCCATTTTGTGCATATGCGCAATGTGAAAGTGCTGGATAACGGCTTTGAGGAGCGTGCGCATCTTTCCGCGTGCGGTTCTTTAGATATGTATGAGATTATGAAGGCATTATACGACCATGGATTTTGTGGTTATATCCGCCCGGATCACGGAAGGATGATCTGGGGAGAAACCGGGCGTCCCGGTTACGGTCTATATGACCGCGCGCTGGGAGCCACCTATCTAAATGGTTTGTGGGAAGCGATTGAAAAAGAAGCAGAAGGGAGAAAAAAGAAATGAGCGTACCATTTCACATTGATTTGAATGGAAAAGTAGCGGTTGTGACCGGAGCAGGCGGCGTATTATGCTCGACGATGGCGGAGGCGCTTGCACAATGCGGGGCAAAAGTTGCCCTCTTAGATCTCAATGGAGATGCGGCTAAACAGAGCGCGGATAAAATTACGGCGGCAGGTGGGATCGCCAAAGGATATCAGGCAAATGCGCTGGAAAAGGACAGCCTAGAGACTGCCCATATGAAAATTTTGGATGATTTTGGTCCCTGCGACATCTTAATTAACGGTGCGGGCGGCAACCATCCACTGGCGACGACCGATAAAGAATATTTCTCCGCAGCAGACCTCAATGAAGACGTTAAGACGTTCTTTGATTTGGGACAGAGCGGCGTAGAGTTTGTATTTAACCTCAACTTTATCGGCACGCTCCTGCCTACGCAGGTGTTTGCGCGGGATATGGTGGGCAGAAAGGGATGCAATATCTTAAACATTTCCTCCATGAACGCTTACGCTCCATTGACGAAAATTCCGGCGTACAGCGGGGCAAAGGCAGCGGTCAGCAACTTTACCCAATGGCTTGCCGTGCATTTTGCTTCAGAGGGAATCCGGGTCAACGCTCTTGCACCGGGATTTTTTGTCACAAATCAAAATGAGAAATTGCTGTATCGTGAGGATGGAACCCCCACTGAGCGCACTGGAAAAATCCTTGCAGCAACGCCGATGAAGCGTTTCGGCAAGACGGAAGATTTGATTGGCAGCGTGCTCTTTTTTCTCAGCGAAGAGGCGGCAGGATTCATCACTGGAGTGGTGCTGCCGATAGATGGCGGCTTCCTTGCTTATTCTGGGGTATAATCTATGGAAAAAATAAATTTTCTGCATGAGGAGTTTCTGTTATCTACAGAGACAGCGCGCGACTTGTACCACACGTATGCAACAAAGCTGCCGATTATTGATTACCACTGCCATATCAGCCCTAAAGCGATTGCCGAGGACTGGCGGTTTGACAATATCACGCAGGTATGGCTTTATGAGGATCATTATAAATGGCGGCAGATGCGCAGTAACGGCGTAGAGGAAAAATATATTACCGGGGACGCCACAGATTATGAAAAATTCTGCAAATGGGCGCAGACTTTGGAAAAAGCAATCGGAAATCCTCTCTACCACTGGAGCCATATGGAACTGTGGCGTTATTTTGGTTATGATGGTGTGCTCAATGAACATACGGCAAAAGATATTTGGCGGTTATGTGAAGAGCGGCTTGCGCAGGAAGATATGGGTGTTCGCGGGATCATACGTGCGTCCGATGTGAAACTGATGTGTACCACGGACGACCCGGTGGATGATCTTTACTGGCACCAGGCAATTGCCGAAGATGATACGGTGGAATTTAAGGTGCGTCCTACTTGGCGTCCTGACCGCGCCCTGTCTATTGAAAAGCAGGATTTTGTAGCTTATATGGACGAACTTTCCGCGGTCTCTGGAATTGCGATCGAGAATTTTGACGACTGGAAAGAGGCGTTGAAAAAGCGGATGGACTATTTTGCCCAAATGGGCTGTGTGATTAGTGATCACGGGCTTTTGTATGTGCCGTGGGAGCCAGCAAAGGAAGCGGAGGTTGCGCGGATTTTTTGGGCGCGTTTGCAGGGTGAGAAGATTTCCCGCAAAGAAGAATTAAAGTTTAAGACAAAAGCGCTATTATGGCTGGGCAAGCAATACCAAAAACGTGGCTGGGTGATGCAGCTTCATTTTGGCGTAACGAGAAATAATAATACGAGGATGTATCAAGAACTTGGTGCAGATACTGGATTTGACGGTATTTATAACCGTGTGCCGATTACGAAGTTATCCTCCTATCTGGATGCATTATGCCAGAAATATGCACTGCCCAAGACAA
Organism: uncultured Lachnospiraceae bacterium; assembly: GCA_947565425.1. GTDB lineage: Bacteria > Bacillota > Clostridia > Lachnospirales > Lachnospiraceae > Petralouisia. The sequence continues at coordinate 4,720 of CANOFW010000039.1, forward strand.
TTCTCTATAGTTTAAATCCTGGGGACAACGCGGCGTTGGGCGCGCTGATTGGATGTTTTCAGGAGGCAGGCGCGGCGGGCAAAATTCAGCAGGGCAGCGCCTGGTGGTTCAACGACCATAAGCCTGGCATGAGAGAACAGATGGAGTCCCTTGCCAGCCTGGGGCTTTTGGGAAATTTCATTGGTATGTTGACGGATTCCAGGAGTTTTTTGTCTTATACGCGCCATGAATATTTCCGGCGTATTCTCTGCGATTTAATCGGAGGCTGGGTCGAATGCGGCGAATATCCCAATGACAGGGAATGGTTAGGCAGACTCGTTTCGGACATTTGTTATAATAATGCAGTACATTTTTTTCATTTCACAAATATGGATTAATCATCCTTATGCTTAGTTCCTCCCTGGAAAATGCTATTTATCCCAGAAGTATTGCGATGAAAATTTGTCTTGATAAAATGACAAAGGAACCATTTGTACTTGGACATGGAAGGAGTAATATGAGAAGAAAAATAGCAGTGAGGATGATGGGGGTGTTGCTTGCAACATCACTTTTGTGTGGTTGCACCTCCCCCCAAACAGAACCCGAGGCGGAGAAGCAAGAGGCAGCGGGGCAGGAGGAACAGCAAGAGCGGCAAGAACAGCCGGCAAATGACGTACAGATAGAACAGGAAGAGGATGAAGTTTCCTTAAATGCAGAGGTAAAAGAAGCGACAACCTATACCAAGGAGCGCAATGAGTCTGTATACCAGATTTTGGACTTTTCGGATGAAAAAGAGCGGGAATTTGCGGAGAAGGGCTTCATTCGTGCGCCGGAAAAATTGGAAATACGCACAGAGGACGGGAATTTGGCATGGAGCCAAGTCAATTATGAGTTCATTCAGCAGCAAGAGAAAGCGCCGGACAGCGCCAATCCAAGCTTGTGGCGTAATACGCAGCTCAATGCGAAATATGGGTTGTTTGAGGTTACAGATGGCATTTATCAAGTCAGGGGATATGATATTGCGAACATTACTTTCGTGCGCAGCGACAGTGGATGGATTGTTTTTGACTGCACGACTTCTATAGAAACGGCGAAGGCGGGTCTTGAGCTGTTAGAAGAAGAGTTTGGCGAGGCGCATATTGCGGCGGTTGTCGTAAGTCATGCGCATGTAGATCATTATGCTGGTATTGGGGGCCTGGTTGCTGAGGGAGATTTGGCGGATGCTTCCTTGCCGTTAGAGGAGCAGATTGCTTCCCGCAAAACGTTAATCATTGTGCCAGATGGATATGAGAAGGCAGTCATGGAAGAGAATGTATTTGCCGGAAACGCGATGAAGCGTCGTACAAATTTTCAGTATGGTTCTTTATTGGAAAAGGGAGAGAAAGGCAGCCTGGCAGTAGGTATCGGCCTGGGCCCCTCCTCGGGCACAGGTTCGTATTTATCGCCTACTTTTGAGGTCAAAGAGGACGTGTTTGAGATGACGGTTGACGGCGTGGAGATGATCTTTCAGCTCACGCCGGGAACCGAATCCCCGGCGGAGATGAATACATACCTGCCCAAGCAGAAGGCATTGTGGATGGCAGAAAACTGCACAGGCACGATGCATAACCTTTACACACTGCGCGGGGCAGAGGTCAGAGACGGCAACGCTTGGGCACAATATATCATGCAGGCGAAAGAACTATTCGGGGATAAGACGGAAGTAATTTTCCAGTCCCACAACTGGCCCCATTGGGGAAAAGAAGAAATTAATGAATACCTTGTGAATACGGCGTCAGTATATAAATTTATTACGATGCAGACCTTGCAGTATCTCAATGAGGGTTATACATCGACGGAAATTGCCAATATGATAGAGTTGCCGCGGGATTTGGAGAAAGTCTGGTATACGCGGCAGTATTATGGAACATTGGCTCATAATGCGAAAGCGGTTTACCAGAAATATATGGGCTGGTACGATGCCAATCCGGTTCACCTAAACCAGCTAGCGCCGACAGACTATGCCAAGAAATTGCTAGAATATTTGGGCGACGTAGAAAAGGTGCTTGCTATGGCGCAGCAGGATTTTGAAAAGGGCGAATATCAGTGGGTGGCTGAGATTACCAACGCCGTTATCTATGCCCAGCCGGACAATGAAAAAGCGCGTTTCCTGTGTGCGGATGCCTTAGAGCAGCTCGGTTATCAGGCGGAATCCGGGGCGTGGCGGAATGCCTACCTGACTGCTGCGTATGAACTTCGACATGGCACTAAAGATTATCCAGAGGCGGATACTGGCGGGACGGGACCGACGGCACTGGGCATGGACACAGAGACGATGCTTGATTATCTGGGTATCTGCATGGATGCCAAGAAGATGGAGGATGTAAATCTGACCATTAACCTGGAAGTGACAGATGTTGGGCAAAAGTATCTGCTTCGTATCAACCACGGCGTCTTCCTTTATTCCAAAGAAGCCTGGAGCGAAAAGCCGGATGCAGAGATAAAAACGAAGAAAGTGGGAATTTTTGGCATTGCTAGAAACAATCAGCAGCTTATGGACAGCGCGATTGAATCTGTAAGCGGAGAAGCGGATATTTTGACTGTGATGACAGAAAATCTTGCAGAGTTCCCGCCGTATTTTAACATTGTGGAACCGTAATTGGGAGGAGCTTATGAAGGGAAAATGGAAAAAAGTTTGCCAGAGGGCACTTAGTATGCTATTATGCGTTTCGCTGCTTATGCCTGTGGGACAGGAGGTTACTGCCGCCTCCGTAAAAGACAGTGAAGAAAAAATCAAAGTTTTGGATTCCTCCAGGATTGCGGAGGATAAGCTGCCAGAGGGAGATTATATTTACTTTGGCACCGCATCTGCACAAGTACAGGAACAAGGCGTTTATGCATTGCGCCTGTATCGCGCGGGCGGTATGGAAAAAGAGGCAAGTGTAACCGTGAACTCCATTGACATGACCGCTGTATACGGCGAGGATTATGAGATTCTAATGGAGGGAGTGGAGGAGACGGGGGATGGGAAAACCATTCTTGAAAAACAGTTTCGGGGCAAGGAATTTGTGGAAGAGAAAACGCTTTCCGATACAAGCGCCCGAAATAGCGCCGGCAAGGAGTTGTCTGGCGGTGCGCAGACAGCGTCGGACGGCGCGAAGCATCAGGGACTTACAGATGCCTTGATGGACGTGCTGGTGGAGGACTCTATGGAATGCCTGGATACCTCTTCGTCTTGTACTGTGCGCTTTGCGCCGGGGGAGGATGAGAAAATTTTTAAATTTAAAATCCTTTCAGATGACAAGAGTGAGGGCACAGAGGGCTTTTCACTGCTGCTGACAAATCCCCAGGGGGCAAAGACGTATGAGGTTACCTCCGCTTCCATCATGATTGAGGATGACGAAGAGGAGGTGCGCTCGCAGGTATCGTTTACAGAATCCAGCTACCAGTCCGGGGACGGAACGGCAGTGCTTACCGTTGCCAGGCAAGGTGCAGAATATTCGGTTTGCGATATGACTTTGTATACGAGCGGCGACACGGCAAAGTCAGGCGAAAATTATGGGGAAAGATACGAAACGCTCACCTTCTTTCCCTATGAAACAGAAAAGCAAATTGAGATTCCCGTGAAAGGCGAGGGGAAATTCGACGTGTGTCTTTCCGATTTAAAGGCTTGTAGCGAGGGGGAGCATATGAAAGCGGAGGTAACGATTGCCGAGAGTACAGACAATCGTGTAGTTTCCGGGAACAAGGAGACAGATCGTGCGGAAGCTTCTAAAGCCGCCCAGGGTACAGACAACGTGCTGCGGTCATCCACGGATAAAGACGTACAGTCTTTTGGCATCAGCATTCGCAGCGATGCTGAAGGGGCGGCGCCGGAGGATAACAAGAAATATTCCGTGGAGTATCGGATGGGGGAAAAAACCGGCAGGATTATGGACGCTACCTTCAACCCCGCCGTAGAAGTTGGCACTTATTATTTCTCCGCGGATGCGAATCATGGCGGCATATTTACATATAAGGATAGCTTTTTGCAAGGCTCCAAACCATGGGGGGTGGGACATTGGGAGTCTACTTATCATTTTAACAAAGATGTTGCGGACCGCATGGACAATAACCATTTTGGCAAACTGGAATACTACCATACCACGACCACAAGCCAGGGAAGCTCTCATACAGAATCTACCCAGGAGATTCCTGGGGTGTACTACCAGTATTTTGTCAATGATTGGCGCTCCAAGACAGGATTTGGCGGCGGGCAGCGCGCCAAGCTGGAGATGTCAGCAGGTAATAATGCCAATAAAGTTGTCAGCGTTGATGGCGAGTTTGGCAGAAGCCAAAATAAGGCTCCCGTTAAAAATACCGAAGAAGGGCTGCTAAAAGCAGTTGTCTGGTCGGTGGATGAATATAAAAGCAAGACGCCGAAAAATTACATAGAATTTTACGGTTTGTGTGCAATGTTCAAGAAGTTTAACGTTTCCCTACAGCCAATCGCAGCCAAACGCTTTCGCACGGGGACGGCAGACTCTTACTTAGAGACAAAACCGGTGCAGATGCAGTTAAAGTGTGGCGCTCAGGTATTGTATGATAATGAATCCAGAGATATCTATGCAAACCCGGACGAGAAGCAGTCCAATTTGGTATTTACCGTGCAGGACACGCAGCTCGGCGGGCACAGTGGCAAATATGGACGAATCACGGGATATGAGCTTACCATTGATCCCAGTACCGCAGATAAGAAGGTCACAGTGAATTATCCGCAGGACTTCGTGTCCTGGCTCAAGAACAAAAAAGGCAAGTCCAATGCCAACGATAGCGTGAGTTTCGCTGCGGAGGCAGTGGAAAATGAAATTAAAAAAGTAAATGCCAATATAGACACCGTGCCTTACGACGGTTATTTCATTTATTGGATTGACAGCATTCAAAAAGATACGAAAAGTGCAGGGCACGGCTACAAACAGATGTTAAAATTCAGACCCATCTTAGAATATAATGATGTGACTGTAGAGGTGCTTTCTGCCAAAGGGCAGGGCAGTGGACATTTTAAGGATTCCCAGCTTGCGAAAAATGGCAAGTACACCTTCCATGCCGGGGATCAACTTGACCTCTCCGCAGTGGCGGACAATACGGATAATTACCATGCAGCAGGTTATGAAGTATCTGTCAACGGTGGAATTACTTACAATGCCTTTACCGATGATTCTTACTTGATGTTAGAGACCGGCAACAGCTATCTTATTCGCCCGATTATCATGGAAAATACCAATGCCATTGAAGTGCGCTTGAAAGATCAGGCGGCAGAAAAATTTGAAATCCAGGGGTTGATTGACAAGAAGAAGCTGGAAGCATTTCCAGAATATAAGGGCAAAAATATTCTTAACGTGAATCCCCAGGGGAAAACGGTGCAGGAAATGATGAAGCCGGTTGCAGGCAAAGAATATACCGTCCGTATTGCTGTAAAAGCAAAGGAATCGGGAACCATCAGTCGACCGCAAGTTAAGATGAAATCGAAGAACACTGTGTACACCACACAGGCATTTACGATGGTGGCGGCGGCGGAAGCAGAGGATAATATTGTGGAAGTGGGCGTTAAGTCCGTCAAAGAGTCCGAGATGCACGAATACCAGATTGCGGGAAATCTCGTATCATCCTTCGAGCCTATCCGCAGCACCGGTATGGGGGAAGAAGAACTTCCAGTCTCCAATTATACGCTGTCGGCGGGAACCGGCAAGCAGAGTAAGGACGATAAGACCGGGAATTATTTGATTGAATCGGTCAGCTCATCCACCAATGATAAGGGGGCTTATAACCTTCTAGGTATACGTGGCTGTCAAGGAGACGTGATACCAGTCTTAATTTCAAACGGCGTGGCGAATGGGCAGGTGGTGGATGTGATGCTCACGGATTCCACCCCTATAGGAAACGGGCTATATCAGGTGACGCAGGGCAACACAAAGCTCAACTATCCTTATGATATGCCCAGGGTTACAAGTATTAATTATAGCTACGAAAACAATAGCCACAATCAGAGCACGGACAACCGAGATAACGCAATTCGGCTTTACGACGATACGCTGACGATTACGGCGAAAGTCAATCCTGCACAGAGGGTTGTCAAGGAGGCGGTGTTTACCGTCTATACGGTTACCGGGGTATGTACAGAATATCGTGTGAGGGAGCATCCAGACAACAAGAATACCTTTGAGTGTAGAATACCGAAAATGTTAGAGAACTTACATAACGGCGACCGTGTGAAAGTCCGTCTGATTGATGAAGAGGTGAGGATTGCTGAGAATGGGGAGACGATTTATGACGACGAGGGGCAGGAGATTACCGGCATGCCGGTGGAAATGCAGTACCCAGATGTGGACACCGGCCTGGTGTTCTATATTGAAAACGTGGTGTTAGCGCCCCAGACCTATGATATGGAAGACTCGCAGCCTGTCAACGTGCCGCTTTTAGGCGCCACTTCTGCGAACGCCAATTCCGGGCTAATCAGCTATGGCAAACTCAGGTGGGAAGGCGATACGGGATATACCGTTCATGTGGGCATTGACGCCTTAATCAGTAGCATGGCAACGCCGAATACTGCGCAAAAGAAGGCAAAGCTCGATAAATTCATCAACGATATTGACGACGTGTCGTCCGGCAAGAGCAGCGATACCACAGAAGATGTCATGTATAAAGCGTATAAAGACGACGACAAAGCATCTTTGCAGAAAGCTTCTCTCAAGCAGGAAAAGGCAGAGGTTGAGAAGATGGTGGATAAGACGAAGGAGGATCCTGCAAGCAGCGCCAAGAAAGCGCAGGCGGGGCTAAACAGCGACGCCCTCATGGGGGTTGACGTAGGATTTTTGCTGGCCTTCCATTATATTTATGACCCGGTACGCCAGGAGTATATCTTTGCCGGAGGCGGGGTCTCTGTGGGCGGTACGTTCACCTTCAATAAGACTGCGTATGTTGTCGTTGAGTGTGTTCCGTTCTTTTTGAATATGAGCGGCACGATGCAGGCGGGAGTAGCCGTCTCTTATCCGGCGCAGAAAGGCAAGGATGCGTTGACAGCGGGAGATTTTGATGCCTATTCCGGTAATATTGCGGAGCGCCTGACACAGACAGTCTCTACTTTGACGCTGATGTTTAACCTCAAAATGCAGGCGGGGGTAGGGCTTTGCGGCGTCGTTTCCGCCCGCGGCTATGCGTCGGCAAAAATGCAGTTTGACGTAGGCATTGTCAATGCCAAGAGCGGTATGCTGCTCAGTGCTACCGGCGGCATTGGTTTTGATATGTTGATATTGACGATGAATGTTGATGTGGCAACTTCCACCGTTGGTTTTGGAACGCTGGAAAACAAGACCGGCTTTGATTTCTTTGGCGGGCTTCTTGATGAGAAAGACGTCCTTGCAGCAAGCAGTGATTCTCCATTCCGCATGAATGCACGAAGTCCCAAGGAGACGGTTTTAAGGGATTACGGTGAAAAGGGGCGGCTTTCCATGCGTGAATATACGGCTGGAAATGCGGATATGTCATCGTTTGGCGGTCCGAAAAATACGCACCGTGCGACATTGGAGCAGATTTCCGTAACGCCGCTTCTTGAGAACGCAGCGGAGCGCACCAGGCCACGTTTGATTCCACTTGACGGGGACAGGAAGATGCTTGTATTTATCGGCAATCGCGGCAAAGGAGAGCCGCAAAACAGTATGGCGCTCTACTATACCGTCTACGATGGCAGTCGCTGGTCGCAACCTGCGATTGTCTCTGAAGATGGTACGGTGGATTCTATGCCAGATATTTTAAAGGTAGGTAACAAAGTGCTGATTGCCTGGGTAGATGCCGGGCGAACCTTTGCCGCTGCGGAGAAACCAATAGAAAAACTCAGAGGCATGGGGATTTCATTTGCCGTGTATGATATTGCTTCCGGCCAAATAGGGCAGGAGGTCAGCCTGGTAAAAGATGACGGCTTTTTAAATCTTTCTCCGCAGCTTAATGTGGATGGAAGCACGGTTTATTGCAGTTACATGAAGCGCGATATCAAAGGGGCAAAAGAAGAAGAGCTGCTTGATTTTACAAAGATTGGCGCGACAATGGCTTATGTTTCTTATGATTATGAGAAGCAGCAAAAACAAGAGGAAACGTTAATCAAAATTACCCATGATACCAAGGAGCATCCATTGGTGATGGATTATAATTCTGCGGTTGTCCAGGTAGACGGAGATTCCTATATGGTATCGACCTATACGGTAGATGAGGATGAGAACTTAAATACAGGTGAAGACAAAGAATTGTATCTGGAAATTACGAATGTCACCAAAGGCAGGAATTATTATCCGCTGCGCATTTCCAGGGATAACATCAGCCAGTCCGCGCCCAGGCTGACAGAGATTGACGGCGTTATTTATCTGACCTGGCTGGACAATGGATATATCTTCCGGCTGATGAGCGTGACAGGACTGTTAGAAACGTTTTTTGATACCGGCAAGGATTCCTTTACGGTGTACAAAGACGATGGTTCGGCAGGGGAAACGGTCGTTATTGACAAGAGCAAGTATCTGGAAGGTTATATGAATGGGACTGCTTTGAATAAGAACTGGTATCAGAAAACGGCAGAGGATTTGGGTCTTGCACCCGAGTATTATCAGAATACGGTTTACGAAGAACTTGCCCAGGGCGTCTTCCACGCGGACAGTGCAAGCCTGGCGCAGAAGGAAGGCGTCACCACGAGCATTGCCAATTATCAGTTGACGACGAATGGCGACGATATTTACATTTTCTTCACAGATTTTGGTACAGAGGAAGATTCCACAGGTGTGGAGATTTACGGTGCAAGGTATCAGAGGATGCTAGAGGATGCAGACAGCGCAGAAAATGGCGAAAACGGCAGCGGCCCAGAGGATAGCGTGGATCAAAAATGGGGATTTGGCAAGGCGGTACAGATTACAAATAACCATAAGGTGATTGATGAATTAGATTTATACATGACAAAAGACAGCCGGGTAAACGCTGTGTCAAATTATTTTGATCAGTGGATTGATGAGAACGGTAAGATTCAATATGGCGAGAACCAGCTTGTAGAGATTGCATTTGGCACTACGAATTCTCTGCAAGTGAAAAACGATTTGATTACGCTGCCGTCACATCTGGTCGCAGGAGAGACAGACCAGCTTTCCTTTGAAGTATTGAATACGGGCTTGTTGGATGCAACGGGGTTTGATTATACCGTAAGCTGTGTTTCCGGCGGTAGAGAAACGATGATTGAGCAGAAACATGTGGATGCTTTGCTGGCAGCCGGCGAGAGTGCGGAAGTAATTGTGCCGTGGACAGTCCCACATAATATTGCTGATGTAAGCATTCGGGTGACCATTGCGGAAAGCGGCGTGGACCAGAGTAAGCCGGTTACGGTAGAAAAGGAAGTGCCTTATGGAAGCAATGTCAAGTTTGCGGAAGCGGAAGTGTTGTGGAGGGGGAAGGAACCGTATATCCGGGCGAGAGTGAGCAATACCGGAAACGCTGCTTCTGAGAAATATGAAGGCTCGTTAGTTATGATGAAAGAGGTAGAGAAAGACGGGCAATCCGGCAAAGAGGAAGGGAAAACATACGCCTCTTTTGAGATACCAGCGCTTTCTTCCGGCGAGGAAAAGATAATAGAAATTCCCTTTACGCCGGCCATAGATGATTACCATGAGCAAGGCTTCATAGATCTCAAAATCAAAGTGCAGGATGGCGAAGCGCAGATCGCGCAAGCGTATGCGAAGCTTGTGACAATCCGCCCTGTTTGCGCGCAGATCAATCAGGGGGAACGGGCGCTGAAGCTTACCGCAGGAAAGAAAACCGCGCTTACTGTAAAAGCTGCCCCCTGGAATGAAGTAGCCGGAGAAGCGGTATTCTATTCCTCCGATGCGCGTGTTGCCGTTGTAGATAGCAAAGGCAATGTCACTGCAATCGGTGCAGGCAAAGCAGATATTTACGCTTATTATGTGAATGCAGGTATTTCTGCTTCCATTGGCGTTGAGGTGACTGCGGCTAGTGTGACACCGCAGCCGCAGCCGACAACCGGCACGAAGACGATTAAGGTCTCCCAGAATCAGGTGGTGGTTGCGCCTGCAAAGGCAAAGAAAATAAAGTTTACGGCGGTTACAGCTAACGGCAATAAACCCAAAGCCGTTACCGTGTCCGTATCGGGCAATAAGAAAATAAAAGCGAAGATAAGCGGCTCTTATGTGAAGATAAGTGCGGATAAAAAGGCTGTTAAGGGTTCCCAGGCATCTGTGGTGTTAAAATCGCAGCATGCTTCTGGAAAAACAGTAAAAGCAACCATCAGAGTCAAAGTCGAGAATAAGGTGAAGAAGCTTTCTGCAACGAAGAAGACGATTAAGATCAAAAAGGGCAAAACCGTGAAGGTGATGCTCAGTGTGGTGGAAGAAAATAAGAAATACGCCACGACGGATGCGGTGAAAGTTTCCTCAAAGATCGTAAACATGACAAAGGCGTCCGTAAAGAAGAAAAAAATTACGGTGTTTTTAAAAGGGAAAAAGAAAGGAACGAAAAACGTTACGATTCAAGTCGGTAAGAAAAAAGTAAATGTGAAAATGCAAGTGAACTGACGGTAATTACGGTTGTTCAAGAGCCCCTCCACCATCTCATAGGCAGACCGGGATGGCGGAGGGGATTGTTGTGGAAGCCCAAAAAAGAAGCTTGACATTTTCTAATGGTTAGCCTATACTAACTAAAGAGAATAGCAATTGAGGCTACTAGAAATGGAGGTTTATTATGGGAACATTTGTGGTTGGCGCAACAGTATTTGCGCTTGCAGGCATGGCGTGTTTCAGTTTGTATAAAGATAAAAAGAACGGAAAACATTGTAGTGGGTGTAGTGGATGCAGCGGTGGCTGTTCCTCCTGCGGCAGAGGCAAAAATTAATAAATCTTTCAGGAAAATGTAACATACATTTCCTGAAATTATGATAAAATGTTACTATTCAAAATGTTATGGGATTTTTGATAGATACAGAATTAATTCATGATTTCGGGAGGTATTTTTGTTTATGAAGAAAAGAAAAAGGCATGTTGTCCTGTTGGCAGTGACCGGTATGTTAATGGCAGGAGCAGTAGTGCTCTTTGCTGAGCGAGACGCGATAGAAGAACAGATTAAGGGAAAGGCTGCCAGGGAGATTGGCAAAAAAATATTTGAAGAGCAGCTAGAAAAGACGGTTAATGTGGGAGGGCAGAAGGTAAATGTATCTGAGGTTGTCGATCATATGGATCAGGAGGATGTAGAACAGCTTACCAACATTGCAGAGAAGTACATTTCTCCCGAGAACTTGAAACAGGCAGCGGACATGGCAGCGAATGGGGATGTAGAAGGAATTGCCGGATTAGCTAAGGAGCAGGTATCGGACGCTGACAGGGCGCAGCTTTTGGCCTTGTACGAGAAGTATAGAAATCAGTTGCCGCAGCAGTAAAACACTCCGCGGTAAACGGAAGAGATATTTTACCTTTCTCCGGCCGTTACTTTTCACAGAGTGAACAGTAACGATAAGCCCTGTGGCATTCGCTAAATGGAGTTGTTGACTCTTGACAGCGATAAAACCATATTTTATAATTTTTTATAACAGTATATTTTTATGAAATGTATGGTTGGGGGACGGTGACAAATGAGTATAATCAATGTAGACGAACAAATGTGTGTAGGATGCAACGCCTGCGTGCGTGCATGTCCGGCAGAAGAGGCAAATGTGGCAAGGCTGGATGACGGAGGCCAGCTAAGAATTTTAATTAACGATGACAAGTGTATCAAATGTGGAGCTTGTATTAAAGCATGTACCCATGGGGCGCGAAGTTTTCAGGATGATGCGCCGGCTTTTCTAGAAGATTTGCGCAAGGGGAGGGAGCTTGCGTTGATTGTGGCGCCTTCCATCAAGATTGCTTTTGATGGGCAATGGCGTCATGTGTTGTATTGGCTGCGGGAGAATGGCAATGTTAAGATTTATGATGTAGGGTTTGGCGCAGATATCTGCACTTGGGCGCATTTACGGTATCTTGAGAAGAATCCGCAGGCAAAACTGATTTCCCAGCCCTGTGCGGCAGTAGTCAATTATATGCTCTACCATAAACCGGAACTACTTGAGTTCTTGTCGCCGGTGCAGAGCCCGATGGCGTGCGTGGCTATTTATCTGCGCAAAGTTTTGGGCTTTCAAGGGAAGATCGCAGCGATTTCTCCGTGTATTGCCAAGATTGATGAGTTCCGTGACATCAAGGTCATTGATTATAATGTTACAATGGAACATTTGAAAGACTATTTTACAGAAAATAACATAGATTTTCCAAGAGAAGGTACATACAGTGAATTTGAATTTGACGGTTATCAGGGCTGGGAGGGTAATATTTATCCCACCCCGGGAGGATTGAAGAAAAATCTCCTGGTACATTCACCAGAATTACAGGTAATAACTTCTGAGGGTACAGAGCGGTTATATGAGGAATTAGACGCATATTTGGAACAGGATTCAGAGACGAGGCCAACGGTATTTGATGTGCTCAACTGTGAGTTCGGCTGTAATGGCGGGCCAGCCACAGGCAAGGAGTGTCATCGTTTCCTGATGTCTGATATCATGCATCATGTGGAGCGTTACAGCAGGAAGAAGCGCAGGGAGCATACGACGAAAAAGGGTGTGGATGAGCAGTTTGCAGAATTTGACCAGAAGCTTAGGGTGGAAGATTTCCTGCGGACTTATAAGGCGCGCAAGGCGCAAAGTGTGATAGTTTCGGAAGCAGAGATTGAACATGCATATGAGATGATGGGCAAGGAGACAAATACGGAGCGCAACTTTGACTGTCGTGCCTGCGGTTATAAGACTTGCCGTGATATGGCGATTGCTGTCGCTAGGGGCATCAATGCCAAGGAGAACTGCCATCAGTATGTGATGAAGGTAATTCGTCAGGAGAGGCAGAAAGTTGCCGAAGTGAATCAGGAAGTTCTCAACATGAATCACGAGCTGATGGAAATTTTCGGAGAGCTCGCGCAGAACATTGCCAACGTCAAGGAAGAGGCAGATGCGATACGGAATGTGGGTACGAAGAGCTCAGATGATATGATGAATGTTTCTGAACATATGAATGATTTGAAACAGTTAAACCGTAATATTACAGATTCCATGAAGAATATCAATGAGAGCGTGGCAAAATATAATGTCATGACGCAGGATGTGGAAAAGATTGCAGGCAAGATCAATCTGTTATCGCTCAATGCGGCAATTGAGGCGGCAAGAGCAGGAGAGGCGGGCAGAGGCTTTGCGGTAGTTGCCACCAATATCCGGGAATTATCCGCCAGCTCCAAGGCATCGGTTGGCAATGCCAAGGAGAATGACGAAGAAATCCATATGGCAATAGAAGATGTCAATGTAGTAATTGATAAGTTTGACAACACAATTGGAGAGTTGCTGCTTGCTGTCGAGGAAGCAATTACAGGGGCTAAACAGACGTCGGAGAACAGCGAACACATTAAGCAGTCTATGGATAAGGTGTCCAAGATTGCCGAAAAAGTGCAGCAGGTTATTCAGGAGACAAATAGTATATTGAATTAGTGTATTGATACATTTATGTTCCGGCAAAACTGCTTGCCGATGAAAATTTGCTCAGCGGAATTTCCCCAGGTAAAGCGCCCGGTAGTAGTCCAGCTCATCTGCGATGATTTCATCCAGAACTTTCATGCCCAGGACTTCTACCGGCGCTTTGTCATCTGTGAGAATTAAATCACCGCATTTCCGCAGAGAGAGACAGTTTGAGACAGTCTCCATCATAGCGGTAAGATCAGAATCGCCAAGGCTCTTATATCCGTCTTCAAACGTAGTCAGGGTGTCAGGATTTTGAAAGGCAAATACCTCGCAGTTGGTGCCGCCTGACACCGGGGCGGTGTATACATAGTCAAAGACAGAGCCGATAGTATCGCAGAGATAATCGTTGATGGAATTTTTGGATTGTGATTTCATATTCATGTTGACAACCATTACGCCGTGGTCTGTCAAGTGTTTTTCTACCTCTGTAAAGAATTCAACTGAGGACATCTGAAAAGGAATTGTGATATCCTGGTAGGCGTCTACCATAATCACATCATATTTTTTGTCGGACGCCGTGAGATAGGAGCGTCCGTCATAAACCGATACATTTACGGTGTCTGGCATGTCAAAATATTCCCCGGCAAGTTTGGCTATTTTTTCATCAATTTCCACACCTTCAATGGAGACACCGGGAAAGTATTCGCTGCAATATTTGGCAAATGTTCCGGTGCCAAGACCTAAAATAAGAATATCACCGGGGGAATCCATCTGCGGAATGCCTGCCATGACAGGGGCAGCAAGCGCATAATCATAATACATGCCAGTGAGTGTGGCATTTTTCATCAAGATGGACTGTACGCCAAACAGTACATTGGTGGAGAGAATGACGGAACTGTCGCTCTCCTTTACTTGCAGGTAATTGTAAATGGATTCATCTTCTAAGGTAATGTCCTTTTCCCAGAAAGCAAAACTGAACGTCCCGGAAGTCAGCCCGAGCGCAAGAATCAATACGGCTGTGAGCGCGCATTTTACCATCTTTTTGCGCAGGGAGAGAAAGTATACGATACTGATAGCTGCGAGGACGCCGGAGAAAATCAAAAAGGTTACGGCAGTGCCCACCGCTGGAATTGTCACAAAGGTGGGAAGGAATGTGCCGATGATGCTGCCAATCGTGTTTAAAGCTCCAAGTTCGCCTACTGTTTTGCCGTTGTCGTCCAGGCTGCTAACCGAATATTTCACCAGCGAAGGCGTCACGGTTCCCAGCAGTACGCAGGGAAAGGCAAACACCGCAAGGCAGGCGAAAAGCGCTGCCCACACCAGGAAATTCTTGGTGATAAATACAGCTAGCAACAGTGAAATTCCGGCTATCATGTACCGCCCAGCGAAGGGAATTAAGGCAATCCATACGGCGGCAAGCAAGAGCCGGCCGTAGAGCTTGTCCGGGGAAGGCTTCTTGTCAGCGGTGCGCCCGCCCCACACATTTCCCAAAGCCATGGCGATCATGATGACGCCGATAATCACGGTCCAGACAATCTGCGAGGAGCTAAAATAAGGAGCCATCAGGCGGCTTGCTCCTAGTTCTACCGCCATCACAGACATTCCTGCGAAGAATTCTGTGACGTACAGAAAATATTTGTTGTGTAAAATGTTCTTTTCATTCATAGTTCGTTAGCCTTTCTTTTCAGAATAATAAACAGATATTGATATTTTATCATAGTAGAAACAGAAAAAATATAAAAAATTTATAAAAGATTGTATAAAGGCGGAAAAACGGTCAATACTACCATTATCCGAAAGAAAAAAGCCCCCACTTCTTTCTTTCGGTGAAAATGAAAGCTTTGAACCAAAGATAAGGTTAAATACTTATCCTCCCCTTTTTGAAATCCCCATAGGCAGCGACGGAGCTGCCTGTGGGGATTTTTTTCTCTTATTAGGAAAAAAATTATGCACACTCGCACAAAAGGAAATAGGTCGCTAAAGCGATTGTGCTCGGCGTGTCAATGTGTGCAAGGTCTATGCTTCGCTTCGGTCCGTGCTAAACGGACATCCACCGGATGTCCAGCACCCTCATGAATGAGGAGGTAAGGGAGTTGAAGTGGGCTTGCCCACTTTGTTCTCCTAATTGCGAAGAATGCGCACGGTGCATTATTTTCCTACTTGCATACAATGAAAAAAGGTTCTATTATTAATGTAATGAAAAAGATAGAGGAGGTCAGTAATTATGAAGCGAATATTTCTGATTGTATTAGATAGTGTTGGTATTGGAGAAATGCCGGATGCTGTGGATTTTGGAGATGAGGGCAGCAATACTTTGCGGGCGGCCTCTACAAGTGAATATTTTTCTATGCCTAATATGAGGAAGCTGGGGTTATTTAATATTGACGGCGTAGAGATCGGAACGCCGGAAGCATCTCCTTTGGGAGCGTTTGCCAGGATGACCGAAGCTTCCAAGGGAAAAGATACGACGATTGGCCATTGGGAGATTGCCGGGGTCATTTCACCGCAGCCGCTTCCCACTTACCCACAGGGATTTCCGGCGGAAATTATTCGTGAATTTTCGCAGAAAACAGGGCGCGGCGTGCTCTGCAACAAACCTTATTCTGGGACAGAGGTAATCAAGGATTACGGTGAAGAACATATGAAAAGCGGAGATTTGATTGTGTATACCTCTGCGGATTCGGTATTCCAGGTAGCAGCGCATGAAGCAATTGTTCCGGTTGAGAAGTTATACGAGTATTGTCAAATTGCGCGGGATATGCTGGTGGGCAGGCATGGCGTGGGCAGGGTCATTGCCCGGCCTTTTGAGGGAGAGCCAGGAAATTTTAGCCGCACAGTGCGCCGGCATGATTTTTCACTGGTTCCACCTAAGACAACCATGCTGGACCAGTTGAAAGAACACGGGAAGGAAGTCTTAGGGGTCGGTAAAATCTATGATATTTTCGCCGGTAAAAGTGTGACGGATTTTGTGAGAACCAGCGGTAATGCGGATGGCATTGACAAGACGCTTGTTTTTATGGAGCGCGAGTTTGAAGGGCTGTGTTTTGTCAATCTTGTGGATTACGATATGCTCTATGGACACAGAAATGATGTGGAAGGGTACGCAAAGGCCCTGACTTATTTTGACGAGAGATTACCGGAAATTTTGCATAAAATGACAGACGAAGATATCTTGATGATTACGGCGGATCACGGCTGCGACCCTTCCACGCCGTCTACGGATCATTCGCGTGAATACACGCCCTTTGTCATGTATGGACAGAATGTTCCTGCCGGGCAGAATTTTGGCACGCGACCGACGTTTGCCGATATCGGAGCGACGGCGCTTGCGTATTTTGGCATTGAGCCGCAGATTGATGGGCAGAATTTGTTGGAGGCGTACAAATGAAAGCAAAATCTTATGAGATTGATATGTGTAATGGCCCTTTGTTTCCTAAGATTCTGGCGTTTTCGATTCCGCTGATGCTTTCCGGTATCTTGCAGCTTTTGTTTAATGCTGCGGATATGATTGTCGTGGGAAGGTTTGCCGGAAATACGGCCTTGGCCGCGGTTGGCGCCAACGCTGCCTTAATCAATTTGCTCACGAATCTTTTTATTGGATTTTCCATTGGAGCCAACGTATTAGTGGCACAGTATTACGGTGCAGGAAAAGAGCGGGATATGAGAGAGACCGTGCACAGCGCGATTGTGTTGAGCCTGCTCTGCGGTGGGATTTTGCTGGTGTTGGGTATTCTGGCGGCGCCGCAGATTTTGATACTTATGGGAACGCCGGAAGATGTGCTGGGGCAGGCGGTGTTGTATATCCGCATTTATTTTGCGGGTATCCCGGTACTTCTTTTGTACAACTTTGGCAGTTCTATTCTCCGTGCGGTCGGAGATACCAAGCGCCCGCTTTATTATCTGATGGCGGCGGGCGTGATCAATGTGATTTTAAACTTGATTTTTGTGATTGGATGTGGCCTGGGAGTGGCAGGCGTTGCGCTGGCGACAGTAATTTCTCAGTGCATATCCGCATTATTGGTACTGCGGTGTATGATGCATATGGAGGGCGGCTGCCAGGTAGAATTAGCGAAGCTCAAGATAAACCGTGGAAAAATGTTGCAGATTATGCGCATTGGCTTTCCGGCGGGATTGCAGGGTACAGTATTTTCTCTGTCAAATGTGTTGATTCAGTCTTCGGTCAACTCTTTTGGCTCTGTGGCGGTTGCCGGAAATACGGCGGGTCAGAATATTGAAGGGTTTATCTATATGGCGATGAACACTTTCCATCAGACCGCCTTGAGTTTTTCCAGCCAGAATTTTGGTGCGGGCAATTATAAGCGGATTGGTAGAGTATTTTTGGAATGTCTTGGCCTGGTGACGTTTGTAGGGCTTTCACTGGGCGGATTGGCTTATCTGTTTGGCAATCAGCTTCTGGGCATTTATTCTTCGGATCCACAGGTCATTGAAGTGGGACTTTTGCGTATGTCGGTAATCTGTACGATGTACTGTCTGTGCGGGATTATGGATGTTTCCGTGGGTGAATTGCGTGGTATTGGCTGTTCGGTGCTGCCGATGGTGGTGTCTGTGCTGGGCGTCTGTGCGTTTCGCGTGTTTTGGATCTTTACGATTTTTCAACAGCATCGGAACTTGTGGACGTTATATATCTCTTATCCGGTGTCATGGGTCTTGACAGCAGCTGTAAATATGGTATGCTTTATGCTGGTCCGAAGGAAGCAAAAGGCACTGATGGAAGCATGAGGGGCCAGAAGGTTATGACGGAAGCATGAGGGGCCAGAAGGTTATGACGGAAGCATAAGTAACCAGAAGGTTGTGACGGAAGCATGAGGGACCAGAAGGCTATTTGAGGTTTAAGGAAACAATATTGTCTTTGTTATGGGAGTACGAGAAGGTATTGTTTTGCCGTATAGAAATAGAAAGTGAGGAATTATTTTGGCAGATTTACAAAAGGAAATCGAAAAGCGCAGGACATTTGCAATCATATCGCACCCGGATGCCGGGAAAACGACATTGACGGAAAAATTTCTTCTGTATGGAGGAGCAATCAATCTGGCAGGTTCCGTGAAAGGAAAGGCGACGGCAAGGCATGCCGTTTCTGACTGGATGGAGATTGAGAAGGAGAGGGGTATTTCAGTTACATCTTCCGTGTTGCAGTTTAATTATGGAGGATATTGTATCAATATTCTGGACACGCCGGGTCATCAGGATTTCTCGGAGGACACGTATCGTACGCTAATGGCGGCGGATTCGGCGGTCATGGTGATTGATGGCTCAAAGGGCGTGGAGGCGCAGACAAGGAAGCTGTTTAAAGTATGTGTGATGCGACATATTCCAATTTTTACATTTATTAATAAAATGGACAGAGACGCCAACGACACGTTTGATTTGCTCGATGAGATTGAGAAGGAGCTTGGCATTGCTACCTGTCCAATTAATTGGCCCATTGGTTCCGGTAAGAATTTTAAGGGTATCTATGACCGAAATATGAAAGAGATTATGACGTTTACAGATACCTTAAAGGGCACCAAGGAGGGCGTGCAGCGCAATATCAGTATAGACGCAGCGGATTTGGAGGCAGAGATTGGCGCGGATTATAAGGAAACGCTGTTGGAAGAGATTGAGCTGTTGGACGGCGCTAGCGCAGAGTTTGATATGGATTTAGTGGCGAAAGGCGAGCTTTCCCCGGTATTTTTCGGTTCAGCATTGACCAATTTCGGCGTAGAAACTTTTTTGCAGCACTTTCTGCAAATGACGTCTTCACCGCTGCCGCGAAAGGCGGATATCGGAGAGATTGACCCGTTTTCTGCGGATTTTTCTGCCTTTGTTTTTAAAATTCAGGCGAACATGAATAAGGCACACCGGGACAGAATCGCCTTTATGCGCATTTGTTCCGGGAAGTTTGAGGCAGGTATGGAAGTGACGCATATCCAGGGAGAGCGAAAAATGCGACTGTCACAGCCGCAGCAGATGATGGCGCAGGAGCGAAAGATTATCGAGGAGGCATATGCCGGAGATATCATCGGCGTCTTTGATCCGGGCATTTTCTCCATTGGCGATACGATTACCACCGCTGCCGATAAGTTTGCGTTTGAGGGTATTCCGACCTTTGCACCGGAGCATTTTGCAAGAGTGCGTCAGATGGACACAATGAAGCGCAAACAGTTTGTGAAGGGAATTACGCAGATTGCCCAGGAGGGTGCAATTCAGATTTTCCAGGAGTACAATACGGGTATGGAGGAGATTATTGTGGGCGTGGTCGGCGTTCTGCAATTTGATGTGCTCAAATACCGTCTGGAAAATGAGTACAATGTAGATATCCGCCTCGAACAGCTCCCTTATGAGCATATCCGTTGGATTGAAAATAAGGAAATAGATATGGATAAACTGACAGGAACCTCGGATATGAAAAAGATTCAGGATTTGAAGGGGAACCCGCTATTGTTGTTTGTCAACAGTTGGAGTGTGGGCATGACCCTGGATAGAAATGAAGGTCTGGAATTATCAGAGTTTGGGCGTAATTGATTGCCCCAAGCAGGAGGGGCGGGGACATTAGGTAGAGTGAGGAAGAACAAAGGGGCTGTCGCGCTAATATATTTGCTCGTTTAAAAGGTCTTGCCGTTTATGCGGCAAAGACAGAATGGAGCTGTCGCACGAATATATTTACTCGTTCAAAAGGTCTTGCCGCTTATGCGGCAAAGACAGAATGCACAAAAATCATTCTGGGAAGCTAGCTTCCCAAGATATTTTTTGTGCATGTTGTTTACATTGCGAAGCAATGCAAACCTTTTGAACGAATTATAACTTGTAATTTATGTTAGTGCGACAGCTTCTTTGACGCGCCGAGCACATTTGCGAAGCAATATTTCCTCTTAGTGTATTGACACATTTATTGGAATACCTTGAATTCATATCCTTGGGCCCTTGCCTGATCAATGAAATCTCCCAATATCTGTGTATTGGTCTCGGATTCTGCATGCAGCAGGTAAATAGCGCCGGGATGCAGCTTGCTCATAATTTTTTGTAAGCTTTCGGCTGGGTCCGGCTGATTTTCAACATCATAATCCAGGTAAGCAAAACTCCAAAATACGCTCTTATAATTGAGATTATTGATGAGCGCAATCGACTGTTGGCTGAACTTTCCAGCGGGATAACGGAATAGGTGCATATCATAGCCGAATTGTTCTTTGATATAACGGTGGTTCTCGTTTATCTCATTCGTCTGTGTCTCAATATCCTGAGAGGGCAGGCCGGCGGCGGGATGGGTCACGCTGTGGTTCCCCACTTCATGTCCCTCGTCGATCATACGACGTACCAGATCAGGGTTCTGTTTGGCGTAAGCTTTTGTAACGAAGAAAACAACATGTACATTTTTCTCTTTTAATGTATCTAATATACGGGAAGAACAGCCATATTCATAGCCCTCGTCCATCGTGAGATAGATAACCTTTTTCTCCGGTTCATCTTTGATAAAATAAGCGTTGTACATGCCATATTTCTCTTGATATTGCATACAACCAGCCGGACGGTTATATTCATCTAAATCTCCGCCCTGCCCCCAGTCCAGGCATGTGGTGTCCAAACCATTTAAATCAATCTGCTCATTTTCCAGTACAATGCCGTTTTCCGTTGGCCGTTCGTCAAATCCATCCGGGTTGTCCAAATCTGCCAAAGTAAATACCTTCGCAGCGCCTTCTTGTGTATCCTCATCGTCTGTATCTGCTTTATTCTCCTGCTTCGTGGAAGGGGCAGCAGTATCGTCTTTTTTATCTTCTGTCAATGTGTCGTCTGTTGTGTCATTGTTGGCAGATGTATCATTTGTGGTATCGTTCTCAGAATCGGGTAGGAGTCTCTCTGAACCAGGCTGTTCCTGCTGAGTGCTATTGTTGTCGGTAGTAAATGCACGGACAACGCCGATGCCGGCTACGATTACGCACAGCAATGGTATTATATAAATAATCAAACGTGCTATATCATTTTTTCTTTTACGCTTTCTTCTTTTCTTCTGCATATTTCCACATTCCTTTTCCAAATTATGTATGTAGCTCTCGCCTGCCTTTATTATACACAATAGAGGTGTAAATGCAATCATCAAAATGAAAAGAATTATGAAAGATTTCTTTTACTTTTCACATAGTAGCCAGGCACTTGCTGTCTGGCTGCGTAAGAACATGATTCAGTAACGATTTCTTTCATTTTATAAGGGCTCCTCATCATCTGCCATCCGATAACCAACGCCAACTTCTGTAAAGATATAGATGGGTTCCGCTGGATTTTTTTCTAGTTTGCGGCGAATATTTGCCATGTTTACACGTAAAATCTTATTGTCTGATTCGGCATAAGGTCCCCATACGCTGTTCATAACAGCGGAGTAAGTCATTACTTTGCCGGAATTCTGCGCGAGAAACGCCACAATCTTATATTCAATGGGCGTCAGGTGTATGGGGTTGCGATCGATTGTGATTGTGCGTTTAAAAAAGTTAATTTCCAACCCTTTTGCATGATAAAGGTGAGGCGGTGTGTCGCCGTTATTTGCTGCGGGGTTGCTGTGCCGCAAGGAGGTGCGGATTCTTGCCATCAATTCAGAGATACCAAAGGGTTTCGTCAGGTAATCGTCTGCGCCTGCATCAAGAGCACGTACTTTGTCAATCTCTAAAGTGCGGGCAGAAACTACAATTATTGGGCGGTTTG
This sequence comes from uncultured Lachnospiraceae bacterium, assembly GCA_947565425.1. Lineage (GTDB taxonomy): Bacteria > Bacillota > Clostridia > Lachnospirales > Lachnospiraceae > Petralouisia. The sequence continues at coordinate 26,909 of CANOFW010000039.1, forward strand.
ACCAGGTGCGAAAACGGTGTATGACTTCCATGCCATCCATGTCGGGCAGCCCTAGATCAAGCAAAAGAATATCTGGGCACAGTGAAGTTGCAAGTGAGAGAGCCTCGTTTCCAGTGGAGGCGCAACTCACCCGGTAGCCTTGTGAGGAGAGCGTTTTGGAAATAAAATTACAGATATTTTTCTCATCTTCAATAATTAATACATTGAATTTATTCATTTGCTCCCTCCTTTGGCAAGGTAAATAAAAACTCTGCGCCTTCTTCATGGTTTCGAGCGCTGATAGTGCCATGATGTGCAGTAATGATGCTATGGCAGAGGGAGAGTCCGATGCCCATACCTTTGTGTACGTCTGCATGTGCAGTTTCGGAATAAGTACCGTCAAATATATGTTCGAGCTGTTCTTCTTGGAGACCAACGCCATAATCAATCACTCGGATTTGTATGCTGTCCGGCTGGTTTTCTGCTACAAGCCGGATAGGGCGGTTGCCATGTGAATGTGTCAGCGCATTTTCCATAAGGTTGATAAGAACTTGTTCTATCAGCATAGCGTCCATGGGAATCATAATGATTTCTACAGGGACCTCCACATCAATTTCTACATTTGGCATACGTTTTTTCAGTCGTGTGACTGCTTCAGCAACGACCTCGTCTAAGATTTCCGGAGACATATTCAGTTTAGAGTCTTTTGACTGTATTTGGGTGACAGATAAGAGGTTTTCTACCATATTTAATAGCCAGTCTGCATCGTCGTGGATGTTGTGAATAAGTTCTAAACACTCGTCTTTTTGATAATTCTCCCAGTTTTCTTCCAGAGATGCGCTGGCGCCTAAAATGCCGGTCAGAGGTGTACGCAGATCATGGGAAACAGCACGCAGCAGATTTGCGCGAAGCTTTTCTTTCTCTGCTTCTAAGAGTTGTTTTTCACGGGCAGAGAGGATTAACGCCTGTTGTTTCATATGGGAAGATGCAAAACCGGTAATTACCATAAGCACTATCATACATAAGAAAGTTGCCGGATAATTTGGCATAGAATAGTTTATACTAAAATATGTAAAAATGCATACAAGGGCGATAACGCCACAAAGGGAAGCAAAGATGCCGGAAAGGTAATTGTTTGTGCAGTTTGCAATGGTGATTATGCCTAAAATGTAAAATAGTGCGGCGTTGGCGGGATTGTTGGAGACTTGGAGAAGCAGAATAAAGGTAAGCCCGGTAGTCAGAGTCAGCAGTCCGATAGTGACATTAAAATCGTGCAATAGTCGTTTTAAATTTTCCTTTTTCATTTATACTCCTTTGTATTAGAACGATTAATTAGGTTCAAATTAACTGTAACACGAAGAAAAATCTGTTTCAAGAAAGAATGAGAATTTTAACGCTTTTTTAACAAAATAAATGCCTCTAAGCAAAGAAATCCATCATTTTTATTAGAATTGTGGTATAATATGACCTAAGGAGGGACCCAGCAAAGCTGGGAGGATGCCTTAGGTCACCTACCGCAGCCAAAGAAGTAAAAAGACCTA
>CANOFW010000040.1 GCA_947565425.1 uncultured Lachnospiraceae bacterium
ACTCCTTTACTGGTGGATATGGATAATTGTTACTGGAGATTTCAATTATACCACAGACCAGTGAGGAGTTGTTTTATTTTGTAACAAAGAGAATCCCGTATTTATGCGGGTTCTGACGTTTCGCAAACGTCTAAATTTTTAAGGAATGGAAAGGAGAAAGATTATGAAAAAAGTGATTGCAGGCGCTTTGGCCGCAGTTATGACATTGTCGCTTTTTACGGCTGATATTCCGGCTGTCAACGCGGCTGCCATAGACAGCGCCAAGGCAGAAGCTGGAGTGGAGATTACGCTTCCAAAAAGTAAAGGGAATCCCGTCAGTGGATTTGATGAGAATGGGAATACGATTTATGCGGGAGACCCCGGCGTCTTAGTGGACGGTGATACCGTTTATCTGTATCTGGGCCATGACAACACCACCAATGGAGGTGGCTACAGTATGCCGGATTGGTTCTGCTATTCCTCGAGCGACTTAGAAAACTGGACTTACCACGGCGTTGTTGCCTCCGCTGCCAAGAGCTATATCCCCTGGGCGGGCGGCAACGAAGCCTGGGCGGGACAGGTCATGAAACACCGCGATCCTGCAATGGACAAGGATTACTATTATTTTTATTACTGTTCTAACGGTATCAAACATATCGGCGTAGGCGTCGCAGACACTCCTACCGGATGGTCCAGCACCGAGGCAAAGGCAGCTTATTGCCAGGCTAAGGGCATTACAGATAATAATCCGACCTCCAACTACTTTGTAGACATCGGCGTGCCGCTTGTGCAAAATAATGTTACCTGGCCTTTTGGACACAATCATGACGATATTGACCCGACGGCATGGGTGGAAACAGACGAAAATGGCGTGGAACACCGTTATATCGCCTGGGGCAATACTTATTGCTTTATTGCAGAACTGAACGAAGACATGATCAGCCTCACCGATAAAGATGGCAACGGCTTGATTACCATGAAGACCACGCGCAGCCTTTTAACAAGAAACGGCTCGGTATCTACCAGCTATATAAAAGGAACTTCTACTACTCAGCTTGTAGACGTCCCTTATGGCTACCCGGAGGCTGTTACCTACTCAGATTTAACTGGCAAACATACCATTGAGAAGGGAGCTGAATTCCCGGACGGCGATATCATTTGCTCTAAATTCCGTACTTACAACACTTACGATTACAACGGCGACACACCTTATACGGAATACGGCGTTGCCAACGACAATGACGGCGGAAGCATGCAAGGTCTTTTAAACGTTGATGATGAATATATGTTAAACGGCCTCTACACCTGGCTGGAAAAAGACGGCGAGATGGTTCCCAATTACCATTTCTTTACTGAAGCTCCCTTCTTGTATCGCCGCCAAGACGAAAACGGCAAACCTTACGGCAAATACTATCTCTTTTTCGCCGTAGACTGGAGAGAACAGCTTGCCTATGCAACTTGCGACGACTTAAACGAAGCAGACTGGGAATTCCAGGACGTGTTACTTCCCTGGAGCTCGACCGGCGACACACGCCACCCTTCCGTCTTTGACTTCAAAGGCAAAACTTATTTAATCGACCACAATGGCAGCCTTCCCTGGGGATTTGGCAAACGCCGCGTCGCTTATATCGAAGAACTCAATTTTGACGAAGACGGAAAGGTTCTGCCAATACAGGACACTGCCACCGGACTGACCGGTACGACAAGCTGGATTACCGATTCTGCCGGAAATAACATTACGCATGAAGACTTCCCGGCGCTAAGAGGCGATGGCTCTTATCCCTTTACACCGGGAAAGAAAACCGCTAAGAGCGTTAGTATGACGGCGACCGATAACGAGGGCGATTCCAAATGGGAAATCGTTGCCGGTAAAGCAGATCCGGCTAATGCTTCTTATGTCTCCATCGAAGCATGGAACCGGCCAGGTCTTTATTTACAGGTTACAGGCACCGACGTCGTCCTTGCCCAGCATGCGACTGACAGCAATTCTTTATCTAACGATGCCAATGTGGGGAAATCCATGACATTTAAGACGGTAGCCGGGCTGGACGGTACAGAGGGCACAGTATCATTCGAGAGCGTATCGTCACCGGGCATGTACCTGACGAGCACGAACAATGATTTGTTACTTACCGACGGTTCCGACACCAAGGGCTGCTCCTTCCAGGTAACAAACCGAAACGCGTTAAAATCCATCTCTGCAAAGAAAACAAAGACCGTTTATGCAAAAGGCGAAACGCTGACTACCGCTGACATTACGGTTACCGCTAACCGTCAGGATGGGGTTACCGAAGAAATCACAGATTTCCAGATTGACACGCAGGGAATCGACATGAATACATACGGCGCAAAGACGATCAAGGTCACCTACCAAGAAGGTAACTTTATCCGCACCGCTGATGTGGAAATAGCTGTAGCTCAATTATCCCTTTCACAATCAACGCTAACCTTGAAGAAGGGCGCAAGCCAGACATTAACGGTTAAGAGCAATCCCGCCAACTTAAAGGCTCAGTGGTCTTCTAGCAACACAAGCGTTGCCACGGTAGACCAGAACGGAAAAGTAACGGGTAAAGCGAACGGCACTGCTTATATAACTGCCAAAGTGGACAATGTTTCAGCTAGATGCAAAGTGACGGTTACCACCGACGTCACCTCCGTAAAATTAAATAAGACAAAACTCACCATGAGCGTTGGTGAGAAGAAAAAGCTGACAGCAACTGTAGCGCCGTCAACAGCATCCAACAAAACTATCACCTGGAGTACAAGCGATAAGAAGAAAGCGACGGTGTCAAAAGGAACTGTAACAGCCAAAAAAGCTGGCACCGTAACAATTACGGCAAAAGCTGGCACCAAGAAAGCAACCTGCAAAATCACCATTAAGAAGGTTCCGGCTAAGAGTGTGAAGCTGAACAAAAAGAAGATCACTCTCAAACGCGGCAAGTCCTACAAATTAAAAGCTACCATGAAACCTAAGAATTCCAGCGATACGCTTACCTGGAAGACCTCAAACAAGAAGATTGCCACGGTCAAAAACGGCAAGGTAACTGGAAAGTCTGCTGGTTCTACAAAAATTACCGTCAGGACATCCAGCGGCAAAAAGGCAGTTTGTAATGTCAAAGTAACAAAATAATAATTCACAATATAAAAAGGGTCTGTCAAAAAATGCCTACATATCTGCACTATGTTGTTGTGCTTCATTTATCTTACAACAATATAGTGCGAACAAACCGCATTTTCCGACAGCCCTTTTTATATACAGTCGCATCAAAATATCAGCTAAATTCTATTCAAACTCTTCCTTTTCTTTATAGACTTTCAATTTGACACATCTCACTCACTCCTTTCGGGTCTTCTTTCAGATATCTCGTCCTTTCTGCCATCAGTTCAAAGTTCATATCATCTGCCCGGGTACAATTAAAATCGTGCATGAGTTTTCCCATATCGGATTCTCCACGATATTCACCATTCACATAAAGGATATGCTCCCCATCTTCAAAAGATCTACCGGTTGCAAGGTTAATCCGCTCAATCGGATAAACTGCTTCTCCTTGACCATAAATATCCTATTCAATGATAAAAATTATATACGTATCTGGCAATTCATTAAATTCCTGACCAGAATGGAGATTCTCTATATCCATTACGCTTAAATGGCATCTTGCCCTGTGTGGATCTGCTCCTTTGTCTTGCCTCTGGACTTCCAAATCATATTTTTTTTCCGGCTGAATCCATTCCATATGCGTCCAGGCAGATGGAACGTGCCCCAGCCAGTCTTTTCATATCTTTTTGTGTTTCACAATCAGTGATAAATAAATCCGGTTTATCTGTAATAATGCGTAACACAAGTTCAACCAGTGGGATATTGTCTTTAAAAAGACAACGCATAAAATCATCATCGATTGGCCGTAACCCTCTTAAACGCTGTAAATCTTCCTGATGTTGCTGTCCCGTCACTATCAATCTTCCCACCCGCTTTCCCTCTCGTTTTTGTGGTTCCATACTACCATAAACCTCATGATTTTACAAGCTGGGAGCCAGAGCATTTCTGGTTCCCGACCTGTTTTCCGTTATCGTTTTTTCTAATCTTGGTTTTCACCAAGCAAAAACCCCTTTACACACGAACAAATGTTTGGTATACTATCTTTACGATTGATTGGATTTGACTTTGAAGAACATGTAACAGGAGGCGTGGAAATGTCAGAACGGTTAATTTTCCATATAGATGTGAATTCTGCCTATTTGTCTTGGTCGGCAGCAGAAAAACTGAAACAGGGCGAAACCATTGATTTGCGGGAAATTCCTGCCATTATCGGCGGCGATATGGCAAGCCGTCACGGTGTCGTGCTCGCAAAGTCCATCCCTGCCAAATCATTTGGCATTGCCACCGGTGAACCTGTGGCGCATGCGCTGCAAAAATGCCCGCACCTGGTCTTAGAACCGCCAAACCATCAACTCTACGCACAGTACAGCCGCCGACTGATGGCGCTGCTGATGGATTTCTGCCCTCTAATTGAACAGGTGAGTATTGATGAATGCTATATGGATTTCACAAATTATCGTCAGCGCTATGAAAGTCCCGCGGCTGCGGCAGAACAGATCAAAGATACGGTAAAGAATACGTTGGGATTTACAGTAAATATCGGCATTTCCTCCAACAAACTGCTGGCAAAAATGGCGTCTGATTTTCAGAAACCGGACAAAATACACACCTTGTTTCCGGAAGAAATTGCCGAGAAAATGTGGCACCTGCCCGTGCGCGAACTTTTCATGGTGGGAAAAGCCTCCGCTGCCACCTTAGAGAAATTGGAAATCCTCACCATCGGAGACCTTGCCCATACCAACCCTCGCATTTTAGAGAGCCATATGAAGAAGCACGGGCGCATGATTTGGGAGTTTGCCAACGGTATCGATCACTCACCCGTGCAGACGGAGGACAGCGAACTCAAAGGCGTCGGCAATCGTACCACCCTCGCACAGAACGCCGAGACCTCCGCAGACGCCAAGCGCGCGCTGTACGCCCTGTGCAGCCAGGTTTCTGGCCGCTTGCAGAAGTATGGGCAGTATGCCGGTATGGTTAGTACGGAGATCCGTTACGCTTCCTTTTGTGAAGTCTCCCACCAAAGACAGCTTTCCACAGCTACTGCCGATAAGGAGATGCTCTACCACAACGCCTGCCTGCTCTTCGATGAACTGTGGAACGGCGAACCCATCCGTCTGCTTGGCGTGCGCACCTCCAAGCTTACAAACACGCCACAGCCGGTACAGATGACGGTATTTGACTACACTGCAAACTGACTGTTGTAAAGCTCCGAATAGAAGCCACCCTGTTTCAACAATTGCTCATGATTTCCCTGTTCTAAGATATGCCCGTCTTTCATCACCAGAATGATATCTGCCTCCTGGATCGTGGACAATCTGTGTGCAACAATAAAACTGGTACGCCCTTCCATCATTTTGGCAAAGGCATTCTGAATCTTCATTTCCGTCCGAGTATCTATGGAGGAAGTCGCTTCATCTAAAATGAGCATCGGCGGCAGACAGAGCATTACCCGGGCAATGCAAAGAAGCTGTTTCTGCCCCACGGAAAGGCTTCCGCCCTCCTCGCCGATCACCGTATCATAACCGTTGGGCAGACGTTTAATAAAGCTGTGCGCATGCGCCGCCTTTGCTGCTGCCAACACTTCTTCTTCTGTGGCATCCGGCTTGCCCATCACTAGATTTTCCCGAATCGTTCCCGCCTTCAGCCAAGTTTCCTGCAACACCATACCGTAACTCTCTCTAAGGCTTCTTCTCGTCACCGCGCGAATATCCGCTCCCTCAACCTGAATACTTCCACTGTTCACATCGTAAAAGCGCATCAAAAGATTGATAATCGTCGTCTTTCCGCAACCGGTCGGCCCCACGATAGCCACTCTCTGTCCTGGCTGCACCTTGAGGTTGAAGTCCTCAATCAATTTCTGTTCTGGCGCATAAGAAAAGTACACATGCTCTAACTGCACATTTCCTTTTACATCTTGCAAAACTCTGGCATTTTGCGGCTCCGGCGTCTGGGGCTCTTCAGCAATCAAGGCAAAAATGCGCTCCGCACAGGCAAGGGCATTTTGCAGCTCCGTCACCACGCCGGAAATCTCATTGAAAGGCTTCGTGTACTGGTTCGCATAGCTGAGGAAACAGGAGAGCTGCCCAACGGTAAGCACCCCCTGTCCCGACATCGCAAGAAATGCTCCCACAAGTGCAACCCCGGTATACACCAGGCTGTTGACGAAGCGCGTGCCCGGATTCGTCAAAGAGGAAAAAAACGTCGCCCGCAAAGAAGCCTTTTCCAACCTGGCGTTAATCTCGTCAAACTTCTCCAATACATCCCCCTCTTTGGAAAATGCCTGCACTACTTTCTGGTTCTCAATCATTTCATTTATCAATGACGTTTGCTCCCCACGTGTCGTCGATTGCAGCATAAACATAGAAAATGTTCGCCTCGCAATAAAACTCGCCACAAACAGGGACACTGGCGTCACCAACACTACCACCAGCGTAATCCTAACATTGATGCTCAACATGAACAGCAATGTGCCCAGAATCGTCACCACGCCGGTAAATAATTGCGAAAAGCCCATCAAAAGCCCATCCGCAAACTGATCCACATCCGCAATCACACGACTCACCAGCTCCCCATGGGAATGCGCGTCGATAAATTTCAAGGGCAGGATTTCCATTTTGGCAAATGCCTCCCGACGCACATCCTGTACTACCTCATAAGTAATCTTATTGTTGCAGACATTCATCAGCCATTGCGCAAGCGCGGTTACCACAATGATCACTCCCATTTTGCCAAGCAGCCCAAGAATCACCGCAAATTTAACCTGTCCAGGTCCTAAAATATGGTCGATGACCTCACCGGTCAGCACCGGAAAATACAGCGTGGATGCCACTGTCGCCACGGCAAACAACAAAGACAGTATGAGGAAAATTCGATAAGATTTAATATATTTCAATACTTTCTTCAAGGTTTGAAGTTGACTTTTTTTCTTTTTCATCGCTTACCTCCAGAGGTACCATTCGTTTTGCCAATCACGTTCCTATTGCCAGACTTAGGAACCGGCCGCATTACTTTTTTATACTGGGAATCATAGATTTCCCGGTAAACAGCACACTCTTGAAGCAACTTCTCATGCGTGCCCATACCCGCTATCTCTCCGTCGTCAAGAACGATAATCTTATCGGCATGTTGGATGGAAGAAGTACGCTGGGAAACAATAAACACCGTCGGCTTCTCTTTCATCTCACGGATTGCCATGCGTAACCTGGCGTCCGTAGCATAATCGAGCGCAGACGCGCTGTCGTCCAAAATCAGAATCTCCGGCTTGCGCACCAGCGCACGGGCAATCGTCAAACGCTGCCGCTGCCCACCGGAAAAGTTCTTACCTCCCTGCTCCACTGGGGCGTCAAGTTTACCGTCTTTGCCCTCCACAACCTCTTTCGCCTGCGCTGTCTGCAACGCTTCGTAAAGCTCTTCATCCGTGGCATCCGCCTTACCCCAGCGTAAGTTTTCACGAATTGTACCTGCAAACAACACAGATTTCTGCATAACAATGCCTACTTTCTGCCGCAGCTCTTCCAAGGAATATTCCCGCACATCTTTGCCTGCTACAAACACCTTGCCGCGTGTCGCATCATAAAACCGGGGAATCAGGTGTACGAGAGACGTTTTCCCCGAACCAGTGCCGCCAATCACACCTACGGTCTCACCTTTTTTCACAGAAAAATCAATGTCAGATAGGCTCTCTGCCCCGGCTTCCTGATACGTCAGCCCCACATGAGCAAACTGTACCATGATATTTCCATCATCGGAAGACGAAGGATTCTTCTGCTCTCCCTTCTGAGAAGGAGCAGGCGCGTCCACCGGCATTGTGCTCTCCATCTCCAAAACAGATGATACGCGATTTCCGCAGGCAACCGCTTTGGTAATCGTGATAATCAAGTTGGCAAGCTTAATCAACTCCACAAGAATCTGCGACATATAATTTACTAGAGCCACCACTTCCCCCTGCGTGAGATTACCGACATCTACTTGAACTGCCCCCGTATAGAGCAGGACAATCGTTGCCGCATTGATAATTACATACGTCACAGGATTTAAAAACGCGCTGATTTTGCCTACATGCGTCTGCATAGCGGTAAGATTTTCTAACCCTTCCTCAAAACGGTTCTTTTCTTCCTCCTCTTTATGAAACGCGCGAATCACCCTGGCGCCGGTCAGGTTCTCTCTGGTAATTCCCAGCACCTTATCCAGCCTTTCCTGCACTTTGCGATACAAAGGAATACTAGCCGCCATCACGCCGAAAACCACTAGTGACAATAAAGGGATTGTCACCACAAAAATCAAGGCTGACTTCCCGTCAATCGTAAAGGCCATTACCATCGCTCCCAACACGATAAAGGGGGAACGAAGAAACAGGCGCAGCACCATATTGACTCCCGACTGCACCTGGTTAATATCGCTTGTCATGCGAGTAATCAGCGTAGCCGTCCCCGCCTTATCAATCTCCGAGAAAGAAAAACTCTGGATATGTGCAAACAGTGCATGCCGCACCTTCGTGCCAAAGCCTGCCGCCGCCTTAGCTGCAAAATATTGCGCTGTCACGGAACTAACGAGCCCCAGCAGCCCCAAAGCTACCATAATAATACACATCCGTACAATATAATGCCCGTCTCCATTGGCGATGCCCACATCAATAATCGCTGATACAACCAGCGGTATAATCAATTCAAAGGACGCTTCTAACATCTTAAATAACGGCGCCAAAATACATTCTTTTTTATAATTGTTCAAAAAAATGAGTAATTTTTTCATAACTGCTTCCTTTACATAAATCATTAATTCTATTGTCCCTAAAGCGCTTGCAGACTATTCATCTCCCCGCCTCTTGGGTATCTGCAATTTTTCTTAAATGTCGAATCAATATAGAAGATACTATACCAATTAGCACACCCGCAGCAGTTCCGGACAAAACCAATATAGGCAAATAATACAACAGGCTTGCCGTCTCCACAACCAAAGCTGCAACCAAAATCTGTCCTACATTGTGAAACACTCCACCCAACACACTTACCCCCGTCACAGAAAACAGTTTGCACCGTCTTGCAACAATCATTATAACTAGGCTTAACATTCCACCTGCAAGGCTGTATATCATGCTTGCAGGATTACCAAATGTCAACCCTGTGAGTAGAATCCGTACAAGAGACAGGGTAAATGCCCAAGACGTTCCCATGGTGTACAAAGATACAATGATGACAAGATTTGCCAGTCCCAGCTTAATCCCAGGTATGCCCAGGTTGATGGGCAAAAGAAACTCAATATACGAAAACACAAACGCCAACGCTGTAAACATTCCCAAATACGCCGTCTTCTTTGCCATTTTTCCCTCCACACCACGCTACTTTGTGCCAGCATCAATTCCAGTATCTTCCCCATTCTCTATCTCTACCACCAACCGATTGGGCAGACACACCAGGCTTTCCCCCTGTGCACGCACCGGACGATGATTGACACAAATCTTATCCGGACAGGAAGCTTCTCTAATTTCAGCTTTTTCATTGCGAATTTGTAATATATTATAATTGCCGTCCGTTTGACGAATTTCTACCACCGTGTCTTCCGATAACGGATAGCGCCCCCACTCTTTGCCATCTAAACGAACGACCGCCTGCGGCTCTTTGGTTGTAAGCTGTGAATACAGTGAGATACCCAAAAATGCCACCAACGCCAACCCCAGTAATGCCGCCAGCAATTTCACATCATTTTTCTTCATCGACTTTAAACCCACTGGAATAGCGGATTTCACCATCCTTTCCTACCCACATAGCCTCCACGTCTTCCATCTCTTCCACTAGAGAAACGCCCTGCTCATACTCCATATTGAACAAAGACGTTGAAAGCGCATCAGCAACACCGGAATCGTCCGCCTGCACTGACACAGAGGCAAAATAGCGCGGCGGCATATTCGTCTTGGGGTCAATAATGTGACAATAACGCTCGCCATCTACCTCATAATACCGCTGATAATCGCCGCTTGTAACAAGACATCCAGCGGAAAGTTCCACCGCGGCCAGATACGGCTTATCACTGTCAAGAACCGGGTTTTCTATGCCCACACGCCAAGGCGTTCCATCTGCTCTGCTTCCCACTGCACAAACATTGCCACCCACGGAAATCAGCGCGTGTTCCATACCAATTTCCCTAGCATACGCTGCAAGTTTCTGTACAGCATACCCCTTACCGATACTCCCTACATCCAGAGACATTTGTGCATCGGCAAGATAAACGGTCGAGGACTGCTCATCCAGTATTACTTTTTCTATATCTATATGCGCAGCGCGTGCATCCATTTCTGCCTGTGACGGCAGTTTCGCATGAAGCGGATCTTTCAATCCCTCTTCACGGTATTCATGCCACAGAGAAAGCACGCTGCCATATGCAATATGCAGCCTTCCCTCGGTCTTATCGTACATTTCCTTACCTAATTTAAGTAAATGGAAGATTTCTGCATCCACTTCCACAGGCTGCACCCCGGCGTTGTCATTGATTGTTTTGAGATTGTTGAGCCCATCATATGTGTGGTAAATATCGTAAAGCTGATGATAATACACAAGCTTATCTTGGAGCAGTTCAAGCTTTTTGGAAAAATCCTGCTGGCTGTCTGCATACCCGGTAACCGTCGTCACCGTATCAAAGCACCCAAAAAACTGTCCCTCATACCGCTGTGGCTTGTGATGCCGGAATTGAATACAGGCAATTCCCGCAAATACGAGCGCCGCCGCTATGAGAATTCCCGCCTGGTATATTTTTTTCATTCTTCTGACACCTTATCCTATCAAATAAAAAAGGAGAGTATGGAAACGATATTTCTCCGTCTCTCATACCCTCTCCCAATTACAACATTCGGCACTTTCAGTTTATTCCCGCGAGCAATGCACCCACACTTCCGAAAATCCTATTCTTCGCTCTCAGCGCTGTCTTCCGTATTATCCGCAGCATCCCCGGCTTCATCCGTTTCCGCCTCTTGCGCTGCATCTTCCTCTTCTGTGCCCTGAGCCTCCTCTTCCGTCTCCGTACCATGGTCGTGGCCTGCATGTGCATCTTTAATGGAAAACAGCTCATCAAACTTAACTTTTGCCCATTCCTCTTCGTTCAGCTCAAACTTTACATCTTTCTTATATCCATCGCATACCTCTGTATAGTGATCGTTCTTGCGCGTAGTTACGATAGAATCCTTCTTCGTCTCCGTAGCTTCCTCATCAAATGTGCTGTCCATGCGCACTACATAGTAATTATCATCTGTAGTGATGACTTCGCTGATTTCACCCTCTTTCAGCTTTTTCGCCGCTTCAATCACAGACTCATCCAACATATAACTCTCATCGTTATCGCCAAAAGAAGCTTCCGACGCGGTATATCCTGCGCTCTCTGCCGCTGCCTTGAAATCGTCTTTGGCTGATTTGCGGAAATCCTCTACCTGCTTCTTAATATTTTCTATCTCTTCCTCTGTATATTCTACAGTTTTGCCCTCTTCATCTGTGGTAGATTTGCACGCTACCTGTACATAACTGATGGTCTTCTGTGCTGCCTCTTCGTCTGACACTTCCGTATCAACCTCAGCATGGATGGCATTGCGCATTTTCGCCTGAATGGTCGTAAGTCGGAGCATTTCTTTTACATATTCTTTCGTTGCTCCTAACTGCGTTACCGCCTTCTTAGTGTTATCTTCGATAAATTTGTCAGCGGCTTGATCCATCGCTTTCAACTCATCGTCTGTAATCTCGACCTTATAATCCGCCATATGCTTTTCCAAGACATAAAATTCTTCTATGCTGTCCACAACGCTCTGTTTTACAGACGTCTGGGCATCTGTACCCTGTTCAAACAATTCCTGGCTCCAGGTATCCGCCTGATCACCAAACATGGAAGAAAACTGTCCATCATAAATTGCCTGCTGGTATCTCGCCATGAAATTCATAAATCCCAGAGAAATCTCTTGTCCATCCAGCGTTGCCCCCACTTTATTTGCATCAATACTATTGCCGCATCCGGTCAATGCGGACACTCCCAATACCGCTGCCATAAGCAACGGCAGTAATCTTCTTGCTCTCATAATATCCTCCTGTGCGTATCTTTGATTTCTTCTGCGTACCACACATCACGGGAAATTGCAGGTTCCCCAACGTCTACCGCAGAAAAATTTCTACCGGCTTTTCCGGCGCATTTAATAGTATTATAGTTCTTTTTTTTCGTACTAGCAACTGTTTTTCTCCGATTTCACACTTTTTTCGCAACTAGTGTATTGTCTCGTTGATATTTGATAAAATCACGCAGGATATTTGTTCATCTGCAAGGCAAATTTTCGACGGCGTAGCGGTGTACCTTATGATGTACGGCTAGAAAATTCAACGAAGCAGATGTGCGAATAGACAAGTGAGTTTAACTAATTATTAATGAGACAATACACTATTCCTCTACTAAAAGCTCTCTGGTATCATCGAGGATCATCTCCACCTGCTCCAAAACTCCCAGCGCCTTCTGCCTGGTATTGTTATCTTTACTATATTCAAAATACGGCGTCTTCATATCCCGCACAAATTTGAGCGCCCCCTCGTATTTCTCCGCCATCTGCATGATATTTCCGGGATTAATTTTCGCTTGATAATAAAATACAAACTTAATTTTCTCTCTTGTCTCTTTTATTTCAGTATAATAGCAATCATGGGCTTTTGCTCTCAACTGAGCAATTGACAAAAGATTCTCCACAGACCTAGGCGGCTCTCCAAAACGGTCAATCAGTTCTTCCATCATCTCCTCGCTCTCTTCCTTGTCGGCAATGACAGCAATTCGCTTGTAAATGTCTAATTTTTGAAACTCATTGGGAATATATGCGAGCGGAATAAAAGCATCTACATTCAATTCCAGCGTCGTCTCAAACTGTTCTGCGGTCTTCTCCCCCTTGAGTCCCTTCACCGCCTCATTGAGCATCTTACAATAGAGATCATATCCCACTGCCGCCATATGTCCATGTTGCCTTGCTCCCAACAGATTTCCCGCACCGCGAATTTCCAAATCCCGCATAGCTATCTTAAAACCGCTCCCCAGCTCCGTGAATTCCCGGATTGCCGACAGACGTTTCTCCGCCACTTCCTTTAGCATTTTATTTCTGCGGTACATTAAAAACGCATATGCCGTGCGATTGGAACGCCCCACTCTGCCGCGAAGCTGGTAGAGCTGGGATAGCCCCATGTTGTCGGCATCATGGATGATCATTGTGTTTACGTTGGAAATATCAAGCCCAGTCTCAATGATCGTAGTACTCACCAGTACGTCAATCTCCCCATTGATAAATTGATACATGATATTTTCAAGTTCCCGCTCCTTCATCTGCCCGTGCGCGAATGCCACATTCGCCTCTGGCACCAGCTCTGCAATCTTAGAAGTAACCTCGACAATCTGGTTGACGCGGTTAAACACATAGAAAACCTGTCCGCCTCGCGCAAGTTCACGGTTTACCGCCTCCCGCACAATTTCCTCATTATACTCCATCACATACGTCTGAATCGGCAGGCGGTCCATCGGCGGCTCTTCCAGAACACTCATATCACGAATACCAATCAAACTCATATGCAGCGTTCTGGGAATCGGGGTCGCTGTCAGCGTCAAAACATCCACGTCCTTCTTCATCTGCTTCATTTTTTCCTTATGCGCCACACCAAACCGTTGTTCCTCATCGATAATCAACAGACCCAAATCTTTGAATTCCACATCCTTAGATAAAATGCGATGCGTACCAATCACAATATCCGCCATGCCACGCTTTAAGTCCGCTACTGTCCGCTTCATTTGGGTGTTGGTACAGAAACGACACATCAAATCTACCCGCACTGGAAAATCCTTCATTCGCTGGACAAAGGTATTATAATGCTGCTGCGCCAATATTGTCGTCGGCACCAGATACGCCACCTGTTTGCCCTCCTGCACTGCCTTAAACGCAGCACGAATGGCAATTTCCGTCTTGCCATAACCCACATCCCCACAAATCAGCCGGTCCATAATCTTTGTGCTTTCCATGTCCCGCTTTGTCGCCTCAATTGCCAATACCTGATCTTCCGTCTCCTCAAAAGGAAACAGCTCTTCAAATTCCTTCTGCCATACGGTATCCGGCCCATAGACAAAACCTTCTGTTTGCTGTCTGGCGGCATAAAGCTCTACCAGCTCCTTAGCAATCTCATTTACTGCACCACGCACGCGGTTTTTCGTCTTTTTCCACTCTTGTCCGTCCAAACGGTTAATCTTTGGTTTCTTTGCCTCCGCTCCGGCATACTTTTGAATCGCTTCCAACTGTGTGGCAAGAACATACAAAGTACTGCCCTTATCGTATTCAATCTTCACATAGTCTTTCGCTGTCCTCTCAATCTCAATCTTCTCGATCCCGCGGTAAACGCCCACACCATACTGCTCATGCACAACATAATCACCCACGCTTAGGTCTGTAAAGCTCTGGATCTTCTCTCCCTCATAAATCTTACGTTTTTTCTTGCGCTTCTTCTCTCCACCGAAAATATCACTTTCCGTAATCACTACAAATTTGAGATCCGGGTATTCAAATCCCTTTTTCAGCTTCCCATAGGCAACCATTACCTCCCCAGGCTGTACTGCATGAGCATAATCTTCGCTGTAAAAAGAACTGAGTCCCTCCGCCTGCAAATCTTCGGCCAAATGTTTGGCCCTCGTAGAAGAACCAGATAAAAGAATCACCTGATACTTTTTCTTGCGATACTGATTCAAATCCTTCACCAGCAATTCAAAACTGCGGTTATACGGATTGACCGTCCTGGTAGTTATATTATATCTTATTTTAATATCTATATCATTTGCTTTCAAATCCAGTGTTGTCAATGCCACACATTTTTGGCGCTGCACTTTTGCCAAGATTTCTTCTCCGGTGTATAATGCGTCCATCTGCCCTGGCAAAATATAGCCTTTTTGCAAACGATGCTGCATACTCTCCGAGAACTCCTGCCCCAACACCCGTCCCTTTTCTGCAATTCTTGCCGGCTCATCCAAAAATACAACTGTCCTTTCCCTGTCAAAATAATCAAGAAAAGAAACTGTTTCCTCCGCAAAATAGGCAAGATAACTATCTAATCCGCTGCTCTGCCCGAGCTGCGCAACCTCTTCCGCCATCGCTTCCACCGATGTTTTGAGCCGATGCGCTTCCTCCGTCTTCATCTCTTCCCGAAAAGAGTTATACAACCGTTCTTTCTCCTGCTCGATCTTTGCCAATCCCCGGTTGATACGTTCCTTTGACAGCACAACCTCACTCGCGGGATAGATACGCACCTGCTGCAAATTCTCGATGGACCTCTGACTCTCCACATCGAAACTGCGGATAGAGTCAATCTCATCCCCCCACAATTCAATTCGGTAAGGGTTCTCTTCCGTCAGCGGAAAAATATCAAGTATTCCACCACGAACAGCAAACTGACCGGCGCCCTCCACCTGATAATTGCGCTCATAGCCCATACGCACCAGTTTTTCCTTGGCATCTTCCATATCCAGCGTGTCAGCAACAGCGTATTCCAAAATAAATCTGCACATTTGGGCAAGCGGCAGCACCCGGTCCATCAAAGCGTCAAACGTTGTGACTACCGTGACATTTTCCTGTTCAACCAGGGATTTGATTGCCGTAAGCCGCTCCGCAGTCAACAGATTTCCCCTGATATCTGACTGATAAAACAGCACGTCCTTTGCCGGATAATAGAGAACATCTCTATCGAAGAAGCGATACGCATCGTAAAGTTCCCGCGCTTTCTGCTCTTGAAACGTAACTATAATGCCGCTATTTCCTTCTTCTAAAAGACTATACATGAAATGAGGCTTCTGAGTGTCGATACACCCGGAAACCTGCATAACGCCTTTCTCTTTTGTTAATTTCTCTTTTAACTTATCAAATTCTTCGAGCCTTCCCAAAGGCTCTGTAAAACTTTTCATTTTCCCTCCTACTTAGGCACTGCCCAATTTATAATGTTAATTCGTTTCCACTACACGCTGTAATACAGACCACGCAATCATACAATAATACTTTAACTTGTAAATTAATTAAACTGATTCATCGCCTGATCTGTTTTTCCCTGGACCATCAAACCAATGGCCGTACATGCATCTTCAAAAGCTTCCTTTAACAGAATCCGCTCCTTTCTCGGTGGACAACGCAATACATAATCTGCAAGATCCCAGCCTTCCGGCTTCTCGCCTACACCAACTTTCACCCGCTGAAATTCTTGGGTCTTGGCATGGCTAATAATACTTTTAACCCCATTATGCCCCCCTGCGCTGCCTTTTTTGCGGATGCGCAACCTGCCCGGCTCTAAACTAACGTCATCATAGACCACAATCAACTCTGATTGTGGATCTAATTTATAAAAATTAAGAATTGCGCCGACGCTCTCTCCGCTCAAATTCATGAAGGTCTGCGGTTTTACTAAAAGCACCTTCTGCCCCTCTATCAGTCCCACGCCGCACAAAGCCTGGTGTTTCTTATCTTTGACACGAATATTATATCTGTCCGCCAGCATGTCAATGACCTCAAACCCGACATTATGGCGCGTACCTTTATATTTAGAGGTAGGATTTCCCAACCCGGCAATTACAATCATGATTTATTTCTCCTTTTTCTCTATGTAATCTTGCGTTTGCTTTGCAAAACCGTCTATTAAAGCCCAAAATAAATCAGCACCAATGCGCCTAAGAAAATGCGATACCAGCCAAATATCTTGAAATCATGTTTTCTGATATAACCCATCAGAAAACGGATCACAACTACAGACACAAAGAAGGAAATAGCCATTCCCACCAACAAAATCGCCAACTCCTGTCCGGTAAACACAAAGCCAAACTTCAATAATTTTAAAAGACTCGCGCCAAACATCACCGGAATAGCAAGATAAAATGTAAATTCTGCTGCTACCGTCCGCGAGACGCCAATCATCAATGCACCGATAATCGTTGCCCCGGAGCGAGACGTTCCCGGAAACACAGCCGCCAAAAGTTGAAACAAGCCAATAATAAATGCAACCTGCCAGGTAATATCCCTCGTACGGCAAATCACCGGCTTGGTATGTTTATTCTTATTCTCTACAATTATAAAAATAATACCCACAGCAATTAACATCACCGCAACAACCCAAAAATTATAAAGGTGTTCGTCTAACCAGTCGCCAAACACAACCCCCACTACGCC
Source organism: uncultured Lachnospiraceae bacterium (assembly GCA_947565425.1). Taxonomy (GTDB): domain Bacteria; phylum Bacillota; class Clostridia; order Lachnospirales; family Lachnospiraceae; genus Petralouisia. The sequence goes on from CANOFW010000040.1 coordinate 17,265, forward strand.
CGCAGGAATACAGGCGACGAGTATCTTACCCCATAACTCCATAATGTTCCAGTCAACCACCTCTTTCCTGTCAAAATGAAACGGAAATATCTTCTTCCAGAACATTAATACCACCGCCAGAATCGCCCCTAACTGCACGACCACCAGAAACATATTCCAAAATTCCTGCGATACCTTCATCGGCATTATTTTCTCCAAAAGAATCATATGTCCGGTGCTGCTTACCGGAAGCCATTCTGTAATCCCCTCTACAATTCCATATATGGCAGCTTTCAAAATCTCCAACATAACCTTTCATCCTTTCTATGTAGCTGTCAAAAGCCATCCGTTGTCCCTATATAGCCCACAATTAACGCTTCTTTCTAGTATATCACAATGCAGTAAATTTTAGGAATAAATATCTCTAAATTTTATTAATTTTTGGTAACAGATTTTTGTTATCGTTTTATAAAATCTTTTTCTGCAATTTCTTAATAAAAAATGAATTTTTGATATTCCATTGACTTTTTCCATAAATTTCCTTTTAATTAATAGAGAAGTTATGGAAAAGGAGTGAATCTTATGAAATCAAAATTATTTTTTAGAAAACAAGCCTTCGCGGGTACATCCTTACAGCAGCAATATTCCCCCGGGAAATTTCTTTTTACATCCTTGCTGCTTATGCTCGTCTGTCTATGTATACCACAAAACGCATCTGCTGCCAGCAAACCCACCAAAATCACTGGCATGAAATGTGGCGTTACCACGCAAAACAGCATCAATATTTCCTGGACTCCTCAAAACGGGGTATCTGGCTACCAGGTATACCGCGCCTCCTCTTATGACGGTGCATATAAGAAGATTAAGACGGTCGCCGCAGGCAATCATGCATTCTGCAACATGAAGCTTCAAAGCGGCAGAGAATATTATTATCGTGTGCGCGCTTACAAGGGCTCCGCAGTGGGCAAATTTTCTAAAATTCTTACTGCACGCACTAGATGTTCCGCCTATGTAGCAACTGTCCGTGTAAATTCTAACGTACGCAAACACGCCGGCACCAATCATTCTGCCATCGCAACCTTGCCGTCCGGCACAAAAGTCACTGTGAGTTGTACCACAATAACCAAGTCCGGCACTCCCTGGAGCCGTATTTCTTTCTATATTAATGGCAAGAAAAAACAAGGATATGTGAGAAGTGATCTTTTATCCGCCGGAAAACCACAGCAACGCACAGGCATCGTAACCGCTAGCGCTTTGAATCTGCGCTCGTCCGCTAGCGCCAGAAGCAAACTTATTACTACACTGCCAAGAGGCACAAAAGTTACCATCTTAAACCAGACTACTGGTGCAGATCGCCAGAAATGGTATCATGTAAGTGCAAAGCGCAATGGCAGAACCGTAAACGGATACGTTTCTGCACGGTATGTACGCGTGTCCTAATGACAAAAAGGAACTCTTTTCATTCGCAACAAAGTGTGCAAGGTTTTTCCAATAAGGCAAAAAGAACTGCCTGCAACGCTTGAACAGCGTTACAGGCAGTTCTTCTATCCGGGCTATATACAAAAACCTTTATACCAAGCCCTTATTCACCGCCCTTTGTCTATTACTACACCCTGGGACCTCCATAATACCAAATGGTATATCCGGAGTTATCGCTTTACACTTCTATTTCGACTTCAGACTGGTACTTTTCCAGAATAATCTGCTGTATCCTGTCTCGTGTCTGAGAATTGATGGGATGAGCGATATCACGGTATTCCCCATCCGCCGCTCTTCTGCTGGGCATCGCGATAAAGAGACCTTTTTCGCCCTCGATCACTTTGATATCATGTACCACAAACTCGTCATCAATGGTAATGGAGACCACAGCCCGCATTTTTCCTTCTCTTTCAACTTTACGGATTCTAACATCTGTTATCTTCATAAATCTCCGCCCCCTTTGCAATTCCTATTTTTCCTCAGCACTTTTATCTGTCCGACTAAATCACATACCGCTCATTATGCTCGTAGACAACCTTGATTCCGTCGCCCCCACTGAAAAACGTATTTGCACGCAGTGTATCACGGCTTTCCACAATACAATTCTCAATATGCGTATTATCCCCAATATACACATCATTCAAAATAATAGAATTCTTAATCACACAATTCTTGCCTACAAACACTTTCTTAAATAAGACGGAATTCTCAACCTTGCTATTAATGATACAGCCGCTTGATACCAAACTGTTGCGCACATCGGAACCAACATTATATTTTGCAGGCGGTAAATCGTCAACTTTGGAATAAATCTTCGGCTCATCCCGGAAATATTTCCTTACCTCCGGCTTTAAGAAATCCATATTCGTCTGATAGTAGGATTCCACCGTAGAAATGTTATTCCAGTATTCTTCGATTTTATAACCGTAGATGCGTTTCATGTTCTTATAACGAATTAAAATGTCATTGACAAAATCGTATCGGTTCTCTTCTGCGGAACGCTCTAACATTTCAATCAACTGACGTCTGCGGATTACATAAATTCCGGCGGAGATGGTATTGGACTGAGCAATCATCGGCTTCTCCTCAAATTCCACAATCCTTGAATCCTCATTCATCCTGACTACACCGAAACGACTGACATCCTCTTCCATCGGCATATCCTTACATACGATCGTGATATCCGCCTTTTTCTCAATATGGAATTCCAATACTTTGTTATAATCCATTTTATAGACACAGTCACCCGAAGCAATAATAACATACGGCTCATGGCTGCGTTTCAGGAAATCAATATTTCTCAACATTGCGTCTGCTGTACCGCGATACCACCATGCATTATCTGAGGTAACGGTAGGATTGAATACATACAGACCCCCCTGTTTTCTTCCGAAGTCCCACCATTTAGAAGAACTCAAATGCTCATTCAGGCTTCTCGCATTATACTGGGTCAAAACTGCCACCCTTTGAATATGTGAATTACTCATGTTACTGAGTGCAAAATCTATACAGCGGTAACTTCCGCCTACCGGCATTGCTGCAATCGCCCTCTTATTGGAAAGCTCCTGCATCCTGCTGTTATTTCCGCCTGCTAATATAATTCCTAATGCCTTCATAGTATGTCACCTGCCTTAATGATTGATTCGCCTCCTGCCAAAAGGCCTTCTGGATAATCTTCTTTTGTCGTCTTACCGGCAATTGCAGTATTCTTGCCCACCTTAACGCCTGACGGTACTACAGAATTTTCACCGATCGTTACAAGCCCAAATGAATAAACACTCTTATTCAATTTGTTCTCCGCCGGTTCGCCTACGCCAAGTTCTACATTGTTGCCAATGGACACATTCTCCGCTACAATGGCTTTGTCAATTATAACATTATCGCCAATCACGGTATCCTGCATGATGATGGAATCCCGCACCACAGTGTTCTTGCCAATCACAACGCCTGCGCCGATTACCGAACCATATACCTGTCCATATATTTCAGAACCTTCTCCGATAATACAACGTTCTGTCACAGCGTCCGCTGAAATGTACTGCGGCTCAATCGTATCGCTGTTTGTATAGATTTTCCAGTATTCCTCATAGAGATTGAACTCCGGAATCAAATCAATCAGCTCCATGTTTGCTTCCCAATAAGAACCGAGTGTTCCTACATCCTTCCAATATCCGTTATACTCATAAGCAAACAGCCGTCTGCCATTCTCCCGGCAATAAGGAATGATATGTTTGCCAAAGTCACAATTGCTCTGCTCTGACATCGTCACCAAAGCTTCCCTCAGGACACTCCAGTTAAAAATGTAAATACCCATAGATGCTAAATTGCTCCTAGGATTCGCCGGTTTCTCTTCAAATTCCGTAATCTGTTTATTCTCATCTGTAATAACCAGCCCGAAACGGCTTGCCTCCTCCCACGGTACCGGCATAGCAGCAATCGTTACGTCTGCATTGTTCTCCTTGTGGAAGTCCAGCATTACTTCGTAATTCATCTTGTAAATATGGTCACCAGAAAGAATCAACACATATTCCGGCTGATAACTGTCAATGTAGTTCAAATTCTGATAAATCGCATTCGCCGTACCGCTGTACCATTCACTGTTGTCGCTCTTCTCATACGGAGGCAACACTGTCACCCCACCATGATTGCGATCTAAGTCCCACGGAATACCGATACCAATATGAGTATTTAAGCGCAACGGCTGATACTGTGTCAGCACTCCTACCGTATCTATCCCTGAATTCACACAGTTGCTCAACGGGAAATCAATAATTCGGTACTTTCCACCAAATGCTACTGCCGGTTTCGCAACATCAGAAGTCAGAACTCCAAGTCTGCTTCCTTGACCGCCTGCTAAAAGCATGGCTATCATTTCTTTACGAATCATGTCTCTCACCTCTCGTCAATATATTTCATATTACTAAGTGTTCATATTATAACACAAAAGATTCATTTAGTACACATATTTCACAATTTTTTTGCCGAAATTTTCATAATTTTGTGTATTTGCACAAGAATTTTTTCCAAAAAAATGCAGCATGTTTGGCAACATATGAACAAATATGTGATTTGCACCAAGAAGGAACTGTTACACTAACACAAATTACAAATTATGATTCATTCAAAAGGTTTACATTGCAAAGCAATGTCAGACATGTACAAAAATTATCTTGAGGTTGTCGCACTAACATAAATTACAAGTTAGTGCGACAGCCTCAGAGTGATTTTTGTACATTCTGTCTTTGCCGCATAAGCGGCAAGACCTTTTGAACGAGTAAATAAACTTGTACGACAGCTTCTTGCGAACAGTATAACACCATTCTATACTACATACATTCTACACGCCCCGATTTTCGGTTTGCAAAATGCCCACGGTTGGTATAGAATAATAATAATTACTTTATTTAGAAAATTGGGCAGGTAAAATATATGTACAAAATTAATTTCAAAAAACCCATTCATCTTCATTTTATTGGTATCGGCGGCATCAGCATGAGCGGCCTTGCAGAAATCTTATTAAAAGAAGGTTTCCATATTTCCGGCTCCGATTCCAAAGAATCAGCTTTAACAGTAAAGCTGACAGAACTTGGCGCAGAAATTCATTACGGTCAGCGCGCCTCCAACATCAAAGATAATATAGAGGCCGTTGTATACACAGCCGCTATCCATCCAGACAATCCAGAACTGAAAGCCGCTTTGGAGAAACAACTTCCCACATTGACCCGCGCCGAACTTTTAGGACAGATTATGGAGAACTACTTACAATCCATTGCCGTATCGGGAACGCATGGCAAGACGACGACTACTTCCATGATCGCACACATCCTATTAGAAGCATGCTGCGACCCCACAATATCTGTCGGTGGTATACTCAAATCCATCGACGGCAACATCCGTGTCGGCAATTCGGATATCTTCCTCACAGAAGCCTGTGAATATACCAACAGTTTTCTTAACTTCTATCCGAAATATGCTCTCATATTAAATATAGAAGAAGACCACATGGATTTCTTCAAAAATTTGGCAGACATCCGCCATTCTTTTCGCAGGTTTGCCGGTAATGTTCTTCCACAAGGCACAATCATTATCAATGGGGAAATCGAAAACTACCGGGAAATCACAGATAACTTGAACTGCAAGGTTATCACTTATGGCCTCGAATCCTCTGATTCATATTATGCTGATAATATTACTTTTAATACAAGCGGTTGCGGAAACTTTACACTGATGCATGGTAAGGATGCTCTCGGCACAATCTCTATGAACATACCTGGACGCCACAACATAAGCAATGCCGTGGCAGCCTGCGCACTTGCCCTGGAAATGAATATCTCCTTTTTCAATATCCAGGCCGCTCTCGCACAATTTGGCGGCACGGCCAGGCGTTTTGAATACAAGGGATCTCTTGGCGGAATTACCATCGTAGACGATTATGCACACCATCCCACTGAGATTACCGCTACGCTTTCATCAGCAAGAAACTGTAAACAGGAACGCATTGTCTGTGTTTTCCAGCCACATACGTTCACCCGAACGAAAGCGTTTCTGACAGCATTTGCCAAAGCGCTGTCACTTGCTGACGTTGTTGTGCTTGCAGACATTTATGCTGCCCGTGAGCAGGACACCCTTGGTATCAGCTCCTTGACTCTCCTAAAAGAGTTACAAAATTTGGAGACAGAATGCTACTATTTTCCATCTTTTGACGAAATTGAAAACTTTTTATTAAAAAACTGTATCAACGGCGATTTGTTGATAACTATGGGCGCCGGAGATATTGTGCAAGTAGGAGAACACCTGTTAGGCAAATAGTTATCAACATTATCCACATTCCAATTGGGGAAAATCCCCTTTTGGCAATGTGGATTTTTTAATTTACATAATATAACTATTCACATTTTTGTGCATTTCAATATTTTGTGAAAATCTCTGGATTTCTTCCATATCTGTTCTATTCTTCCACAAAATTATCAACATTATCCACAATTTCCACATTTGCACAATCCCTTGATTTTGCTGGAATTTCAGGAAAAATTTCGCTTCTCAATTTGAATTTGATGTGCTATACTGTAATCCACAAAAGGCAAACATGACTTCTTTGCGCTTTCGAGATTTATAGTACCAAAAGGTCCTGCTGCCAAAGGCAGCTGAGGCTACTTGCACAAAAAATGTTTGGAAAGCCAGCTTTCCAGGACACTTTTATGTGCAGAAAGTGCTGTTGCACTAACATAAATTACAAGCTTAGATTCGTTCAAAAGGTTTAAGTATGATTGCCCTTTCACACGATTTCACCCGGAGGTTATTATGGAAAAAATTACCCTACACAAAGATAACGACTACTCAATTACCACAGTTTCCAACCGGTTTATTGATGAATATATGACAAGTGCAAACGGAGAGTTCGTAAAAATATATCTGTACTTGCTGCGCTGTATGAATTCCCCCGATTGCTGCTTCTCCATTTCCAAAACTGCGGACAAGTTCAATCACACGGAGAAGGACATCCAACGCGCGCTCAAATACTGGGAGAAAATGAACCTGTTGCAATTAGAATACGCACCGGACAAAACTATTTCCGGTATTTATTTCACGGACTCTGACACTATACCAGAAAAAGATGATTCCGTTCCCCTGAAAAAAGCGTTTTCTGCACAGACCACAACGGAACCCGGCGAGCGTACGCAGTCACTAGCCCCAGATGCAGAATCCGCACACAACATGCCCCCTGACAATGTTCGCGAAGCAAGAGCCGCCTACAATGCGGATGAGCTGAAAGCATTTCAGGAAAAGGAAGAAATTAGGGAGCTAATGTTTGTTGCCGAAAGCTACCTTAAAAAACCCTTGACCTCTACCGATATCCAGACACTTCTTTCCTGGTACGACAGATTAGGGCTTTCCGCAGACTTAATTGTATATCTGCTGGAATACTGTATTGCCGGTGGACATTCCAGCCTACATTATATGGACAAAGTTGCCGCCAATTGGAAAGAAGAAAATATAAAGACTGTTGAACAGGCAAAACAGAACGTGCAAGCACACAGCCGTCTCCATTATGCCGTTATAAAAGCGCTCGGCATCCAGGGGCGCAGTTTGATTCCCGCAGAATCTTCCTACATAGAAAAATGGAATAAGGAGTATGGTTTTAAAGAGGAAATAATTGCTGAAGCATGCAGCCGCACGATCCTTGCCATCCATCAGCCGAATTTTGAATATACAGACCGTATTCTCTCCAACTGGAAGAGACAAGACATCCAATGCACTGAGGATATCAGGCGTGCAGATGCCGCATTTCAGGCAGCAAAGACAGCCGAACGCACACATACGTCTGCAACAAGAGCCGCTGCCATGAAACCAACAGCCACTAACCGTTTTAACAGCTTCCCACAGCGCACATACAATATGGATCAGTTGGAGGCAGAGTTACTGAACACCGCACGCTAAGGAGGAATTTATGGCACTCAGCAACACCCAATACAACATCCTTATGCGCCGCTATGAAGCAAGGCAGCTCAAAAACCAACATGTTGTTATGGAACGAACCCGTTGTGTGTACCGAAAACTTCCGCGCCTTGCGGAGATTGACAACGAGATTTCCTCACTTGCCGTAGAACAAGCCAAGAAGTTGATAGATGGGGACGATACATCCTCTGCAAATCTTCGCAGCCGCCGTCATGCGCTCACTGAAGAGAAAAAACAACTCCTTGCGGACCACGGCTACCCAGAGAACTATTTTGAAGCGCCCTGCACCTGCCCGGACTGTAAAGATACGGGATATATTGACGGCAAGAAATGCCACTGTTTCGAGCAGGCTGCCATTGACCTTGTATATACGCAATCCAACATCCGACGGATTCTGGAGACAGAGAATTTTGCACATTTTTCCTTTGATTATTACTCAAACGCACAGGCGAACCCAGCAACCGGACTTTCCAGCCTGGATACCGCCAAACTTGCCGTACAGGACTGCCGGGAATTTATCCAGACCTTTGACACGGAATTTCGCAACCTGTTTTTCTATGGAGACACCGGAATTGGCAAGACCTATCTGTCCAACTGCGTAGCGAAAGAACTTTTAGACAGCGGACACTCTTGTATCTATTTTACTGCTTCTTCTTTGTTTCAGGTATTTGAAAAATATGCCTTTCACAAGACGCGTGACGCCGAAGAAGATTACCATCATATTTTTGATTGTGATTTGCTGATTATAGACGATTTAGGTACGGAATTTTCCAACACATTCACCGTTTCCCAACTTTTTCTCTGTTTAAATGAGCGGATCCTGCGACAAAACTCAACAATAATTTCTACCAATCTAAGCCTTGGGCAATTGGCAGAAATATATTCGGAACGAACTTTTTCCCGGATTTCCAGCAACTATACCATGATAAAACTATTTGGAAACGACATAAGAATCCAGAAAAAATTACGAGGACAGCCTTGCCAAGATAACTGAGGAATGATATATTTTTCCATAGGAAGAATTGTGAATAGCGCAAACGCAACTGTTTAACTGACATAGGATATACTTAAACATAATAACACTTATACTTTAAATGGAGGACATCGTATGCAGCGCAACGAACAAAATTATGAAACTATCCCTGCGGGCTCTTTGGGTGTGATCCCATTGGAGAGCTGCAAGAAACTGGGAAAAAAAGTGGACAAGTATCTCGTACGTTTTCGCAGCGAACGAGAGCATGAACATCAGGATGATATCGCCTTTAAAGGCTATCACAAAAACACTTACCTGGTAGACTGCTCTACCCCGCGCTTCGGCACCGGAGAGGCAAAAGGTATTATCACGGAGTCTGTACGTGGTTTTGATTTGTACCTGATGGTGGATGTCAGCAATTACAGCCTCAAATATACAGTTTGCGGTCACGAGAACCACATGTCACCAGATGATCATTACCAGGATTTGAAACGCGTGATTGCCGCCGCAGGCGGAAAAGCAAGGCGTATTACCGTTATCATGCCCTTTCTCTATGAGGGCCGTCAGCACAAACGAACCGCCAGGGAATCACTTGACTGCGCGCTTGCCCTTCAGGAACTGATTAGTATGGGTGTGGATAACATTATTACTTTTGACGCGCACGACCCGCGCGTACAGAATGCTATCCCTCTACACGGCTTCGAGACAGTACAGCCTGCTTACCAGTTTATCAAGGCAATTCTTCGGGAAGTAGATGATTTGCAGATTGACAGCGACCATATGATGGTTATCAGCCCAGATGAGGGCGGAACCAACCGTGCCATCTACCTAGCCAATGTGCTTGGACTTGATATGGGCATGTTCTACAAACGCCGCGACTACAGTAAAATTGTCGACGGACGTAACCCCATTGTAGCACATGAATTTCTGGGATCCTCTGTGGAAAATAAGGACGTGTTCATTATTGATGATATGATTTCCTCCGGCGACAGCATGATTGACGTTGCCACCGAATTAAAGAAACGCAAAGCTAACCGTATTTTCGTCATATCAACCTTTGGACTGTTTACCAATGGTTTGGAGAAATTTGACCGCGCAGTGGAGGACGGCATAATCTATAAGGTAGTGACAACGAATCTCACTTACCAGACGCCGGAACTTCTTGCCAAGCCTTACTATATCAACTGCGACATGAGTAAATACATTGCCTACATCATTGATACCTTGAACCACGATATTTCTATCAGCGACTTATTGGATCCTTATGAGCGGATTGAGCCCCTGGTGAAAAAATATAAATCTAAGAAAAAAAAGTGATGTACTTTTTCAATTTTACAGATATGAGAGGCGCAAAATCCTTCCAATAGATGATTGCGTAATGCTCTCGTTCTATATCTACTAAAATCCGGCAGCTTCTTCTTCCAGAAGACTATGCCGGATTTTTTATACAATTTATTATTTACTTAAATTTTTCTTATGAATAAACCTTAAAAGCCACAAACCAAAGGCTAATGCAGCCAAAACCAGTTTCATATTCACACCTGTCCAAATCGCATCAAACACTATTTGATTCACTTATCTTCTCCTCTCTCCGCCTCATTACTGAGCGAATAATAAAATTAATCAAAGTATTCGCCACAGTATGGGCAACATTCCATTCTCCACCAAGCAACAAGTGGATAAATACGATGGCAGGTTGAGCAGCGCATTTTCAAGTTCATAAAAATTAAAGAGGCAACCAGCATGACGCTTCCGACCAGAAACATTACAGCGCAAAGTCCAAATGGAATCTCTTCTGCTTGATAAAGTCCCACCATTGCTCCCATCAAAATAACTCCACCATCACATAAGATTGAAAAAATCCATTGTTTCATAGTAAATGTCATATTTATCCTTTCCTCCCTTTCCCTTGTCTATCTGGAGCTTTCATATCTCTATTATAAACGCAGAAAGAGAGGAAATCACTACCTAATTTTACAATTTTTTTCTCCTTGGACTTCTTTGGGAGACCTAAGGCATCCTCCCTGCTTCGCTGGGTTTCTCCTTGGACTTCTTTGGGAGACCTAAGGCATCCTCCCTGCTTCGCTGGGTCCCTCCTTAGGTCAAAGTTAGCAACCCCCATTTCAAATGGGGGTTTAATTGTAACCCCTCCGGGG
>CANOFW010000041.1 GCA_947565425.1 uncultured Lachnospiraceae bacterium
GACAGGTGGCTCTCGTCACACCGGACTGGCGGCTCTGCCGCATCGTAATATTCACAGGGGGTTGTCGCACTAATTTAAATTACAAGCTATGATTTGTTCAAAAGGTTTACATTGCAAAGCAATGCAAACAACATGCACAAAAATTATATTGGGAAGCTAGCTTCCCAGAGTAATTTTTGTGCATTCTGTCTTTGCCGCGTAAGCGGCAAGACCTTTTGAATGAGTAAATATATTCGTGCGACAGCTCCAAAATCATGGATCATCTATTCTTTGATAATGGTAAATTGGTTTAAGAGGTTCAAAAGCCCGATTTTGTCTTGGGTGTAGAGCAAAATACCATTGTGGGTTTGTAGCATAGTAACATACATTTCCTGAAAGGTCTCAGATTCAGCAATTAGATTTATTAGATAATCTTTGTAAGAAGATTGGATTTTTAGAAATACAGTTTCACAATCACTGAGATCAAAGGAAGCTGCGTCTGACATTTGAAAAATTCTTTTGAGTTCCTGGTCTTGTTTTACCTGTAGGGGAGACTTATTGATAATAAAATAACCATCTTCGTCTTTTGGCAAATTTAATGTTTTGACAGCGCGTTGTACTTGTTTTGTCAGGCTGTCGGAAGCTGGATAGAGAGATTCAAAATAGGGCATGAAGTCGGCAGCTTGTCGAAAGTGTTTATTTTTTCCGCGTTCTCCAAATTCCGCAGTAAGGATTCTGCGAATAATTGACTCACAGGCTTCTCTGGATGGATTTTTTTTAAACTTGTATTGTGACATAAAATGCCTCCCTATGGTATAAATACTTGTCTCTAGTAATAATCTATAAGATAGTGAGAGATTTGTAAAGACTTATTTTCGTCATTAAAAAAAGGACATAGATTGACAAATATTTTTAGAGAGAATATAATGAAATAACCACCTTAAATATAGAGGAGCGGAAAAACTATGGGAAAAATTCAAGAAAAGAAAGAGGCGTTAATTGAAAAGTTACAACAGGAGATGAATTTGCATGGAGGTATCATGAAGACTTGCCAACTTTATGAATTGTCTATGGATTACCGAAAGATTCAGCAATTTGTGGAGGAAGGCATTTTAGAGAGAGTAAAGAACGGGTATTACAGCATAGGTTTTACTGGAAAATCCGAAGAGAGTATGGTCAGCGGATTGTTTCCGGATGGCGTATTATGCTTAGAGACGGCATTGTATTATCATGGATATTTGGAGACAAAACCTGCGTGCTGGCAAATTGCTGTGGACAAAAATACATCAAAATCCAGGTTTAAGATGAATTACCCACCCGTGCAGCCGTATTATATGGAACCGGATATCTTGCTGGTAGGTGCTGTGGAATTTTCATTGGGAGATGGGAAGATGTTTCTTTATGATAAAGAACGTCTTATTTGTGACTGTCTTAAATTTGAGGATAAAATGGAGAGGGAAACTTTACAACAAGTTCTGCGCAGATATATAGAAGAGCCGGAAAAGGATGTGCAAAAGCTTTTGGAGTATGCAAAATTTCGTAAAGTTACCCAGAAAGTTCAAAATCGAATAGGAGTGTGGCTTTAAATGGAAAAAGAAGAGGATAAAATAATGACAATATACCAAACTGTAATTTCAGGAGCGGAAGAAATATTAAAAAATATAGAGAATGCTTCCTGGAGTGGGAAACTTTTATTGAGAAATGATGCATTTTTGGAAAATGAAAAATATCAAAAGATGTTATTAGATAAGATATCATTTTTCACACCGGGAGAGGAGATTGAAGAAACAGTGAAAAACATTATTTCATTGTTTCCGCCATGTCCACAAGCAAAAGGATATGCGGGGGAAGTTGTAACAGAATCCGGGGAAAATGAAGAGGAAAGAGTTGTGGTGGAATCTTCAGAGAGCGTGGAAGAGATGCAGATTTTTTTCCGCAGGAAAAGCCGCGTCGGAAGCCCAGCAAAAATATTTCTGGAAATTCATAAAAATCCTTACCGAATTCCTTTTGAACTACATGTGATTCCTTTTCCGGGACATGATGTTTTTCCCCAGAAGAAAAGCGGTATCAAAATAGGGACGCAGGAGAGTTTTAGTTATCTTATGTTTCCGCCGGAGGATTATCTAACGCTTGCGTTTTATGAAATTATCAAGGATTTGGAATTGATTAAGGATTTGACATGGTATAAGGAAGTATATGAGGTACTTTGCCGAGAATCGGTTGATGGACGAAAGGTTTGGGAAAATTTCAACCGTTTGGTAAAAGAATATCCGATACCGTCTTTGGAGAAACGTCTTGATACCCTTATCGGATATAAAGATTATGGGTATATGAAAAGACGCTGGAAGAGTCAAAGCAGGCGGACGATGGAAACATATCCACAGTGGAAGGATGTGATAGAAGTATTAGGTGCATTTTTTACACCTGTATTTGAGGGAGTACTAAAGGATGAAATATTTTTGGGCGACTGGATGCCGGAACTGAGAAGGTATCTAGATTAGTCAGATCATCTTAATAAGGGGAGGGGAAAACATATTGACAGAAAGTTTATTAAAAAGGATAGACGATCTTGTATGGGGAATACCGCTGATTGTAATGATTTTAGTAGTCGGCGTCTTTCTGACAATTCGTCTTCGCGGGCTCCAGGTGCGCTATCTTTCGCTTGCGGTACGCAACCTTGCTGCAAAAGAAGAAGGGGAGAAAGAAGGAGAAGTGACGCCTTTTGCTTCGCTATGTACAGCATTGTCAGCGACCATCGGCACAGGAAATATTGTTGGCGTTGCCACGGCATTAGTAGCAGGCGGGCCGGGGGCATTGTTTTGGATGGTGGTAGCGGCAATTGTAGGTACGGCGACAAAATATTCAGAATGTCTTCTGGCAGTGAGATATCGTACGGTGGCAAAAGATGGGCATATCGTTGGCGGGCCATTTTATTATATCGAGCGTGGGATGGGCAGAAATTGGAAATGGCTGGGAAAGTGTTTTGCAGTATTTGGCGTAGGCGCTGGCGTTTTGGGAATTGGAACTTTTACACAGATTAATGGGATTACCGGAGCAGTGAATCATTTTTTTGATCCCGGGAACCAATGTACCGTAAACATTTTGGGCAGGGAATATTCCTGGAGTGTAGTGATTTCTGGAATCATACTGACTGTGTGTGTGGCCCTTGTGCTTATTGGTGGACTACAGCGGATCTCTGGGGTAGCGCAAGTGCTTGTGCCATTTATGGCGGCAATGTATGTTACAGCGACAGCTCTCATTCTTGTTTTACATTTTAGGGAAATCCCATCAGCATTGACGGAGATAGTTCGTGGGGCTTTCGGTTTGGATGCCGCGGCCGGAGGTGCACTTGGCGCTATGATGGTAGCGGTACAGAAAGGGGTGGCGAGAGGCATTTTTTCCAATGAAGCCGGATTGGGCAGCGCGCCAATTGCAGCCGCAGCCGTGCGGACAAACGAACCGGCGGCACAAGGACTGGTGTCTATGTTAGGTACAATCATTGACACGGTAATTATTTGTACGATGACAGGGCTTGCGATTATAATTACTGGAACATGGGATAGCGGTTTGGAAGGCGTAGCAGTGACGGCAAGGGCATTTCAAATTGGGCTGCCATTTCAACCGCAAGTCTCGTCTTTTCTATTGATGGTATGTCTTGTATGTTTTGCGTTTACCACCATTCTTGGCTGGAATTATTACAGTGAAAAATGTTTGGAGTATCTCACTGGAGGGCGGCAGCAGATTTTAAAATCATTTCGTCGTGTGTACATAGCCTGTGTATTTTTTGGACCATTTATGACAGTCTCTGCTGTATGGACAATAGCTGATATTTTTAATGGACTGATGGCAATTCCCAATTTGATAGCTATCGTATCGTTGAGCGGTGTTGTTGTCATGGAGACAAAACAATATCTCATGTGGCGAGAATGACGCTAGCGATTGTTCCAATCAGCGTGGTAAAGAGCGCTCCGGCAAGTGTGTAACGTGTTTTCTGCACTTTGGCGGTCATGAAATAGATACTCATGGTGTAGAAAATAGTTTCTGTGCAGCTCATCATGATGGAGGTTATTGTACCGTAAAGAGAATCCGGTCCGTATTGCTTGAAAATGTCCAGAACCAGGCCAGTTGCGGCTGAGGAAGAAAACATTTTTACGATAGAGACTGGAACCAGCTCTGCCGGGAAATGAAGCGGTTCTGTAATTACACCAAGCATCGAAGAGAGAAGATCTAAAAATCCTGAAGCGCGCAGTATACCAACGCCTACCATTAGTCCAATGAGCGTAGGCATAATGCCAATAACAGTATGAAAGCCGTCTTTGGCTCCTTTGATGAAATCATCATATATCGAGTGGTGATTTATCAATCCATAACCGACAATGGAAAAAATTAATATCGGAATCATGGCATCGGATAAAAAAAGGAGGATATTCATAAGCTACCTCCTTTTTTGTTGGATAGGTAAGATTGCTTTTCCGGCAGACAGGCCATTATTTTGGCAAAAATAATACCGGCAAGTGTGGAAAAGAAGGTTGCAATCATGGCAGGACCTAAGATAGAGGCAGGGTTTGTCGATCCATACTGACTGCGGTAGGCAATCATATTTACTGGAATCAATTGAAAAGAAGAAACATTGAGAATTAAAAAGGTGCACATTTCTCGACTTGCCACATTGCTGTGGTGGTTAAGCTTGCCCATTTCTTCCATTGCTTTCAAGCCGGCGGGTGTTGCCGCCCAACCGAGTCCAAAAACATTGGCAATGATATTAGTGGAAATGTACTCATTTGCTTTGTGTTCTTTGGGAATATTGGGAAACATGAATCGTAGAAGCGGATTGAGCATTCGCGCTGCTGCGCGAATAATCCCACAATTTTCAGCAATGCGCATCAGACCTACCCAGAGAGACATGACCCCCATCATGGTAATACAAAGAGTAACAGCCTCTTTGGAAGAATCCAGAGCGGCGTTTGTGACAGCGGGCAGGTTACCGGTAAAGGCAGCGTAAAGAATACCAATTACAATCATAAAGCCCCATAGGTAATTCAGCATAAAATCACTTCCATTGTTGCAGTTGGTTTATCTTATGCAGGAAAGCGTGTGTTTATGTAGAAGGTAAAAAATAATGTACGCACCCTCTTTGTTCTTATACTGAAATATGCAGCACTACTGTTGCAATTTTAAAGTATAGAAGTGTAGAGCAGATATCGACAATTGTAGAAATCAAAGGCGCTGCCATCAGTGCAGGATCGAGGTGAATATGCTCCGCCACTAGTGGCAGTGTACAGCCGATAAATTTGGAGAGCACAACTACAGCTACGAGTGAGAGCGCAATAATCAGAGACATCTGCATGTCTCCATATTGTATATAAATGCGAATACCGTTTACAATGGCGAGTACAATGCTGACTAAAATAGCAATACGGAATTCCTTGAAGATTACGCGAAAAATATCTTTGAATTTGATTTCATCCAGAGATAATCCACGAATCATCAAGGTAGAACTCTGAGAGCCACAATTACCACCGGTGCCACTGAGCATAGGAATAAACGATACCAGCAAAGGATAAAGTTTGAACGATTCCTGGTAGTGGTTGATGATGAAACCGCTAACAGTAGCGGAGAGCATCAGTACCAATAACCAACCAATTCTGCTCTTGGCATGGGAAAAGACAGAGGTATTGAAATAGTTGTCCTCGGTGGGCGTCATAGCCGCCATCTTCGTAATATCCTCGGTATTTTCTTCCTGCATAACATCCATAGCGTCATCAAAGGTGACGATACCCACCAGGCGTTCTTCCCGGTCTACTACTGGAATGGCAAGGAAGTCATACTTGTTGAAAATCTTGGCAACCTCTTCTTTATCTTCATGTGTGTCAGTATGGATTACGTTTGTCTCCATAATATCTTCAATCTGCATAGAATCTTCTGCCATCAGAAGATCCTTTACAGATACCATGCCGATTAATTTGCGGTGTTCTGTAACATAACAGGTATAGATTGTCTCTTTGTCTACCGCAGTCTGTCGGATGCGGCTGATAGCCTCACCCACGGTCATGTCTTTTTTAATATTGACGTATTCAATCGTCATTAAGCTTCCAGCGCTGTCTTTGGGGTAATTAAGCACCTGGTTAATCATTTTGCGAGTTTCTTCGTCTGTGTTACGCAAAATACGCGCAACTACATTTGCAGGCATTTCTTCAATCATGTCCACCGTATCGTCCAGAAAAATATCGTCCATTACGGCACGCAATTCCCGATCTGTCAATGTATTGATTAAAGTTTTTTGCATATCCCTGCTCATATAGGAAAATGTTTCTGCCGCTTCTTCTTTTGGCAGCAGGCGGTAGAGCAGGGGAATTTCTTTCTTGTCGATTTCGTCAAACAAAAGAGCGATATCTGCCGCATTCAGATTGGCTAACATTTGTCTTAACATGGAATACTTTCGCTCTGAAAGCAGGCTTTCCGCCAATTCTTGAATTTCTTCTAATTCCATGTCCACAAAATCCATTTCTTCGAGGTTGAGGTTATTCAAATTTTCCATGGCAGACCCTCCTTCCCTATCATTTTATCAAAGATTATCGGGCAAGGAAACTGTTTTTTCATAAACATTTCTTAATCTTCATAAACATAGAAAGAATATACCCCAAAGAGCGGAGATTTATTATGAAAAAAACAATGATAAGGCTGGTTCCTATCTTTCTGTCTATTTTATTGTGTTTTGAGACAGGATGTGTGGGAAATCCGCAGCAAGCGGATAGTGCCAAACAACAGCAGGCATTCACCGAGTATACGAATCGGATTTTCTGCTCGGAAGTTGTGTCAAGCACGCTAAATATGCATTATAACCTTGCTCATCCGGAGAATTATGGTATTATAAATTATCCGGTTACATATGGAAAAATTTCTGCGGCAGAGAACGATGAAGCTTCTGTTCTTTTGGAGAACTGGAAAGAAAAACTCCGCAGTTTTGAAAAAGGCGAGCTTACGCTTTCCCAACAGATGACATATGACATTATGTCAGATTTTATTGGGAAGGAGCTGTCTGCCACGGGATATGGTCTTTATGATGAAATCTTGCGTCCCAGCACTGGTTTTACCTCCCAGCTTCCGGTACTTTTAGCGGAGTATACATTTTATGATGAGCAGGATATTAAGGATTATCTGGGACTAATTTCGATTACACCGGATTTTTTTGCACAGATTATGGAATTTGAAAAGAAAAAATCAGAACAGGGATTGTTTATGGCTGATTTTGCCGCAGATGATATTGTGCAGCAGTGCAATAATTTTACTGAGGAACCGGAAAGTAATTATCTATTGTCCACATTTGACAGCCGCATTGCAGAGATGGCAGAGATTCTTACACAAGAGCAGATGGATGCTTATAGGGTGCAAAACCGTAAACTTGTGTTGGAAAAGATGATTCCAGCTTATCGGGCGTTGGCAGAAGAAGTAGCAGCGTTAAAAGGTACTGGAAAAAACAGCGGTGGCCTTTGTGGTTTAGCGAAAGGCAGAGAATACTACTGCTATATGGTAGCAGATGTTACGGGCTCTGATTTATCTGTGGCGCAAATGCAGAAACAGACAGAGCAGCAGCGCAAGCGGGATATGGAGGATATGAAAGCAATTGCGCAGAAAAACCCCGGTATTGGGCAGAAATGCGCCAATTATCAGCTTCCTACAGAGGATGTAGAATTGATTTTGCAGGATTTGCAGGAGAAAATGCAACAGGATTTTCCTAAGGCGCCACAAGTAACATATACTGTAAAATCTGTTCATCCTTCTTTAGAGGAGTATACGGCTCCGGCATTCTATTTGACACCGCCGATTGATGATATTTCTCAGAATTGTATTTATATCAATAAATCAAAAGGGGATGAAAAGCTGAAACTTTATACGACACTTGCCCACGAGGGATTTCCAGGGCACTTGTATCAGAATGTCATGGAGCGCAGCAGTGGGCTTGCACCAATTCGCAGCCTTTTTGGAAGTAGTGGCTATGCTGAGGGTTGGGCAACCTATGTAGAAATGCAATCCTTCTATTACTCAGATGTAGAAAAAGAAGTTGCTTCCTATTTGCAAAAAAATCAATCTGCACTTTTGAGCCTCTATGCTACAGCGGATATGGGTATTCATTACGATGGCTGGACATTGAGAGATACAATAGACTTTTTTCAAGGGTACAATATCGTTGATAAACAGGCGATTCAAGAGATTTATCAGTTAATTGTGGAGGAACCTGCGCATTATCTGAAATATTATATCGGTTATCTGGAATTTCTCAATTTGAAAAATTATGCAATGAAGAAATACGGCGAAGAGTACAGCAATTACCGTTTCCATCAGGCATTGATGAAGATGGGCCCGGCGCCATTTGCAATCTTGAAGGAATACTTGCCCAGGTATTGGGAGGAATAGGAGAATTATTTATTCCCGAGAGTAATGCATCCATAGGGCATTTAGAAAAATAAAAAACATCAACAATATTTGGATATTACATTGTTGATGTTTTTTACTGTGACAGCCTCATTGGGAAAATACATTTGGAAAATTTACATCAGGTATAACTTTTCATTGCTATATAGAATCAATTAAAATCCGCCAAATCGTTTTGTTATGCGCGTGACAGCAGCAGGATCTGCTCCAAGCCATTTTAATAATTCGCCGGCTATCCACACGCAGGTACGGTGGAAGTATACAAATGTAAAAATCAAAGCCATTCCAAAGAGGATTCCGGTAATTAATCTGCGAATGTTGCCGCTTTCATATGTAGTCAGCTTTTGTATGGAACCATCAACAATCAGAGGAACCATCAATAACAGTACAATTCCAAATGAGGGACAGCCCCAAAAAATAAGAGTGGGTATGCATAAAATCATACCCACAAGCTCTCCGGTGCATCGTGCACAAATCGGAAACTGTTTCCCTCTGAAATAGAAAGAACGATCCGGCCTGGCATGACATCCGAAAAATAGTCTTAAAAATTTAGCCAAATTACATTCCTAACATCATAGCGCTGCCTACTCCTAAAGCAATGATAAGAATATAAGATACAACGCCGATAATTACGCTGACAAGTGCACCAATTCCAGCAGCTTTTGCAGTCTTAGGTTTCTGATCTTTCCAGATTAAGAAAAGAATTAAGCCTACGACCGGAATACAGAATCCTAAGAGACCCCATAAAAATCCACCATTGTCTTGTACATTGTTATCCATGATAAATCCTCCTACCTTCTTAAATTATTTTAAAGAATATAAAAAAAATATAAACTCTTGTCATATTGTGCCAAAATTTAATGGTTTTGTCAAGTGGAAATTTAAAGCAGTAAAGTCTACAAGGTTTCAAGCAGCATAGCATAAACCTCACGTTTGGAAATTCCACGGTCTTTTGCTACCAGTTTCATGGCCTCTTTGTGAGAAATCCCCTGCGATTCGTAATGTTCCATATGTTCATCAAGTGGAATTTCCAGCCATTGTTGCTGTGCTTCTTCTTGTAAAGCTTTTATACTTTTGCCTTGGATGACGAGGACGAATTCTCCTTTTGGTTCCTGATTTTCATAATAAGAGATAGCATCCGCAATCGTAGTCGAAAAAGTTGTTTCATAACGCTTGGTAAGTTCGCGGCAAAGGGTTAGTTTGCGATTTCCTAAAGCAGTCAATAATTCCTCTAAAGTCTTTAAAAGATGGTGAGGCGCTTCATATAGAATAATTGTGCGGGTTTCTGTTTCCAACGCCGAGAGAATAGTGGTACGCTCCTTTTTTTCTCTGGGCAAGAAAGCCTCAAAAGCAAAACGCCTGGTGGAAAGACCGGAAAGTGTAAGGGCTGTAACGCAGGCACAGGCTCCCGGGAGGGAGGTAACTTCAATGCCGGATTCATAGCAAATGCGCACGAATTCTTCTCCGGGATCCGAAATGCCCGGCGTTCCGGCATCGGTAATTAATGCCACATTCTGTCCGTTTTTCATTTTGTTGACAAGTTCGTAAGCTTTATCTATCTTATTATATTCATGGTAGCTTGTCATAGGGGTCTTGATTTCAAAATGATTTAAAAGCTTGATAGAATTGCGCGTATCTTCCGCAGCTATCAAGTCTACTTCTTCCAATGTGCGCAGTACGCGCAGTGTAATATCTTCCAGATTTCCAATCGGCGTTGCGCATAAGTAAAGTTTTCCTTGTGTGTGTTCCTGCATACCATGCCCTTTCTATCAATTATATGATTAATTGTAACCATTCATAACCTTCTAAGGTTTTAAATAGTTGCGATGATTTTCTTTAATAACCATAAATATCATATATTTCGTCGGTATAGACACCGGGTTCTTTATATACAATCAAAGGTTTTTCTACGGTAATTCGTGGGTTGCCGCCTCTAAGCCCTTCGATGAGAACCATGTTCGGTTCTTTATCAACATAGGGGTAGACGAGTTGCATGCGCTTGGGTTCTATGTGATATTGATGCATTAAAACCATAATTTCGGCAAGCCGAAACGGACGGTGTACCATATAGAAACGTCCCTGAGGTTTGAGGACCTTTGCACTTTCACGCAGAATATCTTCCAGTGTACAGAGAATTTCATGTCGAGCAATCGCTTTTGCTTCGTTCGGGTTTGTCAGTCCGTGTTGACCTGTCATATAAGGAGGATTTGTTGTTACGACATCAAAAGAAGATGCTCCAAACTGGCTGGAAGCATCCTTAATGTTGCCGATTTCAATGTTGATTTTCTCTTCAAGATGATTATAGCGGACACTGCGTTTTGCCATATCCGCGCTTTCCGGCTGAATTTCCAGCCCGGTAAAATGTTCCCCCTCGGTTTTTGCCTCCAAGAGAATAGGGATAATGCCTGTTCCGGTGCCGAGATCGAGAACAGTTTCCCCTCGTTTTACGCGGGCAAAGCCGGAAAGCAGGACGGCGTCCATGCCGAAACAAAATTTATGAGGATTCTGTATAATGAAATAGCCGTTCCGGTGTAGCTCGTCCAACCGTTCATGTTCTAATAATTCTACAGACATATATTTTCTCCGTCTGAGTCAATTAACCGTTAATGTGTGTCGTCAATTTTGGATTTACCCTTATCCTCAAGTGCAGATAATTCCTTGAGCTCTTCCGGGGAAAGTTTTGTACGTTCCCTTCTGCGTTTGGGCTTAAACCGCAGTTCGTCTACTTTGTACTCCCGGATTTCCTTTTCATCATCTATTTCTACGATGACTTTGACAGTCTGTCGCAGAATGTTGACGCTTTGTACCTCGCCTCTGAGCTTGTCCCCGGTAGTGACACGGTCGCCCACGCTGGGAAGGCGGCTGTTTAAGTATTCATAGGTCTCTTCTTCATTTTTCAGGCAGCACATCAGCCTGCCGCATACGCCTGAAATTTTGGAAGGGTTCAGGGACATATTCTGTTCTTTTGCCATTTTGATAGATACTGGGGCAAATTCGGAGAGAAAGGTATTGCAGCAAAGGGGCCTGCCGCAGATACCGATACCACCTAAAATCTTGGTCTCATCTCGAACGCCAATCTGTCTAAGTTCTATACGGGTGCGAAAAACTGCCGCCAAATCTTTTACCAGTTCCCGGAAATCAATGCGGCCGTCCGCAGTAAAGTAAAATAGCAGTTTATTATTGTCAAAGGTATATTCTGCATCCACCAGTTTCATTTCCAGCTTATGTTTCTGAATCTTCTCGAGACAGATACGGTAAGCTTCCTTTTCCTTTTGGCGGTTTTTCGCTTCTGTCTTTTCATCCTCTGGCGTTGCCAGGCGAATGACCGGTTTCAAAGGCTGTATAACTTTATCATCCGGCATATCTGTGGGGGCAATCATTACGTTGCCAAACTCAATACCTCTTGCTGTCTCCACAATGATATGGTCGTTTAGTTTTATATCGTAATTCATGGGGTCAAAATAATAAATTTTTCCGGCAGTACGGAATCTGACGCCGACTACTTTTATCATAGTATTAATTCTCCTTTATCGCCATCAGCAGCAATTCCATTACCAAATCAAAATTGACGTTGGCATTTAAACGATGCTTCGCCTTGTCAAGCGCTTTGATAATATGTTCAATTCCTTCGTAGGAACTTTTGCTTGCCTGTCGTTTTATATCGTAAACCTCTTCCTTAAAGATGAGGCTGTTTACATCTGAGGTTGCTTTATATAGTAAGACATCTCGATACCAAATTGTCATAATATCGAAATAATCGTTGATTTCAAGTTTATAGTTGCCAATCTGCCTGACAGCTTCTATCAATTCAAATAATTCCATATCTTTTACCCGCTTTAAAAGCTGTAGAGCGGAATTTTTGATCTCATTAAAGTCTTCAGACCTGGCCAGTTGGATTGCTTTGCCTACATTTCCCTGGGCAAATGCTGTACAGATATCTGCCTTGTAATCCGGCGCCTCATAGTGTTCAATAAGATATTTGCGGATTTCACTGTCAGGCACAGCCTTTAAGTTAAGGGTAATGCACCTGGAAAGGATCGTGGGCAGAAAAGTATCTGCATTTGTAGTTAAGAGCAAGATTACAGCATAAGCAGGTGGTTCTTCTATTGTTTTTAGCAATGCATTCTGTGCTTGCTGGTTCATTTTCTCCGCTTCATTAATAATGTATATCTTATAAGGGGAAGCGTAAGGCTTAATGACAATATCATTATTGACTTGATGTCGGATATCATCCACAGAAATCGTATTTGGTTTCTCATGATTGAGGTAAATGATATCTGGCTGATTGCCGGAAAGCGCCTGTTTACAGGAGTGACATTCCATACATGCTTCAGTTTTTTGCCGCTCGCACTGCAATGCCATGGCAAAACTGTTTGCCAACAGCATTTTTCCGGATTTATCTGCTCCATTAAAAATATAGGCATGACTCACTTTGTTCATAGATATTGCATTTTGTAAATGTTCGATAATTTGTTGATGTCCGATAATGTTTGTAAAACCTGCCATATTAGCTCTCCATTTTCCGAACCTTGGACAAAATAGCGGTCATGCTGTCGTCCCGGTCACATGGTATTGTAGTTAAGATAAGTGTATCTTACAAAAATGTAATTAAATTGCCGCTTTATGTGGAAACATCCAGTAAAAGTCCGCGAATTTCTCCTACTTTGCTTAAAATGCTAAGATGATCTTTCTCATCTTTCACCAGTTCTCCGGCGAGATCATCTAAATTCTTATTTACCAGCTTGACAATGCCGTACACCCTGTGTCTGCCTCTTCTGTCCAGAAAGTTTTCTCTGGAAAATTTATGCGAGCGGTTGACAACTTCATTGAGGAAATCTTTTACCAACTCCCGGTATTTCTTCATATCCCGGATATCCATGTGCTCGGCAAGCTTATCTCCCTGAGCGGTAATATCCTTCATCAGGCCGTTTAATTTCTCCTGTAATTCGGATTCTTCTATGTGGCTTGCCAACGCAAATTTGAAGCTTCCGTCTGTTTTGTCAATTTCGCGGGGAGCTTCTATTGGTTGCGTAGGGGTAACCTGTTCAACCTTGAGTGCCATCAAATCACCTGCCTTTCTATATTATAGTATCGGTTTTTTTGGTTCAGTTGTAAAGTAGAAAATACTGGCGGATTGTTTATTCCCGCGAGCAATGCACCCACAGGGCACTTAGCCAAGCAGCGCTCAAGCATATTCATAGCTGTTCCTTTATATAAGCAATAATATTTGCAGCACATTGTTTGAATTCATGATTAATAAAAATATTGGATATTTTCGCTTGCGCCAAATTTTTATCAGAAAAATCTGCCTCGTCTGCAAGAAAGCGGCGGCAAAGTTCTGCATATTTTGGCTCTGTCTGCATACGTTCCCGGTTAAGGGCACGTTGTAAACGTTCCCCAGGCTCCAAATCTATATACAGGGGAACGAGATATTCTGTGCCAAAGTATTCTTGTAATTTTGTATAAGACTCCAGCGTACCGATAATCAGATAATCATTGTTTGCAAGGTCAAGCTGATGATCGTTGACTGTAAAATACTTCCACAGTCCATGCACTGTGTGATAGGCGCGCAGTTCAATGATTTTTCCCTGCCGTTCCAATGACTGTTGTTCTTCATCCGACAAAAAATAATATTCCACGCCGTTTTGCTCTCCATCCCGAATAGGGCGGGTAGTGTAGGGGATCAGCGTTTTGAGCGGTAAGCTTTTTTCCGATAAAATTTGTTTATAGATGGTGTCCTTGCCACAAGCGCTTTTTCCCATTAAACAAAATATTTTTCCCATTAGCCTGTTTTTGCTCTCCTGAGATTTTTGATGTTGTTCACTCCCTAAGTATAGTATAGGCTGTGGAAAAATGCAAACAAAAGAAATAACAACCGCCCCTGCCAATGTAGGGACGGTTTTCTAGAAAAGAAGATTTATATTTTTACGCTTTCACTGCCTTAATCGTTTGGTTGCTTCTGTCGCTCAGTCCTTCTACGGTCAGTCCAAGCTTTCGACATTGGTCGACAACGCTGATAATTTTGCCTGTAAGTATTTCCCCTGGGGCAATGAGTGGAATGCCTGGTGGATAAAGATAAATAAATTCCTGGCTGATATGTCCGGTTGAAGCTTTTAAAGAAAGCGGTTCCGCCGGCTGTTCCATGGCAAGAGCAATTGGCATCTGTGGTTTAGGAGGCTGATAAATATCATTGCTCGTCAGATGACCGGATTGTTTGGACGTGCGGGAGCCAAGAATTACCGGTGCAGATGCAGGGCGGGGTGCGGCTAGCGAAATCTCATCGTCGATTTCTTTTAATCCATGTAAAAGCCGTGCCAAGCCTTCCGGTGTGTCCATAAGGCTGGATAGGGCAGTAACGTAATGCCCGGAACACATTTCCAGTTGCAAATAATAATTGTGCAGCAGTTTACGGTACAACTTCTGTCCGGTTAGTGAGGAATCTCCTACGGAAATTAATATTTTAGAAATGTCGTGGTCAAAGCACGATTCTGGTTGACATAATTCCTTTTCAAATATGTTAAGATGTTTGAAATTCCTTGCCTTCTTATAAAAACTTTTGAGCTGCGGCAGATATTTTCCTAACTGTTCTTCCTTGTTTTCATTCAAAAAACGGATGCATTGTTCCATGGATGCCATTAGCAGATAAGAGGGCGAACTAGTTTGATAGATAGAGATAAAATTCTCCAAAGCATCTCGATCAATGCGCTGGGAATTTACATGCAAAAGCGCTGTCTGCGTAAGACAGGGCAGTGTCTTGTGCATGCTCTGTATTACCAAATCCGCTCCACAGTCCAGTGCTGATTCTGGAAATTCTTCGGAAAGCGCAAAATGCGCGCCATGCGCCTCATCAACAATCAGCGGCAAATCATATGCGTGTACAATCTCAGCAATTGTGCGGATATCAGAGGTAACGCCGTCATATGTCGGCGAGGTAATGTATACGGCGGAAATTTGTGGCAAATCATTCAACGCCTGTGCTACATGCGCCGGAGAAATTGAGCCGGAGATACCGAATTCTGTGGCGGAAGGCAGAAGATATACGGTTTCCAGGCCCCTTAAATAAACGGCGTTATAAGCCGCCTTGTGGCTATTGCGTGCCATAAGCAGTGTGCTAAGACGGGGCACTGCCGCACTGATAGCGCTTAAAATCCCAGTTGTACTGCCATTTACCAGGAAAAACGTCTCTTTGGCTCCATAGAATTCCGCCGCTCGTTGCTGGGCCTCCTTTAAGATGCCATTTGCATGATAGAGGCTGTCAAAGCGGTCAATTTCTGTAATATCAATGGAATATGGATTGGGAAACTCTATGGGGGTGCGCTTATGTCCCGGCATATGAAAAGGGTAACAGCCACTATTGGCATAGCTTTGCAGCCTTTCGTCCAGGAATGGAGAGTCATCCTGCCAGGTGTATTTAATCTCAGACATGTCAGTCTCCTTTCAGAGATAATAATATTGATAAAAACTTGTTCATAATTAATTAAAAGTATACAGAAAAACGTCTATAAACACAATGGAAACTTAATTTAAGTTTCCCTATTTTGTAAATTTATAGTACCAAGATGTCTATACTGCCGAAGGCAGCAAGACCTTTTGGTACTAAAATATTACTTATTAAAAAAATGGGGTAACTCAAGGAATTTATATAAAATTCCAAGGGATTGAATTTGTGAAAATTATGTAGTAAAATTATCTTTATTAACAGAACATTAACATGCAGGAGGAATTTAAAGTGAAAGCGAAAAGAAGCATCAGCGGTAAAATATTAATCACTACAATTTTTATTGTAATGCTTTTGGCATTGGTGTTAGTATCTCTAATGTCGCGCTCCATGACATCGTTGACAGGCACGATATTATCAAATGTATTGCCGTCTATGACCAAAACGGCATCTCAGAGCGTTGAGGGGAATGTACATGTACTGGCAGACCGTATGATTATGATCGGCGATAATGGAACGATAACGGATGCAAACACTCCCATGGGGCGTAAACTTGATGTAATTAAGAATGCTGCATCTGGAATTGAATTTATTTGGCTTGGTCTGTATGATAAGGAGGGAATATTATATACAGGAACAGAGGTTTGTCCGAAGTCATTACAGGAGCGGAAACTATTCTCTCTCATGCAAGAGACGCAAAATGTAGTAGTTGATGATGTAAATGTCAGCGGGGAACAGCTTGAATTTGCAGTGGGTAAGCCAATTAATGATAACGAAGGCGAGCTGTTGTACTATCTTGTAGGGTCTTATAAATATGAAGTTATGAATGATGTGCTCAACAGTATTAATATCAGCGCGAATGGAGAGGCCTTTATTGTAAATGAAGACGGTAAAGTAATGGGTAACCGGGACACGCAACTTGTTCAGGATCAGATAGATTTGGCAGAATATACGGGGTCTGAGAAGCTGGAAGATAAAGTAGTATCTGGTGAAACCGGAGTTGTGACCATTGGACAGGGGAAAGAGGCAAAACAAGTGAGTTATGTGCCAATTAATGGTACGAATTGGTACCTGGCGGTCATCGTGCCCAGTAGTGATTTTATGGGGCCTGCGCAGGATAGTATCATGATGGGTATCGTTTTGACCGTAGTAATGCTGGTGCTAGCATTTTTAATTATTGTGGGATTTTCTTCTAAAATTCGTAAATCATTAAAAATCGTCACGAATCGTATAGAGCTTTTAGAAAAAGGAGATTTAAAGACGCCTGCTGATGTAATTCAGACGAAAGATGAGACGCAGGTATTGTCTGTGGCGTTGAATAACACGATTTCGGGAATCAATGGCTATATTTCACAACTCTCAAAAGTGTTATCCAGCATTTCAGAGGGAAATTTTGACGTTTCCATAGATCAAGAATTTCAGGGGGACTTTATTCAGATTAAGGACGCTTTAGAGAAGATTATCGTATCTTTGAATACGATGCTGCGCTCCGTGCAGGAGTCCTCGGCAGAAGTCTTAACTACGGCGAAGACTGTATCGGAAAGCGCTGCCATGGTACATAACGGTTCCACAGAGCAGTCAAATTCTCTGATGGTGCTGACAGAAGAGACAAAAGCAATAGAGGAAAATATCCGCGATGTCAACGACAACACGATACGCGCCGGGGAACTGATGCAGAAAGCAAAAGAAAGCCTGAGTGTGGGCGACGAAAATATGAAGAACCTTCTGAGAGCAATGGAGGATATCAATGAAAACGCCATTGAAATCAATAAGGTGAATAAGCTGTTGGAAGATATTGCGCAGCAGACCAATATATTGGCGTTGAATGCTTCTGTGGAGGCCAGCCGGGCGGGTGAGATGGGCAAAGGTTTTGCTGTAGTTGCTTCTGAAGTGCGCAACCTTGCGGCACAGAGCACGGAATCTGCCCATCATGCTACGGAGGTCATCAGTAATTCCCAACATGCAATTCAAAATGGCGTTCAGTATGCGAAGCAGGCGGCAGAATCCTTTGAGGATATAGAGGCTATTTCCAATGAGATTTCAGATATTACAAAATGTCTGGGTGAGGCTGTGACAATTCAGAAAGATTCACTGGAAAATATGACAGAGCAGATTGGACAAATCAATGATTTTGCACAAAAGAACCTGGATGCAAGCTTTGAGAGCACCACAGCCAGTCAGAAGCTCAACAGGCAAGCAGAAGAATTGCAGGGTGTTTCTGGACGTTTCCAGTTAAGGAGGTAAACAACATGAATAAATGTAAGATTTTTGGCATACTTTTTGGCCTCTTTTTCTGTATCACAATTTCCGCTTGCGGTGACGGTAAAGGGGAAACAGGGTTTGTCGACGGCTATTACACAGCCATGATGTCGGATTATAGTTTTGGCTGGAAAGAGTATGTTACTATTTGTGTAATGGATCAAAAGATTGTCAATGTGGAATACAATGCCAGGAATAAGGCAGGGTTCATAAAATCCTGGGACAGCGCCTATATGCGGAATATGAATGCCGTCCAGGGTACATATCCTAACCGCTACACGCGCGACTATGCCGCACAGCTTTTGCAGAACCAGGACGAGGATGAAATAGATATGCTGGCTGGGGCAACTTCTTCCGGGGGCAATTTCCAGAAGATGGCGGCTTCATTGTTAGAAAGCGCGAAATCTGGAGATCGTGCCATCCAGATTATACAGTCGCCGGAGCCAGAGGAATAAAATTGTGTATCTTGGCGTATAATAACGTATGTGGTAATAAAACGAAGAAAAAGTTTGACAATTTCCATGATATGGAATATAATAGACTTCGTTGGCGCGGGATGGAGCAGTCTGGAAGCTCGTCGGGCTCATAACCCGAAGGTCGCAGGTTCAAATCCTGCTCCCGCAATTACACAGCAGCGACCAAATGGTTGCTGCTATTTTTAGATATGCACAGGGGATAAGAAGCCAAACTTGCCAAATACCTCTATGGTATGGGCGGGCAACGCTTTGTATTACCTGCCATATCATTGGAAGACATTTAAGAATATTTTTAGAAAGCAGAGTGAGTATGGTATATCAAAATATTTTAGAAGCAATGGGAAACACACCGTTAATCCGCCTAAATCATATGGCAGAGGTGGAAAGTGCACAAATACTTGTCAAATTTGAAGGATTAAATGTCGGCGGCTCCATCAAGACGAGGACCGCCTGCAATATGATTCGGGAAGCGCAGGCGCAGGGCCTGATTAAAGATGATACAATCATCGTTGAGCCGACCAGCGGCAACCAGGGAATCGGGCTTGCATTGGTGGGTGCGGTGTATGGGTATGAGACGAAAATTATCATGCCGGATTCCGTCAGTGAAGAACGGCGCAAGCTGGTAGAGCATTATGGTGCAGAGGTTATCTTAATCCACGATGCTGGAAATATCGGCGCCTGTATTGAAGAATGTTTGCAGACAGCGCTGCGTATGGCGAAGGAGGATTCTCGGGTATTTGTGCCCCAGCAGTTTGAAAATCCAGCAAATCCCGCAGTACATAAGATTCAGACAGGTTTGGAAATATTAGAGCAGATAGATGGGCCGATTCATGGATTTTGTTCTGGTATTGGTACAGGCGGGACGATTACCGGTGTGGGTGAGACGTTGAAAGAGAAGAATCCCGATATGGTAATCTGGGCGGTGGAGCCCGAACATGCGGCAATTTTGTCGGGAGGTTCCATTGGCACGCATTTACAGATGGGCATCGGCGACGGCCTGATTCCTGAAATTCTCAACCAGGAAATTTATAATGATGTCTGTATTATTACAGATGAGGAGGCGATTACTACCTCCAAGCTGCTTGCTTCCAAGGAAGGGATTATGTGCGGTATTTCCAGCGGAACCAATGTGGCGGCGGCAATCAAGTTAGCGAAAAAGCTGGGAAAAGGAAAGACGGTGGTAACGATACTGCCGGACACAGCGGAGCGGTATTTCTCTACACCGTTGTTTGAGGATTAAAAAATAATTTTTAGATACAAATCATTGCGGTCTCATTTTTTGTATGGGCCGCAATGATTTTATTTCCGCGAGCAATGCACCCACAGGGCGGGTATTTGACTATTAAGGCATTTTCTGTTATACAAAAGAAGTGCATTAGCAAAATACACTGCCTACAGCATACAGACTTTCTGCTAAATCTGCCCGGTAGTCCATGTCCTGCGGGTTGAGACTGTTGATGACACAGCCAAAGCTGTTTAAGTTGCCGGTGGCGTGGATATATTTGTTGTTGCCCAGGTACAGCGCGACATGGCCAGGAAAGTACAGAAGGTCCGCGGGCTTTATCTGAGAGCGGGGAATTTCGCGCACCGGATATCCACTTTTAATGGCGGCGTCACGGTAAATGAGGATTCCGCACATAAAATAGCTCATAAATGTAAGCCCGGAACAGTCGATGCCCTCATGGGTCTTGCCTCCCCAGCGGTACTGTGTGCCCAGATAGGACAGGGCGTAGTTGATAATAGAGGAGCGCAGTTCTGTCTGAGTGTCCGTCAGTGATTGGGAAGCGGCGAGGGCAATCGCTGGTACATAGCCCACAGTATTGTCCGCCAGCCTGATTTTCTGCCAGCCGTTTTTTCTGCTGCCGCAGGGAATTACGGTACTGCCCATGAAAAGCGTAGTCACGATGGGGGCTTGTACTTTTGGGGCCGCTAAAACATCTGTGAGCCGTTGGGTGAGCAGGAGTAAGGAGCCGGTGCGGATATTCCACATGCCGTACTCCTCCGGGGATATTTTATGTACATCGCTTGTCCTCAGCCATCCGCTGTAACCGTAATGCGTGGTAACCTTGAGGAAGTCGCCGCGGCATTCGGTGATGGTCAGTAACCAGCCGGACAATAACTCATCAGAGACACTTTGGCCGACAAAGCATTTGTTTTTTAGAATAACAGATTGATAAAGGGTTGCTTTGGGGGTGGTGACAACGGCTTGCTGCATGATAACTCCTCTCTATGTAACGATTTCTGTGTGATTCGCAATGGATTACGCATTATTCTAATAATTCCTGATAGAAATTCAGTGCGTTTCTGTAGAAAATCTGTTCTATTTCATTTGTGTGTAATCCGTATTTTTGCAATTCATGTGCCAATAATTCCATCTGGCTGCAATTTTCGAGTTCCAAGTTGTCGTCGATGCCGTCAAAATCAGAACCGAGACCTATACAGTATATGCCGCCAATGTCCGAAATATGACAAATATGTTGTGCAATGTCTTTGATGCGGCTAAAGAAGATATCATCTTCGTTTGGCTTATCGGAAAGGAAGGGCCCGTAATAGTTGACGCCAATAATACCGCCTTTTTGTGAAATTGTCCGAATCAGGTCGTCAGGTAAATTTCTTCCGCGTCCGCAGAGGCTGCGGGCGTTGGAATGGCTGGCGCAGAAAGGTTTTGTGGCTAGGCGGCATACATCGCGAATGCCTTCGTCAGAGAGATGGGATACATCGGGGATGATACCGAGGCGTTCCATTTCTGCAAGAAATTCGATGCCAAGGCTGGTAAGGCCCTTTTTTGGGCGTGAATAGGCAGTTTGATAAGCGCTTTTAAGCGAAGATAAACGAGTATGGTCTTCGTAACCAGTAACCGATTTGCTGAGTGCAGTGAAAGGCGCCGGTTCCGCCGGATATCCCAGGCTGTTGGGATAATTCCAGGTGAATGTCATCATGCGGATTCCCAGGTCATAGATTTCCTGTAAACGTGCGAGGCTGCCGCCGCAGACTTCCCCCTCTTCCAGCGTCAGCAGAGCAGACATTTTTCCTTGGCGTTCGTTTGTTAAAATTTGTGAATAAGAAGTGGCGGGAGCAATCAAATCTGCATTTTGCGCCATTTCTTCTCGGAAAACGGCGAGTTGCCCAAGAAATGTCTCGTAAGGTTTAGCGGTCTCGCCTAAATCAATAAAGAGGGCAAAATTCTGCAAAAGGTAAGCGGCGGATTTCATTTTTGTCAAATCAATTTGGAAAGAATTTTTTCTGAGATGGGTTTGTTTTTGCCGTTTTTGTTCTTGATAGATACGGGAAATTGTATCGCAGTGCATGTCAATTATTTTCATGAGATGCCTCCAAGGGATAAAGTTGTGTCTATAGTTATGAAATATTTGCAGGATATAAAGTTGTTTGACAAAAATATATGGAACTGTCGCCTGAAAGATGACACAGTTCCATATATTGCAATAGATTTCTATAAGGAGTTTCCTGTTCAGCCTATGCCATTCGCAAAATCGCACTTACGTGCTCACCGTTGCTTTGCAACTCTTTTTGCTCATAATCTGGCGTTCCGCTCATAGCCAGCATAATATGCTCATTCATGCCAGCATGATTCGCCCATTATACCTGGCTATGGCTGAACCGTTACCCTATTTTGTACATGCATAGTACCAAAAGGTTTCTAATCCGGCAGTCTTTTGCCAAATTGAATTTCACAGTCCTTGCGATAGAAGGATATTCCATAACAATCTATGTGCCGATAACCTTCCGTGCGCAGTTCTTCCATATACTTTTTATCATATATTTGCTGCAATGCGTTCTCGGCGTCTGCTTCCAAATCATCAATGTGTGCAGAAACTTTCAGTTCCAGGATAAAAGACCGTCCTCTGAGAGAGGGGCTTCTCAACATAATGTCGGATCGTCCATTGCCGGCTTCCCGGTTCGATTTCACATTGTAATCCTGGCTTTGGCTGAGAATCCCCGTGAGAAATCCATGGTAGAAATTCTCTGCGCTATCATAAAAACTAATCGTAGAAGTAAGTTGTCCGTTGAGAATATCGCGCATTTGTTCAGCATCTCCATCTTCCATTGCGCGATATAAATCCCGGAAATCCTGCTTTTTTATGTTCTGACGGAACCAGTTGAGAATCGTGTTCTGATAGATGGTTCCTACTTCAATATTGGGAATGCGGGCTCTCAGGAATGTTGACGATTCCTTAAAGTATTCGCATTCCTTCGTCAGATATCCGGTAAAGAAGAGGAAATTCCAAATGTTTTCTCCACTGCCGTGCATATCATCATAAGTAACCTCCTCATGTACCTGAATATCCAGCGTCCCTCCATGCAGGAGTGATTCAACTTGGGTCTTTGTCTCACGGTCTGCCCGGGCAATCAAATCTTTGATGATGTCGTTCGAGCTGGTATTAATCCAATAGGGGCGGGGAAAGGCGTTTATGTCCGTATACAGGTCAGACAGGAAATAGATAACGCTCCAGGGGTTATAGACTTCCGTATCGCCAAACGTATAGCCATCATACCACTCTTTCATTGTGGAAAAACGGCTTTCCACTCCATAATAAATCATCATCTGCCGTACTTCCGTTTCTGTAAATCCAAAATGCTCACTATATTTTTTGTCGAGTACAGAGATCATCCGCAGATGGTTCAATCCTGTAAAAATGCTTTCTTTTGAAATGCGCAAACATCCGGTAATGACGGCAAATTGCAGATAATCATTGGTCTTCAGCGCAGACTCAAAAAGTGCGCGGATAAAATCCACCATTTGGCTATAAAATCCTCGGAAATATGCATTTTCCAGAGGAACATCATATTCATCAATCAGTATTACGGTATTTTGGCCGGTTATTTTGTGCATACATTTGCAGAAGAGTTGTAAAGAACTTCGGAATTCTCTGTCATCCGCTTCTAAATTTAAGATATTACGATATTGCTCATATTCTTTGGCGGTGAGTTGCTCTTTGCCTTGTTCTACAATGTTCCAGTGACGATCGAATTCGGAAGCAATTTGGCTCTGTAACATATAATAAGCAATATCGAAATTCTCTTGTTTGGCGGATTTCAGCGTCAGGTTCATGACAGGATAAAGTCCCATTTGGCTGGTATAAGCTTCCCCTTCCGTCATAATTTTCATTCCTGTAAATAATTCTTTGTGTTGAACAGTCTGCGCAGCGTCTCCAGTATATTCAAAAAAATAACGCAGCATACTCAGGGTGAGCGTTTTGCCAAAACGCCTGGGGCGCGTAAAGAGATTTAATTCCCCTTTATAATCTAACAATTCTTTTATAAACAGTGTTTTATCCACGTAGTAATAATCTGCATCTACCAATTTCTTAAAATTGTCAACACCAATCGGCAGTGCTTTTTTCATTGTGCTACCTCCTTCTGGCGAGTTATGTCCCTATTATATATTATTTACCTTTGCTTCACAAGCTTGGATATAAAAGTGGAAAATATATGAATTTTGAAGGATAAAGCATCTTACAATCGTTTTATAGATTGTAAGAATCTTGTAAGGTAATCTTATAAGTTCTTTAAGAAATTCGGTGTAAGATAAATACAACAAAAATATAGAATCTGTATCAGGCTCATTTCTTGGATGATGTATGAGGATGAAATGACGGAAAGGAAGGAACGCATTGGATAGTTTAATCAGCGTCCGGGATATGTGTAAAATATATAATCCCGGGGAAAATGAAGTCCGTGCACTAGATCATGTGGATTTGGAAATAAAAAAAGGTGAATTTGTGGCAATCATCGGCCATTCCGGTTCCGGGAAATCTACATTGATGAATATGCTGGGCTGTTTGGATGTGCCGACTTCCGGCGCATACTACTTGGGCGGCAGGGACGTCTCTGCTTTGAAAGATAATCAGCTATCGGAAATTCGTAACCAGGAAATTGGCTTTATTTTTCAGGGCTTCAACCTGATTACCAATCTCACTGCGTTGGAGAATGTGGAACTGCCCCTGATTTACCGGGGAATTGCCAGAAATAAACGGCATAAACTGGCGAAGGAGGCATTAATCCAGGTAGGGCTGGAAAAGCGTATGGAACATAAGCCATCGGAGATGTCCGGCGGCCAGCAGCAAAGAGTTGCCATTGCCCGGGCGATTGCCGCGCAGCCGCCTGTAATTCTTGCCGACGAGCCTACTGGTAATCTCGATTCTGCCTCTACGCAGGAAATTATGGAGATTTTAAAGGGGCTCCACGAAGCGGGGCACAGTGTAATTTTAATTACGCACGATAATGAAATTGCAGAGCAGGCCAAGCGAGTTGTGCGTATTCTTGACGGCAGAATTGTGGAGGATTATGTTAATACATAGGAAGAATGGCATGTAGTAAGCGAAGTTCTTTATAAATTGAAAACTCAAAAAAGCAGATGGAAAAGCAGGAGGCATTGGCGATGAAGAAGAAAAAAGTATGGAAAATTGTAATTCCCGTGGCAATTGTGTTGTTGATAATCGTAATTGTGATGATAAACAAGGCGGCAAGCGCCGGACAGCAGATTGCTCAAGCTATGGCAGTGGAAGGTATTTCTGTGGAGAAGGGAGATATATCGGAGACTGTGGAGACGAATGGTACAGTAATCAGCGGAGAGCAAAAGATGATATTTTCACCGGTGAACGCGAGCGTGGAGTCGGCGGAGTTTGTAGTTGGGCAGCTTGTAAAGGCAGGAGATCAGCTCGTAACGTTTAATCTCAAGGATTTAGAGCAGCAGAACCAGAAAGCGGAGCTGACGGTAAAGGCTGGCGAGCTGGGTTATCAGGATAGCGTGAGCCAATCAAACAAGGCGGCAAGCCGTCAGGCAGAGGCCAGAAGCAAAGCCGCGCAGTTACAGGCGCAAGTGAACGCCAAAGAGCAGGAAGTGGCAAATATTACAAGCGCGCTCGCTGGGGAAGCCGGCGCTCAGAAAGCAGCCCAACAACAAGAGGAAAAGGATAAAAATGAGCAGCTTTCTAAATTACAGGAGCAGCTAAAGACGGCGAAAGCGGAAGCCGAAGCTGCCAAGAAGGAATATGACAAGGCCGTGACAAATCAGCAGACGGCGCAGGTAAATTTTGATGCGGCAGCCGCAGCAGCAGAGAGCGAACCGCAAAAATTAGAAGACGCAAGGGAATCGTTGAACAAGGCAAATAAAGAATTAACGGATGCGCAGAGCGTCAATGAGACAAAGCAGCAGGCAGCCGAATCTTTGCAGCAGCAGATAGAATCCTTGCAGGGTACATTTGTTTCCGCAGACACAAATTTATCAGGTGAATCGCCTTTGCAGCAGCAGCTTCAGACAGCACAGACAGAACTGGCAGAGCTGAAAGGAAACCTGGAGAGCCAGAAAGCGATTGCAGAGGGCGACAGCGGGGCCATGAGCAGCGCCGCCAGGGAGCAGATGCAGACAAATAACAATCTGGCAGAGTTGGAGAGTAAATCAATAGAGGAATTGATTGCGGAGGGCAGGAAAGGAATTTCCGCTGAATTTAACGGCGTAATTTCAGATAAACAGATTGTGGAGGGAGCTTCCGTTACACAAGGCATGCAGCTATTCACTTTACAGAGTATTGAAGATGTAAATGTGGAGGTGACACTTTCCAAGAATGTTTATGCCAAGGTCAAAGAAGGGCAGAAAGCGGAGATTACGCTTGCCGGACAGACTTATCAGGGAACTGTAAAGCGAATAAGCCGGATTGCCATAGATGGTTCAGCCGGCACAAATCAGGCGGCTGTTGCTTCGGCGTCTATTATGGCAACGGTACATATTGATAACCCGGATGACAATATCTTCCTGGGGGTGGACGCCAAAGTAACTATTCAGGCGGCTGAGGCGAAAGATGTTATCATCCTGCCCACGGAGGCAGTCAATATTGGTAAAGACGGTACATTCTGCTGGATTTGCAAAGATGGTGTTCTGACCAAACGTAGCATCACGACCGGAGTGACCTCAGATGAATGTGCAGAAATCATACAGGGAATTGATGAGGGAGAAATTGTGATTCCCGACCCGGGCAATCATGAGGAGGGAGACGCTATAACGGTTACGGAGCCATCCGAAACAGAAGAAGCGTCTGAAAGCAATGAAACTTCTGAAACAGAAGCATCGTCTGATAACGATGCAGTATCAGAAGAAACATCAGCAACAGAATAGAAGAGGTGTGCAGATGGGTAATATGATAGAGTATGTCAAAATGGCGTTAAAGAATATCAAGGCAAATAAGGGACGCTCCTTTCTGACAATGCTGGGGATTATCATTGGTATATCTTCTGTTATCATGGTAATGGCAGTGGGTGATGGGACGGCAAATGCCATGAATTCCGAGGTGGAAGACCTGGGAACAGGGCAGATTAGTGTTTATTGCAGCGATGATGCCATAAATGCAGACGCCTGGATTACGCCGGAAGATCTTGCGGCTATTAAGGAAAGTGTTGCGGGCGTCGACGGGGCAACGCCTCAGGATGGAACATCAGGAACAACCATTACAGGAAAGGGGGAATTTTCCGTTACTTTGAGCGGAGGAACGGAAGATCTACAGAAATCTTTAAATTTTAATATGAAGAGGGGTTCGTATTTTACAGCGGTGGACGTGGAAGAGGGGAACCGTGTCTGCGTGATTTCTAACAGTGACGCCAAACGGCTTTTTGGGTCCGACGACGTCGTAGGCATGGATATCGAGGTCGATATCAATGGGATCAGTGGAAGTTACCGGATTGTGGGGGTTACGGAGCAGAAAGAAAATACCAGTTTCGTCAGTTATACCTATGAGGGGATGCCAGTGTCTATAGAGGTTCCTTATACTTCTTTTAATTATTTTGGCTGGGAGAGTGATTCTTTTTATTCGGCTATGGTATTTTCCAATGACGAGGCGAGCGGTGAAGATGTGGCACAGGGTATTATCCATACGTTAGAGACCAGGCATCAGTGCGCCGGGGAGGAGTATTACCAGATTCAGAGCTTTCAGGATATGCTTGCTGAGCTCAATAACATGCTGGCAATTGTCACCACGTTTATTTCCTGTGTTGCGGCAATCTCCCTGGTGGTTGGCGGTATCGGCGTCATGAATATTATGCTGGTGTCCGTCACGGAGCGCACGCGTGAGATTGGTATCCGCAAGTCCCTGGGGGCGAAGACTTCCTCCATTCTCTTGCAATTTCTTGCGGAAGCAGCAATTCTCACGGTTTTGGGTGGAATTATCGGCATTTTCCTGGGACTTTTAGGAGCCATGGGTGCTTGTGCATTAATGAGCGCCTCAATGGGAAGCGTCATACATCCCGGTATCAAGGCGAGTACCATTTTGGGAGCCACGCTGTTTTCCTGTGGTATCGGTGTATTTTTCGGCATCTACCCGGCGAGAAAAGCGGCGAAACTGAGTCCGATTGAGGCGTTGAGGAGGAATTAAGGACAAATTGGAATTCTGATAAGACCTAATTTATAACATTTATTAACTGTTATATCTTATCTTCAAAAAGTCCGCAAACCCTTGAAAATGC
>CANOFW010000042.1 GCA_947565425.1 uncultured Lachnospiraceae bacterium
ACATCAGAAAGTCCTGTATGACATTTTTTTATGGAAAAGTTGTAAAGTGGTGTTAATGGTATCTGTAATAAGCTCTGTCGGCCGGTCATTCTCATATGCCTCTCGTATCTCTGTCTGGGTGAGTTCCTCATGATAAACTGCTGCGCCATATACGCTACCCTTATAAAACTTATCATTATAAGCAGACCTCCCGATGTACGCAACAAGATCCTCTCCAAACTCTGTAGTAGTTTTCGTCTTAGCGTTATCGCAGACCTCTTCGCCATTGTAATAACCCTTGATACGGTTGGGCGTAATGACTGTCGTATACATTGCCCAATCCGAGCCGGTCTTTGTCTTAGAAACTGCCGTTTCTGTGCTATAGGGTGCCTCTGCATTATTACTATCTGTCCAGACAGATTTGAAATATCCGTCTGGCTGCGCCGGGTTTAAAATCCAATAGTTTAATGGGTTATTTGCTGCTGCACTGCTGTCCACATGCTTTGTCTTTGTTCCGAAATACATGGCAGAGTAAATACCGGACCCCGTCTGGTTCTTCAGCCAGACATTAACCGTCAACGTATCTTGTCCTGCAAACACCTCCTTCGGAATAGACACATACGCAGCATCTGAGCCTGCTGCTCCTCCCGGCAATGTCAACATTCCATCTTCAATAACGGCCCCTTTCCCCTTCAACTCGGCGTGGAAACCATTCCCGGACAAATCTTCAATAATTCCATCCTCCATATCCTCTGTGCGAAAAGAATATGCCGCTTGCGGCTTCTTCTCAGCGGCCTGCGCCATTGATACCGGCAGCCCGCTGCCCACTATGGTGGCAGCTAGAAGGGCTGCTGCAAACCTTTTTTATGTTTTTCTCATGTTCCTCCTCCTTTTTTACGTCTTTCTTGTCCTTTATTATAACGTCATTACAAAAAACCAATATGCTTTATTTTTCGTTTTTTTGTCTTATTTTCACGGGATGAACATAATGTGCTAATGATATAACATGTCCTACTTTTCGCTTTTGCCTTCCTCCTTTCAGATTCCTTCTTCCTTTTTCATCAATGCTTCCTTTTGCCTGCGCGTGAGCTGTTTAATCTGCACTTCACGGCTCATAGCTTCCTGTTTCGTCTCATGTTCCTCAAGATACACAAGCTCCACCGGCGTGCGCACACGGGTATATTTTCCGCCCTTCCCAGCGTTATGGGCCTCTAAGCGTTTCTCGATATTGTTTGTCCACCCTGTGTACAGCGTTCCATCACTGCAACGGAGCATATACGTTACATTGTGCTTCTCTGACATCTTATTTCCTCATATCAACTGCTTCCGGTAAATATCTATGTAGAGAGACTGCAAGCAGTCTCTTATATGCAAAGCAGCACCGGATTGCAGGTATCTTTCCCAGTTCCATTCATCAATTTCGCCAAAATAAATTATCCGCGAAATATAAAACTCCACGTTTCGGTATAAAAATATGTGCTGCGATTTGTCTTTTCCATTTAGCAGCTATTCAGAACTGACGGTGTTCACAATAGCTACTAAATTATATATATGAAAAAAGTTCTTTTCCCGTGCCTGTTTGCCGAGTGCCGCCTTCATTACTCCTTTACCTTCACCATGCATTCCTTATGGTAAAAACAAACGCCATATTTTATGATATTCCGATACCCAATCTCATACCATTCCTGCTGATAATTTTGTTCCTCAATCTGGGCGAGTGCAGCATCGCATCCAGCTTCCATCTCCTCAAATTTCTTCGCCACCTTAATCTCTATAATAATTGCCATCCCCCGCACGGAAGGCGTGTAAATTACTAAATCCGGCCTACCATTGCCACTTTCCCGGTTGGAGCGTACCGCGCATTCGCGATGCCCTCGCAGCAGCCCGGCAAAGAACCCATGATAATAGCTCTCAGCATAATCATAGAAACTGATCGTCTCTAAGAGCTGGCGGTTAAACTCCCGCTCAATCGTCTCACAATCCTTCTCTGCCAACGCCCGATAAAATTCGCTAAAATCTTTCTGCTTCACTTGCTGCTCAAACCATTCCATCACCGTCCGGCGATACACATACAGTACCTCGTCATTGGGTATTGCCATCTGCAAGTAAATATTCTGCCCCTCAAACCGTTCTGAGATCTTTTTCAGATATCCGGTAAAAAATAGAAAATTCCATAAGTTATTCTGCGACTGATGGATCGCGTCATAAGTAATATCTTCATGAACTTCCACCTCAATGGTTCCGCCGTTTGCCAGACGTTCCACATCCTGTTTCACAATGGTATCTGCCGTCTCAATGAGTTCCCTGACAATACTGTTAGAGGAAGTGTTGGACCAATAGGGCCTGGGAAACGCATTGATATCTGAAACTGCAGTTTCCACATAATTGATAATGCTCCAGGGATTGTAGACTTCAGTATCGCCAAACCGATAACCATCATACCATTTTCTTGCTTCCTCCATCTTCTGCTCAATCTCATAATATCGCAGCATTTCCAAGACTTCATCCTCGGTAAAGCCAAAATATTCCGCATAATCTTTTGTCAGTGCAGAAACTACCTTGAGATTATTCAGTCCGGTAAAAATGCTTTCCTTGCTAATTCTCCGGCAACCAGTCACCACGGCAAATTCCAGGCATTCATTCGTTTTCAACGCCGATTCAAAAAATGAGCGCAGAAATCCTATCATCTGCGGATAGAACCCTTGGAAATGGGCGTTTTCCAGTGGCACGTCGTATTCGTCCAGCAAGATAATCACATTCTTCCCATGCCAAGCTGCCAGACATTTAGACAAGAATTGCAGAGACGTTGCATAATCACCCGTATCACCTTTACGAGCCAACATTTTCTTATACTTTTCCCTCTGAACATCCGTCAGCCCTTCCCCTTTCAGCACATAGCTGTGCCGCTCAAACTCATAGAGAATTGTCTCCCGGAGTACATGGTATGCCATGCCATAATCGGGCTGCTTGGCAGATTTGAGCGAAAGGAAAATAACCGGGTATTGTCCCTGCTCACTGCGGTATTTCTCCCCTGCCTGCCAGATTTTCATATCCTCAAAATACCGTCTGGTGTCCACGATATTCCCGTCTCGGTCCAACTCACACTCAAAAAATGCCTTTAACATTGTCAATGTCAGCGTCTTGCCAAACCGCCGGGGGCGGGTAAAGAGATTCACCTCGCCACCTTTATCCAATAAATCCCGGATCATCAAGGTTTTATCCACATAATAATATGGCTTATCTATCATCTTCTTATAAAATTCAATCCCAATGGGAAATGGTTTTTTTCTCACATGCCCACCTCTTTTCTTTTTATCATACCATTCTCATTGCCAAAAGTAAATGAGCGGACAGCCTCACGCCGTCCGCTCTAATTTCTGCTCACGCAACTACATCCTTATTTTATTGAAGATAGCCCATAGGGTCTACCGGAACTCCATCCTTTTGCAGTTCAAAGAAAAGATTTGAGCCCTCTACGGAATAGTATTTTGTCGGCTCATTGACATATCCTAAGATTTCCCCATTCTCCACATAATCGCCTGTATTCTTGGGAATTTCCTTTAACTGGCCATATATGGCGCTGAATCCATCGCCCATATCAACAGTTATCGTGGCGCCTGTCTCTGCCGTTGTCTCCACACCGGTCACCTTACCGGCTGCCACCGCTTTT
Source organism: uncultured Lachnospiraceae bacterium (assembly GCA_947565425.1). Classification (GTDB taxonomy): domain Bacteria; phylum Bacillota; class Clostridia; order Lachnospirales; family Lachnospiraceae; genus Petralouisia. The sequence continues at coordinate 3,650 of CANOFW010000042.1, forward strand.
ACCGGAGTATTGACTTCTGCCTTGATAATCACCGCTGGATTGTATTTATACTGATCTAAGGTTGCAAAATATACAGTCTGATCCATGCTGTAATTGAGAACCACATTTCCCTGCAACGGCCAATTCAAGTCAGTCTCCGCATCAAAATGAAGAATCGGCTCTACTGGAGTCTGTACTTCGGCAATTACCTCCGGCTCATCCATAAAATTATCATTTTCCGGAGGGATGATACCTGACACTGCCTCCGTTTCCTCTTTTTCCTTCTCTTTCTCTTTTGCCTTTTGCTTCGCTTTAGCCTCTTCTTTTTCTTTCTTCTTTTCTGCCTCTTCCTTCTTTTTTATTTCTGCTTCCTGTTTTCTGGCGGCGTCTTCTAATTTCGCCTGTTGAATCTGCTCTTCCTGTTCTTTTGCCAGTTGTTCTTCCTGCTTCTTTTCCTGTTGAGTATAATAAATCCCCGTCATGCCAAACGCCGCTGCTACCATGAACACTGCGGCGATCAGATAGGATTTCTTATTAAAAAATGCTGATACTCTTCTGTTTCTCATCCTGTCACCTTCCATTTCTGTTTGTTTTCCTTTTTAGTTTTTCCGAAAAAACAAGGTTTATACAGGATGAATAATAATTTTACTCCATATATTTTTCAATTGTTACATCTTGATAATAATAATTTAAAATCTCTTGATAACTGCTCCCCGCCTTCGCCATCTCATTGGCTCCATATTGACTCAAACCAATGCCGTGCCCCATTCCTTTGGTGACAATACGCATTTTCCCTTCCACCTCCTTTATGGAAAAGCAGGAAGAATTCAAATTCAGGCATTCACGAAATTCTTCGCCTGTCAATGTCTGTGCACCCACAGTCACCTCCAGCGCATAATCTCCGGCATCCCGTTTCGTGACGGAAATCCCTTCCGCAACGGATTCCTCCGTAAGCCCAGCATCTTTACATAGTTGATTCAATTTGTCCGCCAACTCTTTTTTTTCTATGAAAATAACTTTCAAAAAATCGTGGGAAGGAATATCTGCACTGCTGTCTACACTGCTAAGATAAGGCAGTTCCGCTCCCAAAGCCTCCCGAGCGTTCCGAGTCTTTCCTGCGCTGACCGCATGGAACGCCGCCTGAATCGGCTTGTCTTCCCAAACCAAAATTTCCCCTTGCGTAGCGGCGAGCGCCTCATCCAACACACGGTAATTCTGCTCGAATCCATCCTGCCCCCAGAGTGAGAGCATTTCTTCTCTTGACATGGATGCTGGCAGCTCTTCATCCGTTTCCAGTGCACATACCAATAATGTGCGGGCAACCACGGCCTGCGCTTTTATTGCTTCCGGCTCACTGTCCAAAGCAATCTGCTCTGCCACAATCCCTGCAAGGTACTCTTCCTCATCTATCTCCTGCCCATTTTTCTTTTCCTGAGGCAAGAGGTGCTTTTCAATCACTTGCCCCGTCCCTTCAACGCCAGTGCTTGTCTCACTACCTTGGAACAACAAAGTCACTATGTAAGGAGCCGCCAATACCAGCACGCATACCGCCAAAAATGTTTTTAATTTTTCCCTCAGAAAAACACCCCCTTTGGCATACTATATGACAAAAATAAAAAAGGTATGTGTATGAAAGTTAATTTTCAGAATATCCTTATGTTTTATCAGAATATCTGCATATTGCCAGAATGTAAATGTACTTGCATTTTACGCAAAACCATGATATGATGTTTTTAGAACACCTGTTCTCCTTAATAAAAGACGAGGATTTTGACTATTATGAATACGATTCCGATAGACATGGATTTGACAGAAAAGCTAACAATTTTATCTGATGCGGCAAAATATGACGTTGCTTGCACCTCGAGCGGCGTAGACCGTAAGGGCAACGGCAGAGGCATTGGTAATTCCATCGCACCCGGCGTCTGTCACACGTTTTCCGCTGACGGGAGATGCATTTCACTGCTGAAAATCCTCTTCACAAACGAATGCATTTTCAACTGCGCCTATTGCCTCAATAACCGGGATTCTGATGTCAGACGCGCTTCCTTCACACCTGATGAAATCTGCACGATCACTTTAGAATTTTACCGACGCAATTATATCGAAGGGCTTTTTCTCAGTTCCGGTATTATGGTCAGTCCCAATTACACAATGGAGTTAATCTACCAGACGCTTCACCGTCTGCGTACCATCCACCATTTTAATGGCTATATCCACGTTAAGGCACTCCCAGGCGCCGACCCAGAGCTTGTAGAGCGCACCGGCTTCTTGGCCGACCGTATGAGTATCAATCTGGAACTACCCACCGCGGACAGCCTGCACAAACTGGCGCCCTGCAAGTCGCGCAACACAATCTTAAAGCCCATGCGCCAGATTCAGAACCGCATCACGGATAATAAGCAGGAACTTACCGTATACCGCAAGGCTCCGCGCTTTGTGCCCGCGGGACAGTCCACGCAGATGATCATCGGCGCCACGCCGGAAAATGATTTCCAGATTATGAGCGTAGCAGAAGGTCTTTACGAAAAATTTTCCCTCAAAAGAGTATTCTACTCTGCTTTCGTAAATGTAAACGGCAACTCCATGCTTCCAGCATTGCCCGGTGGCCCGCCACTATTGCGGGAACATCGTCTTTACCAGGCGGACTGGCTGCTGCGCTACTATCATTTTAAAGTTTCAGAGCTATTATCAGAAGAACGACCGGATTTCAACATATTTCTTGACCCTAAATGCGATTGGGCGCTGCGGCACCTAGAATATTTTCCGGTGGAAGTCAACCGCGCCAGTTACCAGACGCTGCTGCGCGTCCCCGGCATCGGTTATAAGTCTGCGGAACGTATCGTCAAGGCGCGCAAGAAGACGTGCCTATCCTTTGATGATTTAAAGAAAATTGGCGTTGTACTCAAGCGCGCCCTATATTTTATTACTTGTTCCGGGAAAATGATGTATAACACGAAATTAGAAGAGAACTATATTTGTGAGAATCTCATGCGAGATAAAACGCAGATTCCCAAAGACATCCGAGAAGGCGGATATCAGCAGATTAGTTTCTTTGACCGAGAACTTCAATCTGAGTTCCAACTGACTGACGCCGAAATTTTGACCTGAGGTCTCTTTCAATAGCCATGGAGGTATATTTAACCAATGTATATTTTTCTATGTAAAGACAGTATTGACGGCATCTTTACTGGCGTCTATGATGCCTGGGCAAGCCGCTACGGGCACCAAAATATTGCACTTACTACCCACACGCCGGACAATTATTCTCTGTTCGATGAATATATTTCCGTACCCTGCGACTATGACAAGAGCGCGAAGGTCGCACGCACCCTATACAATCGCATGGGAGACGAGACATACCAGGAAATTTACCAGGCTGCCTCTGCCTTAGAAACTTGTCATAGCAGGAAATCTATAGATAAAGCGGATGCTATTTATAAAACGATTGTCCTTGCTCTATCACTGCCAGATGCAAGTAAGGTTCTCCACTATCTGGGGAACCCCTATATTAACCGTGCCTTTCAGCTTTCCCTTTGCACCGGTAACGAAGCGCACCACCTTCTAGGTTTTTTGCGTTTTCAGGAATTAGAGAATGGCATTCTTTTTGCACAGATTCATCCCAAGAATGATGTGCTGCCTTTCCTCGGAGAACATTTTTCTGACCGTTTGCCCGAAGAAAATTTTATGATTCACGATGCAACACGCAATCTCGCCGTGCTGCACCCACAAGGAAAACGATTTTTCATTACAGACACCAAAGAATTAAACCATGAAATGCTACAGCGGTTATCCCCGCAAGAGATGGAATATCGTAGGCTCTGGCGTACGTTTTTTGACAACATTGCCATAGAAGCAAGGATAAACCCCGCCTTGCAGAACCAAAACTTACCGAAACGATTTCGCCAAGATATTACAGAGTTTCAATAAAATACCCCGCAGCAAGCTACGGGGCATTGCTCGCGGGAATAAAATACTTTTCACTCCTTTTTCGTCAATGTCATTTATTTACCAATAGATTGCTCAACTGCGCAAACTGCTCCAACGTCAACGTTTCTCCCCGCACATTAGCCTGCAAACCCATTTCTTCCAATGCCTGCACAATTTCTTCTTTGCTATAAGAGATATCCGGCGCATTGTTTAACCCATTCACCAGGGTCTTCCTGCGCTGGTTAAAAGAAGCGCGAATCAGGGCAAACATCTGTCTTTCCTGCGCCACTTGGACCGGCGCCTGTTGATGCTTTGTCAGGCGAATAACGGCGCTCCCCACTTTTGGACGAGGTATAAAGCAATTGGGCGGCACATTGGCTACAATTTCAGGCTTGGCATAATATTGAACAGCAAGAGACAACGCCCCATAATCCTTCGTGCCCGGTCCTACCTGCATACGGTCTGCCACTTCTTTCTGTACCATAATGGTAATGCTCTCGATAGGCACATGGCTCTCGAACAATCCCATAATAATTGGCGTTGTAATATAATAGGGCAAATTCGCCACTACTTTGATGGGCTCACCCCTGTTTTTCTCCTGCACCAGACAACTGATATCCATTTTCAATATATCCTGGTGAATAACTTGCACATTTTCATATGTGCTGAGCGTGTCTTCCAGAATCGGAATCAAATTTTTATCAATTTCTACCGCAACAACCTCTCTAGCATGTTCACAGAGATATTGCGTCATAGTCCCAATGCCCGGACCGATTTCCAATACAAAATCTTCTTTGCCAATATTTGCCGCACCGATAATCTTTTCCAATACCCGAGTGTCAATTAGAAAATTCTGACCAAACTTTTTCTGAAAGTTAAAATTATATTTCTGCAAAACTGCAATCGTGCTTTGCGGATTCCCTAACGTTGCCATGAGCCCCTCCTTAGGACAATTTACTTTATTGGCTATTCTACAAGACCTAAGGCATCCTCCCTGCTCCAATTTACTTCTTTGGCAGTTTTTAAGAGACCTAAGGCATCTTCCCACTCCGATTTACTTCTTTGGCAGTTTTTAAGAGACCTAAGGCATCCTCCCTGCTCCAATTTACTTCTTTGGCAGTTTTTAAGAGACCCAAGGCATCTTCCCACTTTGTGGGTCCCTCCTTAGGTCAAATGGTCCCTCCTCAGGTCAAATTCTCACGAAATTTTACCAAACAAACGCAGTGCATTTTCACGCGTTGCCTCAATTACCTCTTCCTCTGTAATTCCCCGCAAAGAGGCAATCTCTTTTGCCACATAGGGAAGATTCAAAGATGAGTTGCGCTTGCCGCGGTTCGGTTCTGGCGAGAGGTAAGGACAATCTGTCTCAAGCAAAATACGCTCCAAGGGAATGCGCGCTACTGTTTCTTTCAATTTCTTAGAATTTTTAAAAGTCACCACGCCGCCAATACCAATATAATACCCCATCTTAACATATTCCTTGGCAAGCTCTGGGGAATAGGAAAAACAATGAATCACCCCAGCAATCTGTTCTGCATGAATTCCCTTCATCAGTGCCAACGTATCTTCCGCTGCATCTCTGGAATGAATAATCACTGGCAGGCAAAGTTCTCGCGCCAGCTCCATTTGCCGGCAGAACCAATACCGCTGCCGGCTCTGCACCGCAGAATCTTTCTCCCAATAATAATCCAGACCAATTTCTCCAATTGCTGCCACTTTGGGCAGAACTGCCGAGCTCCTCAACCACTCGTACACCTCTTCATTAAGGTCTTCGATATCACTCGGATGAATCCCCAATGCTCCATAGATAAATGTATACTCTTTCATCAGCTCCAGAGTACGCTTACACGAAGCAAAATCTGAGCCAACATTAATAATCGCTCCAACGCCATTTTTCCCCATAGAGGAAAGCAGTTCTTCCCTGTCAGAGTCAAACTGCTTATCATCATAATGGGCATGGCTTTCAAATATCATGCCACTTGGACACACAAACTTATCATCCGGGCAAGCTAACTTATTATCCGGTGTGCCCGCCTGTACATCTTTTAACATATTTCCGCTCCCGCAGGCATATTTTTCTCCGGCACCATTAACGCCAGCTCTCCATTCTCATCCTCGGCACACAGAAGCATCCCTTCTGATAATACACCTGCCAGCTTAGCAGGTTTCAAATTCACCAAAACCATAACTTTCTTGCCTACCATATCCTCCGGTGCATAATATTTGCGAATACCGGAAACAATCTGCTTCACCTGACTGCCAATACGTACCTGGGAGCAGAGTAGCTTCTTGGACTTAGAGACTGCTTCGCAAGCGATAATCTCACCCACCTGAAACTGCATCTTCATAAAATCATCATAAGAAATTTCTTCTTTTGGCTCTATGTCAATCCCAGTTTCCTCATCTTGCGCTGGCATTTCGCCCATTGCCCGCTGTTCTGCCTCAAATTCTGCGCGCTGCGCATTGCGGATTTCTTCTACCTTCTCCATAATTTCCTTAACATCAAGACGCGCAAAAAGGATTTCCGGCTGCTCTGTCACTTTGTTCCCGCTCTCATAAAGGCCAAACTGATTCAGGCACTCAAAATCACGGATCTCTGTGTTAAGCTGTGAGACAATCTTTTCTGCGGTTTCCGGCAGGAAACTGTAGAGCAAGGATGCAGCAATCGTAATAGATTCCGTGAGATTATAAAGCACTTCACTAAGGCGCTCTTTCTTCTCCTCATCCTTGGCCAATACCCACGGTTCCGTCTCATCAATATATTTATTGCTGCGGCGCAGCACTGTAAACACTTCCGAAATAGCGTCCGCTACACGCAGATCATCCATTTTTGCTTTTACGTTATCTCTTGCTGCTGTCGCTACCGCCTTGAGCTCTCCATCGACAGCTTCTTCCACACCAGTTTTCGTAACTATACCGCCAAAATATTTATTACACATGGAAATTGTACGATTTACGAGATTCCCCAAAATATTCGCAAGGTCAGAATTTAACCGCTCAACCACCAGTTCCCAGGTAATAATGCCGTCATTATCAAAAGGCATCTCATGAAGCACAAAATAACGTGTCGCATCTACACCGAATAAATCTACCATATCATCCGCATAGATCACATTTCCTTTTGACTTACTCATCTTCTCGCCACCCTGCAACAACCAGGGATGTCCAAAAACCTGTTTGGGCAAAGGCAGATCAAGCGCCATCAAAAAGATAGGCCAGTAAATCGTATGGAAGCGAATTATATCTTTGCCTATCAAATGTAAATCTGCCGGCCAATTCTTGTTAAACAGCTCCGAGGAATTGCCCTCCGCATCATAACCAATCTTCGTAATGTAGTTCGTCAATGCATCCAGCCACACATACACGACGTGTTTCGGATCAAATCCTACCGTCACGCCCCAATCAAAAGATGTCCGAGAAACACATAAATCCTGAAGCCCCGGCAACAGAAAATTATTCATCATCTCATTTTTGCGCGATACTGGTTGTATAAATTCAGGATGGCTATTGATATGCTCAATCAGCCTGTCCGCATATTTACTCATCTTAAAGAAATATGCCTCCTCCTTCGCCGGCTTCACGTCACGCCCGCAGTCCGGGCATTTGCCATCCACAAGCTGAGATTCCGTCCAGAAAGACTCACACGGTGTACAATACATCCCCTCATAAGCTCCCTTGTAAATATCACCCTGCTCATACAATTTCTTAAATATCTTTACTACCTGTTCCTCATGATCTTTATCTGTAGTACGAACAAAACCATCATACGAAGAGTTCATCCTATCCCAAATGCGCTTTACTTCTCCTGCCATCTGATCTACAAATTCCTGAGGCTTTATGCCTAATTTCTCAGCTTTCTCCTGAATCTTCTGTCCATGCTCATCTGTTCCTGTCTGAAAATAGACGTCATAGCCTTCCTGCCGTTTAAATCTAGCAATACTGTCAGCCAATACAATCTCATAAGTGTTACCAATATGAGGTTTGCCCGACGTATAGGCAATCGCCGTCGTAATATAATACTTCTCTTTATTGCAATTTGTACACATATGTGAACCTCCTAAAATATATAGAATGAAACGGATATGCCGTACCAATATATGAGCTAGTACAACAGCGTAAAAATTCATCTACGTTGTACTAATCAATATATTGGTACGGCACCCCATCTTTCGTAATCCCGCTACAGATTGATAAAACGTTCCGCCTCGTCCGTCAGCGTTCCGGCAACCTCCCTGTTATCATCCATTGCTTCTGCAATCTCGCTGATATCTTTCACGAGGTTGGATGTATTCATTGCTACATTCGTAGCTCCTTTTGCACTTTCTCCTACCGCTGTGTTGATGCCGTTAATCGAGTCGGTAATATTCCCCATCAACTGCTTCAAGTTGACAGACATATCGTTAAACCGGGTGACAATATCATTGACATGGACAGCATCCTCATTATACTGTCTGCCAGCGCTTACAAATCCTTCGTAATCAGGTAATACATTCTCATTGATATATTTTACAATCGAATCGGCACTGTCAATCAATTCATTTACTGCCTCAATAACCATGTTATTGATCGTCTGGATATTATTTGCCGCCTCTCGGCTAGAACTTGCAAGCTGGCTGATCTCATCTGCAACAACCGCAAATCCTCTGCCCGCTTCTCCTGCCCTTGCCGCCTCAATAGACGCATTCAATGACAAAAGGTTTGTCTGACCGGAAATACTCAATATCTCATCTGTCAAATCATTGACACGGTCAACACTCTTGCTGCTCTCAATCGCACGTTTCAACTTATCAATAATTGCATTGATGATATCACTTGTGTTCTGTTTATTGTCGACGGCATTTCGCTCTAAATGTTCTGCACGCTCCTGCATGCCTGTTGCATAATCATATAAGCCCTGTGAAGCATCGGATAGTTCAATGATGTTCTCATCTACAACGCCCACATTTTCCTTGATGTCAGTAATCGTCGATGAAATCGTTTCCATAGATGCAGATAACTCTTCCATAACTGCTGAGATATCGTATGAATTATTATTTGCTGTAGAAACTTTGTCTGATACTAGATTCACGATGGAACCAAGTTGGTCGGAGCTAACATTAATATGCCCCATAATTCCCTGCAATGTCTCAATAAAAGTATTGATACCGGCCGCCAGCGTACCAATTTCATCGGTACAGAAGCATTGCACGCGCTTCGTCAAATCTCCCTCTCCTGCCTCGATCGTGGCAATTACATCGCGAAGCTGTGAATTGATGTTGATAAGACGCTTGCACACCCAAGTCCAGCAAACCCATACAACAAAAAGCAAGACAAGCACACTGCACACAATCAAAATAATTGTTGTGCGGGTAACGCTGCCATACACTTTACCCAATACGGATACCGCACCCGCCATTGCATCTTTATTGATTGTGATCAGCTTATCCAACTCTGCCGTTAATTCCACGCCTGCATCTCGCAAATCATTACTTGCAAGCTCAGACGCATCCGCCTTCTGCTTCTTGGAACTGTGATCTAGAATCTTGTCGTAAATCACCAAATAATTCTCATAATCCTTCTTAAACTTTGCAAAAGCTTCCTCTTCCGCCGCGCTGAGCCCCTGCTCATACTGCGTGCACAAGTCTGTAATCTCCGCTTTAAGTTCATCCGCTTCTTTTTCTAACGTCTCTTTATCCTTGGTGTCTTCCTCCACGATATGCGCAAACGCCACGCGCCGCAATGTCTGATACGCAATGGTGACGTCCTGTATCTGCTCAATCCTCACCACATAATTACCGGTGATATTCTCACTGGTTTTCATAATCCGATTCGTACTGTTAAAACTTACAATGCCCAATATCAGCATCAAAAAACCTAAAATTGCAACCGGAATCAGGATCTTCAGCCTGATGCTCAGGTTCTTCAAAAACATTGCCATTTCTTTTCTCCTCCTAACGTAAATAATACTTTCGCTCCACCAAACATTGATTAAAAATTATTATAATATATTTTTTTCTCTAAGTCCAGCATAATATCATTTCCCTGTCCTCTTTGCCACCACTACAAATCTGCCGTTTTCCGCATACCCCGAGCAAGTAGAAAGTGTAAGGAATGTATCGCCAAATTCCGCTGTAACTCCTGTATCATAGATTGACATTGTCTTCACATGCTTATAAAATTCAAGGAATTCCTCTTCCGTCTCAGCCTCATAGAACTGATAATAACAGAACTCACCGTCATCCTTTTCAAAAATCTGCGTAAAAAATACCGCCATGACCTGATACTCGCGCTCTTCATACAACGTATCAAATTTTATTTTTTCATGCTCCCTGCAAAATGACTCGCTATCATATTTATCCAACTCCCCGAACATGGAACCATCTTTCATCTGATGACCATAAATAATCGCATTTGTTCCCGGCGTATCAACATCCGCTATACTTTTTACATACAGACACCCATATCTGTCCTCTTCTTTCTGAAAGTTATGGTTGAGGTAATATTCATCATCCTTACACTGCATTACCGGATAATCAATCTTCGTCCCCTCTATTGTAAGCCAACCCACAAGATCATTATTTTTCCGATAGAGGCTAGCCAATTGTGCCAAGATTTGCTGCTCACCCTTTGGAGATTGTGCGCTATCTTCCATGTTCCTTATCTCTTCCTGATTTTCCTGCTGATTCAGTGTGTCGCTTTCTGTTTTTTGCGCCTTCAGTTGTCTCTGCTGCCTTTCATGCATAACAGAGAGACAGCATGACTGCACCACCGGGAGCAGACATGCTATCGTAATTACCGCAAGCGCCGTCCGCAGCAGACGGATTTTGCTTTTATCCTTCACATACTTTCCTCCACTCATCACTCACGCTCTTACCGATACTATGATAGTACAGTAAGAACAGCAAAATGAGTATCAATGCCGGATACTTGCGAAACTTTCCTTTCTTAGACCAACGTACCAGCTTGGAAATAATTTCTTCCTTCTCCCCTTCTGTGATACCATTTTCTCCGGATGTGAAATACAGTAACAGATATGTAAATCCTGCAACCATTCCCAGAGTGGCAAATATCTTCACAAAGGTATTTTCACCCGTCTTAGGTTCCCCTGACGGTTTGGGTCCTGGCGTCTCCATTTTCGTCGGTGTTTCGCCTTTGGGAACAATGACTGCCTTTTTCTTAGTAATCTCTATTTGTGTTTTTTTCGTGGTCTTATTGCCTGCATTATCCATAGCCGTCACCCGAAGCGTATGTTTGCCCTCACCTTTGACATTCACGGTAAAGCTGTAGTCCTCGACAATAGCGTCAGCAAATTCTTGTTCATCAATTTCCTGCTCTTCTTTATCATCCAACTGATAAGACACAGCCGCCAGTCCTGCCGCAATTTGCTCCTCGGCGCTATCTGAAACATCCACATTTACAGAGGCTCTCGCCTTTAACTGATCCGATTTGTCAGCTTTTGGCACTGAGAAACGGATATCCGGTGCGTTATCCTCCACAATAGCGCCCGCTCCATCTGTCGTAAGTATCTTTTCAACAGATGTATTTCCCGCGTTATCCGTACAAGTCAGGAAAACGCTGCCTTTAAATTCCTCCGCAATTGTAATCTCTGCCACACTCTGCCCGCTCTCAGCATCTCCTTTTATCGTCATAACTGCCGACATACCGCCGCTGCGTGCATAAACGCCTGGTGATAACACATAATCTGCACGTATTTTTGCCGTTCCCTCTTTTCTCTCTCCATTCTCTGATACCAGACTGTAATCACCTTGTCTGAGCCCGCTTCCTTCCTCGGTCACCGGAACGGTGATGATCAACTTCTTCTGGCTGATAATCCAGTCGGTAAGATTCTTATACCCATAACCAAACGACGCTTCGCCTAGAACGGGAGCAATATCATCCTCCCACTTTGCATACAGCGTAGTCTCCTGATAATCTGTATTCTCCTCTACCGTACGGTAAATGTCCCAATAAGCAGATTCCGTCCCTGCGGCATCTAAATACCAGCCTTTAAATGTATATCCTCTTCGCTGAGGCTGCGCAGTCTCCTGTAAATAGCCTCCGTAGCGTACAGACTGTGCATCTGGGGCAATGCCTTCTCCGCCGTTTAAATCAAAATTCACGGTATAAATATCTCTGTCATAATACAACTGTAGTACCAGGCTCCCATCTGCCTCTACCGTGCCAGACGGTTTACCGATTCCCGGTTCGTTTTTCTCCGTAAATCCGGTATACGGATTCGCTTCTGCCTCTACCACATCTCCGGTTTTACCCGCCATATATTCCGTGTCCGTATCCACTCTGGTATAACCGCTGCCCTCAAGGTCCTGCCGATAATGCTCTACCCTATATGGAGTTTCATTTCCGGCAATCCATATCGCATATAACGTTGTATCAGCGTCTATGATAAATTCTTCTCCGACGCTGATAGGTCTGCCCTTACCATTCTCCTTGGTGTTCCACCCGGCAAAAACATACCCTGGCCGGGTCAGCGCACCCGCTGCCGTAAATTGCGGAAGATCATAGGAAATTTCCCCGCTCACATTGGCGAAACAATCTGCTGTTTCACTGTCCGGGCAGACGGCATCTTTGCCGTTGGCATCGTAAGACAAGGTAACCTGCTTCTTATATACGCCATAATATACGGCGTTTTCTGTCAACGTCAGCGCTTCGCCCTCCGCTATTTCCCCATCAAAATCACGTGGGCTCTCATCCCAACCGACAAACTCAAATCCCTCCATTGGCTTCGCCTCAGGAGCTGTAAGCGTGCCAAAGTTCTCGCCTTCTGCCATTTCTGCTGCAATTGTTTCTTTATCTCCTGCACTGCCAGAATAGAAATCCGCAGAATACTGTTTACGCTCATCAAAGATGGCATATAAATCGGTGTCCCCTTTCAGCGTAAACGTATCTCCTTCCCGATACATTGTGCCGCTTCCATCCGCTTCAGTGTTCCAGCCGACAAAAAATTTACCCTCTTTCTCTAAGCCTTCCCCAGTTTTTACGGTTACTTCCTCGTCCAGCCCATATTCCGTATCATCCGTTACCGCTGTGCCATTGGCGCCATTCTTGATATAGTAGACAAAATAACCATATTCTGGGTTCTCTGTGGACAAATACACCTCATTTTTATCCTTATCCAATACCGCGTACCACGTCTGTCCACTGCTACCAACCTCCTGAAATAAAATCTTCTTCATATCTCTTTCTCTGAGAAGCTGGTAATCATTCACACCCTTCGCAATCACGTAATTCTCGACCGCTTCAAGATAACATCTAACCGGATAAGTCAACGTATCGCTGAGCTGAATCTTCCTCGGGGTGTTATATTTGTTATCCAGATAGATACCATCCACGCCTGAGGTATCCATGCCATCGCCAAATTTCACGTCTCCGGAAAGCGTCAGCGAGGTATTTCCCGCCACTACAGTAGAATTATAAATTGCACCGCTGCCAGCATATTTTTGATTACTACAGCTATTGCCGGAGAAAACGCCTCCATATATGTAAGTTACGGTATTCTCATGTCCACAGTGGTGGATGCAGCCACCCTTCGTCGCGCTTTCGTTGTTCGTAAAAACTCCGCTATTAATCGTTAAGGTAGACGCACAAGTGAAGATAAAACCGCCGCCAATAATCCCCTCAGCGCTCGCTCCGCCTGTCGTTCGATTACTTTCATAACGTCCGCCATTGATCGTCACATCCGTTACCGCGGCAAAAACTCCGCCCCCGTGCGTCCCTGCTGAACAATTGCGAATCGTCGCATTATTCAATGTGATCCAGTTCGGAGTACCGCTTACTCTATCCTCACAGTAAATGCCTCCACCCAATGACGAAGCCGTACAGTTTTCCAGTACAGCGCCATTTAACGTTACGTTATTCTGAACTCCTTTCACATAGACTCCGCCGCCTTTAGCCGCTGTACAATTTCGTATTGTACAACCGGCGTCCAACGTCAGATTACTGTTACTTCCCACAGTTATCATAGATACAGAAGTTCCGGCAACGGTATCCGATTGTCCATCCAGTGTAATATCTGCCAGCGTCAAGTTCGCGGCGCCATTCAAGAGAAAACCGCCGCCGATTGCGCCTCGAATAATCTTACCGCCACCTTTTATCGTAACGTTCCCCTCAATCGACACAGTGGCATTGATCGTCAGCGTCGCTTGCGACATTACAATCAATTCTCCATTTGTAAGAACCCCGGCTTCTGTCCAAACCGTGTCCTCACTGATAATTCCGCATGCGGGCTGTTGCGGCGTAGCAGGCTCATCACCTTCTGCAAACAACAACTCCGACTTCGCGCCGGCTGATTTTTCCTGCATAAGACCCTTTCTCTTAGCCAGATCGTCTTTTACAGAGCTACCGTCGTCAGTCGTCACATAATCCCTGGACAGAGGCATTCCCGTCCCTGCCGCGGCATCATCCACATCCTCAAGTACGCCCATAGAGGCCGCTTCATCCTCTGCGTTCCCGGTTCCTATGGTATTTGGCCCCTCACCAACGCCAATAAATTCCTCTGCATCTTCCAGCGCTCCTGCCGCCGCTTCCTTTGTCTCCTCGGAAACGTTCAACGAATCTTCTTGATCCTCTGCTGCCTGCACCGTAAAACGAAATTGCGGCATCGGTACTGACACTGCGACCAGGCACACCCCAAGAAGCACCGCTATCATCTGCTGCCTTATGGGATGATGGGCAACTGCCGGGCTCTTTGGTGTCCGATGTTCGTTCTTCTCTTTCATCTCATATCACTCTCCTTGTACTGTATATCTGCCGGGATACCTTTGCTATATACATAGCCGCAACGCCAAAAACATCTACCGCTTGTTTACCGTCCAGCTCCCGCAACTTCTCCGCCTGTTACTCCGAATCTTCTGCCTCTGAATCCGCCGTTTCTGCCTTCGTTTCCTTCTCTGCCACTTCTATATCTTCTGCCGGCGTTGCATCCCCTGTCAAGTCAAAGTCTTCCTCATCCTCGGCATAGACAAACTCACACTTATTGCCACACTTATTGCAATACAAAGCGTCTGCATCATTGGGCGCGCTGCAAACCGGACACAGTTTCTTGCCTTTGCGCTCCGCAATCCCGCTTCTAAGCTCCTCAATCTTTTGCAACGTCTCTGTAATCAGCGTAATTTCCGCAAAAAGAGGCTGTGCATCATCCTTATGCATTTCATAGTACTGCTTACCAATCTCTGCATACTGCCTGCGTACAAAGTCTTCCTTATTGCGAATATCCATCCGCAATTTCGTAATCTCCGTTAAATCCGTAACTTTCTGTGTAACATCCTTTCCTGTCTCTGTAATTGTCTCACCAATTTTTCCTAAAATATCCATCGTCTTCCTCCTTCTTAAAGTTAAATTATCTGCTGCATTTTCAACTGCTTCATGAACCGCACTCTTTACCTCATACAGATATAACCCATGTACACAGCATAGATGGCAACCATCACTGCACCCTCTGAACGGCTGATACGTTTGCCGCTCCAGGCAAATATCCATACGATAATACTCATTCCAATTAGAATTATAGCATCAATCATATTTTCCATCAAGACTTCCATGGGACTAATTGTACCGGCAATTCCCAACACCAAAAGAATATTGAAAATACAGGAGCCAATCACATTGCCGATTGCCATATCATCTTCTCCCTTTTTCGCCGCTACAATGGAAGTCACAAGCTCTGGCAGCGATGTCCCCATCGCCACAATCGTAAGACCGATTAAGGTCTGGCTGAGACCGAAATTTTCTGCAATCTTGATGGCAGAATCGACTACGATGTCCCCCCCCATCACAATCGCTATAATTCCTATCACAATGTAAACGAGACACATAATGGCGCTGAGAGACTTAATCTCCCCTACATCCTCCTGTGCTTTGCTGCGGTCCCTTTTTGCTCCCCGCACCAGCCATACCAAAAAAGCAGTAAAGCCTGCCAATAAGAGCAATCCCTCGGCTCTGCCAATCTCCATACCAAGATAGCTTATAGCAAGCAGCGCAGCAGCCGCTAAAATAGAGATCGGAAATTCCTTCTTCAAGGTACTCGTCTTGACACTGAGCGGCATAATAACGGAACAGACACCGCAAACAATCATCAGATTGAAAATATTCGAGCCAACAACATTACTGATAGCCACTGTATTCTCACCCCGAAAAGCCGCCGCAATACTGACTGCGCACTCCGGCGCACTGGTTCCCATCGCCACCACGGTAAGGCCAATCACCATAGAGGATACCCTCAACTTGTGTGCAACGCTTGCGCTCCCATCCACAAAGCAGTCTGCACCCTTTATCAGAAGTACAAAACCAATCACCAATAAAACATACTCCAAATCATTCCCTCGCTTCCCAATTTTATTTTAGACAGAGGGGGTTCACACTTGAACATCTGTGCAAAATCTCTGCCCTTTATACAATATTATTTCCCCTTTCTGAAAGCATACCACAATTTTATTGCAACAGACAATTTAAGAATTTATCTATATCCCTTGACAAATCAACCTTTTTTCCCTATAATTTTCATTCAATACGAGGAGGACAGACAATGACTGTATATGATGAACTGGTTGCCCGGGGACTGATTGCCCAGGTAACAGACGAAGAAGAAATTAAAGAATTGATAAATAACGGCAAGGCAACGTTCTATATCGGCTTCGATCCCACCGCTGACAGCCTGCATGTAGGACATTTCATGGCTCTGTGCCTAATGAAACGTTTACAGATGGCTGGCAATAAGCCGATTGCCTTAATTGGCGGTGGCACAGGCATGATCGGCGATCCTTCTGGACGAACAGATATGCGCCAGATGATGACGCCTGAGACAATTCAGCACAATTGCGACTGCTTCAAAGAACAGATGAGCAAATTTATCGACTTTTCCGAGGGAAAAGCATTGATGGTAAACAACGCAGACTGGCTCATGGACTTAAATTATATTGAAGTTCTGCGTGAGGTGGGGCCGCATTTCTCCGTAAACCGGATGTTGACCGCAGAATGTTACAAGCAACGTATGGAAAAGGGACTTAGTTTCTTAGAATTTAACTATATGATTATGCAGAGCTACGATTTCTATGCACTGTTCCAGAAATACGGCTGCAATATGCAATTTGGCGGCGACGACCAATGGAGCAACATGCTCGGCGGCACAGAACTGATTCGCCGCAAGCTTGGCAAAGACGCATACGCTATGACGATTACCCTGCTGTTAAATTCTGAGGGTAAGAAAATGGGCAAAACACAGTCTGGCGCAGTCTGGCTTGATCCCAACAAAACCTCTCCCTTTGATTTCTATCAGTACTGGAGAAATGTTGCAGACGCAGACGTCCTCAAATGCATCCGTATGTTGACGTTCCTGCCCCTAGAAGAGATTGACAAAATGGATTCCTGGGAAGGCGCACAGCTTAACAAAGCAAAAGAAATCCTTGCATTTGAATTGACAAAGCTGGTACATGGGGAGGCGGAAGCTGTCAAAGCGCAAGATGCCGCCAAAGCTTTGTTTTCCAGTGGAAATGCCGCTGATATGCCTTCCGTAACTTTGGCTGATGAAGATTTTACAGAAGCAGCAATTGATATCCTGGCGCTGTTAGTAAAATCCGGTCTTACGCCCTCCCGCTCTGAGGCACGCCGTGCTGTAGAACAGGGCGGTGTCTCCGTAGATGGAGAAAAGGTAACCGATATTAAGACTGCTTACCGTGAAGATGCATTTATTGACGGTATGGTACTCAAGAAGGGCAAAAAGAATTTCCGTAAAATATTAAGATAGTTTATTTCCTTAGGAATAAAATACCAAACGCGCCGGAACCACAGTTGCAGGAGATGGTGGCGGATGCCTTGTTTGACACGACAATTCGACAGGGCATCCGCTGTTTTATTTCTGCGAGAAGAAATTGCCTAAACTCATAGGACGCACCAGCTGTTATCAAAAACGCCATGTCCGGCACAATCTCGCCCCCCCGCCTCAACGCCCAACGCAGATAGGCACGGGCAAACCTTCGCTGACTGCCAACGCAAAGTCCTACCGGCTTCATATGGCTATGAGAAAGTTTTAAAATGGGATGTAGGGATAACGCATCACAGAGCCAGGCAATATTTTTACTAATCCTGCCATTGCGATACAAACATTGTACGGAATCTACAATAAAACTGGTGGAAACTTTCTCTTTCATAATTTCCAGTTCTTTTAAAATTACTTCACAGGGCGCGCCACGCTTCGCCATCTTCACAGCCTCAAGAACCATCAACGCCATCCCCCCGGACAAATGCCCGGAATCCACAACATAGACTGTATCATCTCCGCGAGCTGCCTCCTTCGCCGTCTTATAAGCATCACTCACAAACTGCGCCATGCAAATATGAATAATGGGAGCATTCGTATCTTGTCTCTGTTTTGCGAAAAAATCCTCATATTCTTCCATAGGAGCACAACCACTATATGCCTTTTTTCCATCCTTCTCAATATAGTCAATCAAGTCGTCTGAATTCATTTCTCTGGTGTCCTGAAAGCGTGCCTCCTCCGTCTGCACATAGTAGTACATAATGGGAATCTGGTAACGCTCCTGTAAATCCGCAGTCAGATCACATACACAGTCTGTAGTAATTAATACGGTATCTTTCATCTCAACGATTCTCTCCTTCCCCCTGCTCTTTACAGATTAACTCCTCTGGCAACCACTGCCGCAAAGTCCGCTCCATGGCCTTCATCTCAATAGGCTTCGTGACAAAATCCTGAAATCCTTCCGACAAAAACATTTCCCGCGCACCGCTAATCGCGTTTGCCGTCAACGCCACAACTGGCAGTTCCTTAAAGTAATCCTCGGAAAATTCCCGAATGATATGCAAGGCCTCTACGCCGTCCATTCCCGGCATCATATGATCCATAAAAACAATGTGATACTCCTTGCTCTTGACCATCTCAATCGCCTGCGGCCCGCTCTCCGCTGTCATAATCGTCATGTGATATGGTTTCAATAGGCCAATCGCCACTTTCAGATTCATAGCGTTATCATCGACCACCAAAATCTTCGCCCCAGGCGCTGTAAACCGCTTTTCGGAAGTTTCCTTATTTCCCGGATTAAAAGATAACCTTTCTCCATTGATGACATTTCCAATTGAAAGTACATAAAAAGGTTTATAGACATTACGCATATTTTTTGCCAAAGGTTCATAGTCCATGCGTTCCTGTACCACCGTGATATGAATCTGCTGTGATAGCCGGTCAAAAAATTTTTTAGATGCCCGATATTCCTCCCTGCCCAGAAACAGATGCCCATAGTCACTGCCTGACGCAAGTTCTTTCTTTGTCTCCGCAAGCGTTGGGCAAATACAGTAACGTATGCCCAGATTTTCCCCAATATGTTTCATCAATTCTCGATATGTCTCTTTGACAAAAGGATGCGTAAATTTGTCTATGCGAATATAACACAGACAATTCTGATTCCCTGCCCTTTGCACCTCAATCATCGGTTTTTCCTCTACAACTTTTTGAGGAATTACCACCGTAAATTCCGTTCCCTCACCATATTTACTAGTCACATGGAGCACACCGCCCATCTTACGCACAAGCTGCTTGGAAATTGCAAGTCCGAGTCCCGTCCCCTCGATGCTGCGATTTTTCTTTGTATCAACCTGACTAAAACTCTGAAAAATTTTATCCATATTTTCTTCTTTAATACCGATACCACTGTCTCTAATTGTAAATATCAAATTCACCCCATAACTTTCCTTGCGTGAACGTATCTGAAAAAGCACGCCGCCCTCATGGGTAAATTTTATTGCATTTGTGAGAAGATTTATAATAACCTGACGAATGCGGATTTCATCTCCATATAATTGTTCTGGAATGCGCGGGTCGCAATCCACCATCAATTCAATCGCTTTGTTTCCTTTGCGCGCCATCGCCATGTTAATGATATCATTAAGCATAGACGACACCTGATAAGAATCACAGATAAGATCCATCTTCCCAGATTCAATCTTAGAAAAATCTAAAAGGTCATTAATAATTCCCAGAAGATTCCTGCCAGATAAATGGATATTGTTACAGTTGTCGCGCACCTCCTCCGATAAATTCTTCTCATTAAGTACCAGCTCGCACATACCCATGATCGCATTCATAGGCGTACGGATTTCATGGCTCATATTAGCCAGAAAATCGCTTTTTGCATGGCTTGCCTCCTCCGCTTTCAACAACAACTCCCTCTGCTGTCTCTGATAACACCAGATCCGATACTGAATCATCATACACATGAAAGTTTCCGCTAAATATACTAACGGAAAACGCATCCGGTAAGTCATCGTATATTGATAGCCCAGCTCACACAATGGCGACCACATATAAATTGCCGATAACCCTCCCAACAAGAGGCAGACAATCCCTCCATAAAACACATTTAAGAAATACATGACCGCCGGAGGCACCAAAAACAGCCACACTAAACTAAATCCATGTTCTCCGCCATTTACTACAAAATACATCATCATAATCATCACAGCAAGGATGACATTGAACGTCACAAAACGAATTTTTTTCCATACAGTCAGAAGCACAGTGTTTAGTAACATCAGCAACCCGGTTCCACCTGTAATCAGAGCCATCCGCACAGAACCTACCGACAAATTCACGATGCACATAATACTTCCGACCAGCACAAATAACATACAAAAACTTCGCATATTATTGATGTCCAGCCCTCCCGCATCGTTCTTTATCGCCAATAATAAATTTTTCTTTGTCTCCATATAGTTTTCCAATCCCAATCTATGTCATCTGTTACCTTTACACCTGCTCCCCTTACGCTGCCTCAAACTCTTTCATCAACTGGCGCAGCTCGTCTTCCGCCGCCAGAAATACGTCTAAAATATCCGGCTCAAAACTTTTATTCCGTTCTTCCTCCATGATGGCGAATGCCTGCTCCAACGACATCCCCTTTTTATACTGCCGCTCTGATACCAACGCGTCAAACACATCCGCAACGGCAAGAATCCGTGCCGACAATGGAATTTCCTCTCCTTTTAGGCCCTTGGGGTAACCGCCTCCCGCCCATTTCTCATGGTGGCAAGCCGCCATATCGCAGGCTATCTCCACAAATTCCTGCTCGGCAATACGGCTCATATTTTCCCGGATGAGCCTGCCACCCTCCTCCGCGTGAATCTGAATCATCTCATGCTCTTCCTTGGAAAGTTTTCCCGGTTTCTGCAAAACGGCATCCGAAATCGCTATTTTTCCAATGTCGTGCAAAGGCGCGGCCTTCCTGAGATAATCCACATAGTCACGTGTCAACTGTTCTGCATACAATCCCCGCTCCTGCATTTTTTCTACTAACAGATTCACATAGCCGCTCGTACGTTTTACATGCTCCCCGGTAGTACCGTCCCGGCTTTCAATCAGATTCGCCATTGAGAAAATAATGTCCTGCTGCAATTGCGTAATTCGCTGCAATTGCTGCTCTACCATATGCTCCAGATTCCTTCTGTAACCTTCTAGCTCTATCGTCCGATGGATCCGCTGCATCATGATTGCCGGCACAAATGGTTTGCCGATATAATCCGCAGCCCCCAGCTTAAAACATGTCTCCTCTGTCTCCTCGGCACGATCTGCCGTGAGGAAAATAACAGGTATTTTCCGCCACTGTTCATCCTTTTGAATGTTTTTCATAACTTCAAAACCATCCATATCCGGCATCTGAATATCCAACAATACCAGGTCCGGGCGGTTCTTTCCCAGATAGCGCAACGCAAGTTCACCGGAATTCACCGCCGCCACATGGTAATCCTCCGACAGCAGTTTTTGTGCAACCATCAAATTAAACCTGTCATCATCCACTACCAATATTGTTCGTTTCATTCCTTACCAACCTCCCATTTTGCCAGCCATTCCTGCAAACAACTCTCCGCACTGTCATAATCAAAATCATGTACAAACTGACGAACTTCTTCCAATACTTTTTCCACACGCATAGCGGAAAGTTTCTCTATCTGTTCCAACGCCTCGCCCATCTCATATCCTTGCACCTGTTCTAAAAGGCAATGACAGCCTTCAAGATATTCCGCGGACGGCTGTTCCTCCCGAGAATCCTCTTTACTCTGCACAGTTTCCTTTTGCTCTATGCCGAGTATCTGCGCCGCCTCTTTTAAGACGCACTGGTAATCCCGGAAAAATGGCTGCCATTGCTCCTGCAACTGTTGAACCTTGTTTTCCTTTGCCGCCAGTTCCTGCTGTTTCGCCTGTTCCGATAGAGTGGCGGCACCAATCGTAAGGGATGTGCTCTTTATGGCGTGGGCAATGATACTATAGCCCCGCCAATCCTCCTCCTCATAAAGCCGGGGTAGTTTCTGCAAATATTCCTGCCCCTGCTCATAATATGCTTGTAAGATTTCCAAATACATCTCTTCATCATTTCCACAATACGGCATTCCTATGCTCTTATCTATCATGCCCTCCCCTGAGTTCTCTCCTGTACCCGGCGCTTTTTCCATTTCCCCGGATGTCTCATTTACTCTCTGCTTTACAGGATGTTCCCCGGCGGATGTCTGCCTATTTGCTTGCTCCTGTGGAGGCACATCTTTCAAAATCTCCTCCCAACCTAACTCCGCTGTGTCTGGTAGTTTCTCCTTTGCAAAAGATACTTTATCCTCGGGCAGAAACCTTGCAAGCGTCTGCTCTAATTTTTCCGCAACCACCGGTTTAGACAAATACTCGTCAAACCCAGCCTTGAGATATTCCTCCCTGCTGCCCGCCACCGCATTTGCTGTCAACGCAACCACTGGTGTGCTTATATTGGGATTATCTGTTTCTTGACGCAGACGGTGCAGCGTGGAAATGCCGTCTGGGTCTGGCATCATATGATCCATGAAAATGAGGTCGTACTTCTTGCTCCTGGTCAACTCCATACATTCACTTCCGCTCAGAACCGTGTCGAGTTGAATTTTCGTACGCTTTAAAAGCCCCCGCACTACGGCAA
>CANOFW010000043.1 GCA_947565425.1 uncultured Lachnospiraceae bacterium
CGGCTTATTCCATTCTCCCCATCTCAGATGGGGGATTAAAATACTTTTTCATTAACAATCTTATAGTAGGATCTGGCCGTAATACTGTAGACGATTGCGTAAATTACTGCAAATATCGCTACCGTGGCAATGGTACAGATACCAAACAATTTTACATTCACCATGCCAAACAGCAGCAACAAGCGATTCATCATGGGGAATGCCGCCGCCAGATGGATGCAGGCCATCGCCAAAGGCAGGAAAAATACTTTGATAATCTGGCTGCGAATGGACGCGCGCACTTCCTTCTTGCTCATACCCACCTTCTGCATAATCTCAAATCTTGACTTATCCTCATATCCTTCCGATACCTGTTTGTAATAGATAATCATCGTCGTCGCCATCAGGAACACAAAACCGAGGAAAATTCCCAGGAACAGGAAGCCGCCAAATATCACCATATCGTCATTGCTTCGCTCACTCCTGCTCTCTACCCTGACTGCCCCTTGTTGCGAATCAGGATTCCGCTCTTTTATGAGCTCATCAATCCGCTGCTTACAAGCAATCTCCTGCTCTTCTCCGCCCGCAACATCCAGCGCGACTAAGGTATCAATAGAGCTTGCACGCTCCCCATAGATAGATTGCTGAAGCTCGTTAATCTTCTGTAAAACAGCTTCATCCTTCACTATAATAAAATACATATCATAGACAATCTCTATCTGCATATCGTCAAGATGCAATTCCGGCAAATGCTCTTTAATGCGAAATACCTCTTCCCCGATTCGATATTGACTGTCATCACGCTCTCCATGTGCTGTATAGACCAGTATTTCGTCCTCCGCAAGTTCCGGCACGTGGTCGGTAAACTGTTGATATTCCTCCAAGGTAAGCCACTCCGTCATGATAAGCTCGCCCTCTGGAGTTTCTGCTCCTTCTTCCCAGGCTTTTACCTGAATATCCTCCCCATTCTTATAGCCCGCAAAGGAAAGGCTCGTACAATTAGATATTTCCTCTATCGCAACGCCTGTATCCTGCGCTCCCTGTATGGCGCATTCCTGCATCATGTTCCTTCCCTCTTTTGTCATCCCAAATCCATTCATCATAATTTCCTTGGGATAACGATTATGCAAAGAAACATCTTTTCCCATATACAGTGAGAACGAACCGGCAAGCATTACCAGCACCATTGTACTCAAAATACAGATATTGCTTAATCCTACGGCATTCTGTTTCATGCGATAAATCATCCCGGAAACAGAAGTAAAATGACTGGTCTTGTAGTAATAATTCTTGTTACGCCGAAGGAGCTTGAGCACAACAATGCTACCCGCCGTAAAAAGACAATAAGTCCCCAATATAACTAACAGCACCGCCAAGAAAAACATCATCAGCGCATCAACCGGGCTTTCCACAACGATCGCAATTCCATACCCTGCGCCCAATGCCAACACGCCAATCAGCGCCAAAAGCCAGCGCGTCTTGGGTTCACGTTCTCCCTGATTACTACTCCTCAAAAGCTCAATCGGGCTGGCCTTCTGCACCTGGAATAAATTATACACTAAGGTGGCAATAAAAATACAAGCGAAGAGGATGACAACGCTCAGAGCTGCCCCTCCTGATACATGGAATCCGAATGGTACGTCAAATTCCAACAGACGCATCAGCGCCAGGACCACCAATTTATTTAAAACAATACCCGCTACAAGCCCGCCGCCAATACTGATAAAAGCCACAATCACAATTTCCCAGAACATCATTTTGCCAATATGACGTTTTTCCATGCCCAGAATATTGAAGAGGCCAAATTCTTTCTTGCGGCGTTTCATGAGGAAACTATTCGTATAGAATAGGAAAATTACGGTAAAGATGGCGATTACGCCGCATCCCAGAGACAATATCATAAACAGTTCGCTGGCTCCACGCATTTGCTTGATTCCTTCATCTCTGGTAATCGCGCCCATAATATAATACATCGCACTGATACCAATTGCCGCCAGGACATAGGGCAGATACAGTCCCACGTTTTTCCTGAGGTTGCCTACGGCAAGTCTCGCATAAAATAATCTATTCATGACGACCACCACCTGTCGTAATTACTGTCAGCGTATCAGATATTTTTTGATACATTTCCTCATTGCTGCCGGAACCCTTATAAAGCTGATGGAACACCTGCCCGTCTTTGATAAAAAGCACGCGCTTTGCGCAACTAGCCGCTTTGATGGAATGCGTCACCATAAGAATGGTCTGCCCCTCCTCATTGATATACTGAAACATCGACAAAAGGCCCTCCGCCGCTTTAGAATCGAGCGCCCCCGTAGGTTCATCTGCAAGAATAAGCTGCGGGTTTGTAATCAAAGCACGCGCCACTGCTACACGCTGCTTCTGACCGCCCGACACCTCGTATGGATATTTTGCAAGAATATCCTGGATACCCAGTTTCGCAGCAATGGGCGTCAATCGTTTCATCATCTCATGATAGCCTTTTCCCGCAAGTACCAGCGGCAGAAAAATATTGTCCTGAAGATTAAAATTATCCAGCAAATTAAAATCCTGAAACACAAAACCCAGGTTTTGCCTGCGAAACGTGGACAATTCACGCTCGCGGAGCGTAGAAAGATTTTTGCCATTCAAAAGCACCTGTCCTGCCGTCGCCTTATCCAAGGCTGCCAGAATATTTAAAAGCGTGGTCTTACCAGAACCCGACTCACCCATAATTGCCACATATTCGCCTTTTTCCACAGAAAAACTTACGTCCGACAATGCCTGGACCTGATTTCCGCCAAAGCGGGTTGTGTATACTTTTTTCACATTGTTTACTTCCAATATCGCCATAATATCCTCCTTCTTATTCCGCACAGCAAACATTACATCTTTATGATTTCCGCTGTGCCGGTTACTAAAAATAGTATAGCGAATCAGATCAGGTGCTGCCTTAACTTAGGCTTACATTTTATTTATTTATCTTACAGTTTTGTAAGTTATCATCAAAATAACACCTTCATGCGAGTTCCTTTCCCGGACTCTGACTCCACAAAAATCTTGTGCCCTAACTTGCCAAGAATTTTCTTTACCAGATATAACCCAATTCCGGACGCCTTTTTATCACTCCTGCCATTGTAGCCGGTATAGCCTTTATCAAACACCCGCGGCAAATCTTCTGGTAGAATGCCGATGCCAGAATCCTCCACCACCAGACACCCGCCTTGCATATAAATACGAACGCCCCCAGAAGATGTGTATTTTATGGCATTGGACAAAAGCTGTTCCAACACAAAAACCATCCATTTTTCATCCGTCGCCACCCTCATGTCCACAGGCTCATACGAAAGCGTAAGATTTTTGCGGATAAACATAGGCGCATATTTACGCAAAGCCTGGCGAATAATATCGTCCAGCTCATATTCCCGCAGCACAAAATCATTGATGCCGTCCATTAGGCGTAAATACTGCATTACCATCTCCACATACTGTTCAATCCGAAACAGCTCGCTCTGAATCTGCCGCTTATGATGATATTGTTCCTCCTCTCCTTCTACTTGCTGCTGCAAGAGCAGATCCATGGCGGCAATCGGTGTCTTGATCTGATGTGTCCACAGTATAAAATAATCCGTGACATCTTTCTTCTCTTTCATCAATGACGCTACTTGTTCTAGCCGCTCCTGCCTAGACACCTCGAGCAATTCCTGATATAAGCGCTCCTGTTCATCTTCCGCTTTTGGAAAATGCTCTACGCCATTCTTAACCGCCTCTATCTGCCAGCCCAGGTGTTCTAATTTCTTACGATAGCGCAAACTGTCTATTAAAAATAAGATCACGCCAAAGGCTGCGCACAGGCAGGCTGCATACCCCACCGCCTCCATAGGCAGTCGATAGAGAAACATTACCATAAGAAAAATAATGCCATACCCTCCAAACAGTATGAGCCCCAGGCGATGACGTTTTGCATAGGACCTAATCCACCACATAGCCGATTCCTTTCTTAGTCTTAATGATATCTTTGACGCCAATCTCCTCTAATTTCTTTCTCAGCCTTGCCACATTTACAGTCAGCGTATTATCATCAATAAAGCTGTCGGATTCCCACAATTTCTCCATCAGCTTATCCCGGGTGACAATCCTGCCCTTCTGTTCTAACAGACAGCGCAATATCCCCATCTCATTTTTGGTCAGTTCTGTCCTGTTATTATCATAAGTAACTACTCCCTTGCTGGTATCAAAAATCATTCCGTTATGCTCCAGCAAGGTACTGTCCCCGGCAAAGTCATAAGTACGCCGCAAAAGAGCCTGAATTTTAGCCTGCAATACATTCAAATCAAATGGCTTTGCCACAAAATCATCCCCCCCCATATTCACTGCCATGACAATATTCATATTATCAGAAGCAGAAGAGATAAAAATAATGGGAACTTTTGATAACTTGCGGATTTCGTCACACCAATGGTAACCGTTATAAAAAGGCAAGGAGATATCCAGCAGTACAAGCTGTGGATTCTGCGCAATAAATGTCTGTAATACTTCCTGAAAATTCTCTACGCAAACCGCCTCATATCCCCAGCTCATCATATGTTGCTGAATAGCCTTGGCAATCACCGCGTCGTCTTCTATAATTAATAACTTATACATATCCTTCTCCTACTTTCTCTCTTTCGCGTGACAAGGTCCTTCCTATAAAATAATAAAAACTGTTGCAGAAAAATTTCAGCAACCCATTTGCTGAAATTTTCTTGCAACAGCCTATCTTATCATTCTCTATATTTATTTACAGTTCAATGCTGCCCGTCATCTTCTCATTGATTACATAATATGCCATATGCTCATCCGGTTTGATATACAAGCGAAGGGATTTGATGGAAGATTCTCTATGTCCTTCTGCAATGTAAATCTGTTTGGCTTTATCTACGATCTCTTTCGTGGTAATCTCCAATTCCTGGAACTGAACGTAAACTTCTTCTACCTTCTCTGCTGTTTTCTTCTTTGTAGAAGTCTTACCGGGCTTCCTGCCTGGCTTACCTTTCTTTGCCGAAGCTTCCTTCGCTTCTTTCTCAACAACAGCCTCTTTCTTCTCTGCCGGCGCTGCTTCCTTCTTCTCTTCTACTTTCGTCTCTTTCACAACAGATGCTTCCTTCTTCTCTGCCGGTTTTGCTTCCTTCACAACAGATGATGCCTTCTCAGCTACCTTCACGGCAACTTCTTCTTGCACGGCTGCTGGTTTAGTTGAAGTTACTTTCTTGTCCTTGCTCTCCATTTTTAAAATCCTCCCTAATTGTTCCTATTGACAGACTAAAAATTTCTCCATTGCCAATAAAGCCTCTTCTTCATCGCTTCCATCAGCCACTATATTTACGGTCATTCCTTTCGACGGATTAAATGCCATGATTCCCATAATGCTCTTCGCATTAATTCTTGCTTCGTTGCTTTCAAGGCGAATCTCACTATCAAATTGACAAGCCACCTGCACCAACTCAGCAATAGGATTGTTGTACTCTTTCGCTACATTAGATACAATAATTTTTTTCTCACTCATTTTATCTCTCTTTCTCATGTAAACCTATACACACAATCTGCTTCATGTATTTAGTACCATATAAAATATACTCCATGTATAAGGCTTTTTCAAGTGTGTTTCTGAAAACTGTTAATTTATACGAAAGATTAGTATTTATTTCCTAAAAATTGGACACTTTTCAGTAGTTCTCATGCATGATTCTTGCCTTATTTCATTTTAAGGCTGCTTCTCTCAAGAATGTTTTATCAACCCGGATAACTACGAGATAGTCCTCTTCCAGTTTTTTTCTAATACGTTTTTCTATCATATCTGCCAATTCTTCGTCGTCAAGCCTGTACCCGTAAGGCACTGCCACATCGAAAATCAGTTTTGTCTGTGTATGTTTTGGGACAACCCGAAAATCATGCATAGTGATAATCGGGTCGATTGTTTTTATCAATACTTCTATTTTGCCCTTTAAATGCAAAATATATGTATCTTCTGTGACAACTGGATCCATATGGATTACAGCACTACAGTTTAATTTTTCCTGAAGCTCGGCTTCCGCATCGTCCACAACTTCGTGAAGCTCCAGAATATTTCCCTCGGCTGGCACTTCTGCGTGCAGCGAAATCATGCACCTGCCAGGTCCATAATCATGGACTAAAAGATCATGGACGCCGCAAATTTCCTGATGTGCAAGCACAATTTCCTCAATCTGAGTGACAAACTCCGCTTTTGGCGGCTGCCCCAACAAGGGATTTAACGTATCTTTAGCCGCAACAATTCCTGCATAAAAAATAAACACTCCTACCAGCACGCCACACCAGCCGTCCACCCGAAATCCAGTAAATTTTCCTATAACGATACCCAGCAGTACCACAAATGTAGCGCACGTATCACTGAGGCTGTCTGTCGCTGCCGCACGCATAGCTATCGAGTCCAGCTTTTTGCCAACATTGTAATTGTAATACGCCATATATATTTTCACAAGTACAGATGCCACCAGAATTGCCACTGACAATAAACGAAACTCCACAGGTGCAGGGTGCACAATTTTTTCTATGGAATTTTTTATCAGCTCGAATGCCATGACAATGATGGCGCCTGACACAATAAACCCTGTAATATATTCTATCCTGCCATGCCCATATGGATGGTCCACGTCCGGCTTAGCGCCCGCCATCTTAAATCCTGCAAGCGTTACCACGGATGAACCGGCGTCAGACAAATTATTAAAGGCGTCCGCAGTAATAGAAATAGAACGACTTATCAAACCAGCCAGGAACTTTCCCGCAAATAGCAACAGATTTAACACAATACCCACAATACCGCAGAGCATTCCATATTTCTGACGAACCTGGGGACTCTTCACGTTGTCTTTATCATCAATAAAGATATTTACCAGAATGGAAAACACGTTTTTACCTCTCTTTTTGTGTTACTGATATACTATACCATAATGGGAATATATGTTATAATCATTAATCATATGCAAAGGAGAGTAAATTTATGTTAGAAAAGTTTTTCAAGTTGAAAGACAACAACACAACCGTACGCACGGAAATTATTGCCGGATTCACGACATTTATGACCATGGCGTACATCCTTGCCGTCAATCCAAGTATCTTAGGTGAGACCGGCATGAATCCAAATGCCGTAATGATTGCCACAGCGCTTGCTTCATTTGTGGGAACCATTTTGATGGCTCTGCTGGCAAATTATCCATTTGCCCTGGCTCCAGGCATGGGCTTAAACGCCTATTTCGCCTATTCTGTTGTTATCGGCATGGGTTATTCCTGGCAAATCGCATTGTTTGCTGTATTTGTAGAGGGTATCATCTTTATTGTGTTATCTCTCACCAATGTACGCGAAGCCATCTTTAATGCGATTCCCGCCACCTTAAAAGCTGCTGTCAGCGTAGGTATTGGTCTATTTATCGCTTTCATCGGCTTACAAGACGCCAAACTTATCGTGTCCAACCCTTCCACGCTGGTTACCTATCAGACATTCAAGGGCGAGACCTTCCCCTCCATCGGCGTGGGCGCAATTTTGGCGTTGATTGGCATCCTGATTACCGCCATTTTACTAGCAAAAAATATCAAAGGAGGTATTCTCATTGGCATCCTTGCCACCTGGATATTGGGCATCATCTGTGAATTAATTGGCATCTATGTGCCTAATCCCGATGCCGGTATGTATTCAACGATTCCTTCTGGCATTGTCAGCTTGGATTTTTCTTCTTTCAAAGAAACATTCGGCGCTGTATTTACCGGAACAGATTTTGGTTCCATCAAAATCTGGGACTTCATTGTCATCATGTTCTCTTTCCTGTTTGTGGATTTATTCGATACTTTGGGCACCTTAATCGGTGTTTCCTCTAAGGCGGACATGCTGGATGAGAATGGTAAGCTGCCTCGCATCCGTCCAGCGCTTTTATCAGATGCGATTGCAACCTGTGTGGGCGCCATTTTCGGAACCTCCACTACCACCACATATGTAGAGAGCGCTTCCGGTGTAACGGCAGGCGGACGTACGGGACTTACCTCAGTCGTAACCGGCGTATTATTCCTGTTATCCGTCATCTTCTCCCCCTTGTTCCTGAGTATACCAAGCTTTGCTATCGCTCCGGCGCTGGTTATTGTTGGTTTCTATATGATGGGCTCTGTGGCAAGGATTGACTTCACCGATATGACAGATGCTATTCCAGCGTTTCTGTGCATTATTGCTATGCCGCTTGCTTATAGTATCTCGGAAGGCATTGCCATCGGCGTAATTTCCTGGACACTGGTAAACTTGATTACCGGCAAAGCAAAGGAAAAGAAGATCAGTATACTAATGTATATACTTACGCTCTTATTTATAGCGAAATATATTTTCCTGTAAACAAAGACAATAGATTTGAATAAAAAAGTGGGAGCAGCGCTAAAGCAATCAATATTTAGCGTTACTCCCTTTTTCATTTTATGTCGACGGAATCCATTACAGAAATGCTTCGCATTGGGCTTCCTTCTAAGCTAACGACACGCGACGCTTCGCGTCACCTGCCATTACACAAAAATCTCATATGCGGGATACGCCCGTTCAAAGTGATAGCCTAATTTCTCAGCGAGCGCCACCGACCACTTATTCTGTGCATCCCAGCTTGGATAAAGGCCCCTGTCCATGCACTCTAAGATAATCTTAGCCCCGCAGACAGCAGCAAATCCTTTTCTGCGAAACTCTTCTTTGGTGCCAATTTCAATCTCAATACCCTCGCGGTATACGGTATAGGAGGACGCCCCTGCTACCAAACTGCCCTGGTAAGTCACAGCTACACCCAGCCCGCGTTTGTGGTACTCCTCATAGTCCGCATACTGAGAAGTGAAATCTTTTGCCCACTCCTGCTCCCTTGTCTGTCTGAAAATATCCTCGTCTATCAATTTTACCTCATACTGAGGATCCAGACCAGACACAATCTTTTCCAGCTTCTCTTTATCAAAAATCCCTGGCTCCTTCTTGATGGCATACCGCTCCACTCGCTTACAGCAGTCTCCATACGCATCCTCTATCTCCTTCGCCCAGGCTTCTCCTGTCTCATCCATGGGCGGCACCATGATCACAAAATCCCGGCTATGCGTTTTTATCTCCTCTGTCACCAGCCCCCGGTTCACCTTACCCACAAAATAACAGAAATCCGCGAGAAGGATTCGCGCTGCCTGCGGTCTTTCTTTATTGTCTGCCCAGGCTTCTCCCATATACCCTTGCAGGCACGACCAGATCAACGATTCCTCCCAGCCTGCGAAAAGAGGGGCAATCCTATCTACTTCCGAACTTGATAACCTGTCAATTCCCATAAACAACTGCTCCTATTAATTTTAAGTTTCATAACAAAGCGGACAAGTCCGCATCAACTCCCTAAATCCCTCATTCATGAGGGACTTGGACGATTTGCTGCGCCGAGCACATTTGCGAAGCAATAGTCTCCTCTTGTGCAAGTGCGCATAATTGTTATTTTCTTATAGGAAAGATACTTTCACGCTTTAGCGTGATAAGTTCTTTCCTATAAGAAAATAACAGGGAAGGTTCTATTCCAAGAGATAGAACCCTCCCTGACTGTCTCAATTATCTATGCTCTCCTGTTGCCAACACGTCCGCCTATACGATATGGCACAAAAGAAAATTAGAAACTATAATCTCTATTCCTCTTTCTGTCCATAGTAAGCATTCGCGCCATGCTTACGGTAATAATGCTTATCCTGCAATTCCTGGGGCGCCGGCTGAATGCGCGGATTAATCGTCTCTGCGCGGTAAGCCATCTTCGCAACCTCTTCCAAAACAACTGCATTGTGCACAGCTTCATGCGCGTCTTTGCCCCATGCAAACGGTCCATGGTTCTTGCAAAGCACTGCCGGAACTGCCATCACATCTTTATCCATCTCCTTGAAGGAATTGACAATCAAATGCCCGGTATTCTCTTCATAAGCGCCGTCAATCTCTTCCTTTGTCAGACAGCGCACACAGGGAATCTCTCCATACATATAATCTGCATGGGTTGTTCCATAACAGGGAATGCTTCTACCTGCCTGTGCCCAGCTTGTGGCATAGGAAGAATGCGTATGTACTACACCGCCAATTTCTGGAAATGCCTTATACAATTCCAGATGGGTTGCCGTGTCGGAAGACGGATTATATTTCCCTTCCACTTTATTCCCTTCAAGATCCATCACTACCATATCTTCTGGTTTTAATTTCTCATAATCTACGCCGCTGGGTTTAATGACAAACAAGCCACTTTCCCGGTCAATGGCGCTGACATTTCCCCAGGTAAAGGTTACCAGCCCATAGCGGGGCAGATCCATATTTGCTTCATATACTGCTTTTTTTAATTCTTCTAACATTACTTTTTCCTTTCTATTTCCTAAGGTATCGGCACGCGACGCTTCGCGTCTCCTGCCAGCTCGTCGGAAAGCATTTAAGAAATGCTCCGCATTTGCTTTCCTCCTCCTACCTCAAAGAGTCTACTGCTGCGCGTTCAATTGGAAGTCCTTCGCTGTAACGTTTGATAAAGGTATCGAATCCTTCCACATCTTTAGCATCTGGGCTGAGCGTCTCGCTCTCCTGGCCTGCAAATACCTTTGCTTCCAGATACTGAGACAAGGTCTCGCCGTCTCCTTTATTGAGCATGTAAGATGCCAAAAGCGCGATTCCCCATGCGCCGCCTTCTCCAGCGGTTGCCATAACGGAAACTGGAGTATTAACTGCCGCCGCCATAATCTTCTGGCCTACGCCTTTGGTTTTGAAAAGACCGCCGTGTCCCATCAAAACATCCAGTTTGACATTCTCCTCTTTCATAAGGATATCAAGACCAGTCTTCAATGCACCGAGCGCTGTAAACAGATGCACACGCATAAAGTTAGCAAGGTTAAATTTGCTGTTCGGTGTGCGCACAAACATCGGGCGTCCTTCCTCAAATCCTGTCACATGCTCTCCCGAGAAATAATTGTAAGCAAGCAAGCCGCCGCATTCTGCATCGCCTTCCATTGCCTTGTTGTACAATACGGAAAACAGCTTTGTCAT
The DNA here is from genome assembly GCA_947565425.1 of uncultured Lachnospiraceae bacterium. GTDB lineage: Bacteria > Bacillota > Clostridia > Lachnospirales > Lachnospiraceae > Petralouisia. The sequence continues at coordinate 11,024 of CANOFW010000043.1, forward strand.
ATCTACTTCCACGCCGAAGCTCTCTGCAAATTCTTTAAAGAGATTTACCCAGGCGTTCAAATCAGAGGTACAGTTGTTACAGTGAACCATCGCTACCAGGCTGCCGTCCGGCGTAGTCACCAGGTCGATTTCCGGATGTACTTTCTTGAGGTTATCCTCAAGCACTGCCATGGCAAATACGGAAGTTCCTGCGGAAACATTACCGGTACGCTGCTCCACGCTCTTGGTTGCCGTCATCCCGGTTCCTGCATCACCTTCCGGCGGACACAGCGGGATTCCAGCCTTCAGATTGCCGCTGACATCCAATAATTTTGCACCTTCTTCCGTAAGCGTTCCTGCGTTCTCACCAGCAACTAATACCTTCGGAATAATGTCTTCTAATTTCCAGGGGAAGCCTTCGCCAGCAATCAGCTCATTAAACTGCCCAATCATCTTCTGATCGAAATCTTTTGTCGCTATATCAATCGGGAACATACCGGATGCTTCACCAACGCCGAGCACCTGCTGTCCGGTCAGTTTCCAATGGATATAACCTGCCAATGTTGTAAAATATGTAACAGAGCTTACATGCGCTTCCTTATTCAGAATTGCCTGATATAGATGGGCAATGCTCCATCTCTGCGGAATATTGAAATTAAACACTTCTGTCAACTTCTTAGACGCTTCTTCCGTAATGGTATTTCTCCAGGTACGGAAGGGAACTAACAATTCATCATTCTTATCAAAAGCCATATAGCCGTGCATCATTGCACTGAAACCGATTGCCCCAACCGTTGTCAAGGTAACGCCGTACTGGTTCTTTACATCCTCAGCCATCTTGCTGTAGCAGTCCTGTAATCCATTCCAGATCGCATCCAGGCTGTAAGTCCAAATATTGTCTACATACTGGTTCTCCCAATCATGAGCGCCTGATGCGATAGGGGAATTGTCGCTTGCCACCAACACTGCCTTAATCCTGGTGGAGCCAAATTCAATACCGAGCGCTGTTTTTCCATTTTCTATATCTTGAATAATAAGATTCTTGTCCATTTGAAAAATCCCTCCAACTATTTTAATCAAATTCCTTTCAGAACCATAATCCTGTGCACGTGCAGAAAAGCAGCCGCTTTTGCAATACCTGTAAGAAAACTTCTCCTGCAAAAACGGTTGCTTTTCCAATCACCTTTTTATTTTACAAATCCTTTGACCTTCTCATAAATGCCCTGGCCGTCCAGTCCGTATTTCTCCAGCAATTTCACAGCCGGGCCAGACTCGCCGTACACATCATTGACACCGATTTTGCATACCGGAGTCGGCAGCTTTGCGCACAGGCAGTCGCATACTGCGCTGCCAAGACCGCCGATTACAGAGTGCTCCTCTGCAACTACTACCTTACCAGTCTTCTTTGCCGAATTGAGAATGATGTCTTCATCCAACGGCTTAATCGTATGGATATTGATAACCTCAGCGTTGATACCGTCTGCTGCAAGCTTCTCTGCTGCTTCCAACGCGCCGCCTACGCAAAGTCCCGTTGCAACAATTGTCACATCGCTGCCTTCTTTGAGGAGTACGCCCTTGCCAATTTCAAATTTATAGTCCGGCTTGTCATTGATTACCGGAACTGCAAGCCTGCCAAATCTCAGGTAAACCGGTCCTTCCATCTCATAAGCTGCTTCTACGGCTGCCTTTGCCTCCACATCATCGGAGGGGTTGATAATTGTCATGCCAGGAATTGTGCGCATCAATGCGATGTCCTCATTACACTGATGGGTTGCGCCGTCTTCTCCTACGGAGATTCCTGCATGGGTTGCGCCGATCTTTACATTCAAGTGCGGATATCCTACGGAGTTCCTTACCTGCTCAAATGCCCGGCCTGCTGCAAACATTGCAAAGGAGCTTACAAACGGAACCTTGCCTGTCGTAGCAATTCCTGCTGCAATGCCCATCATGTTACACTCTGCGATACCGCAGTCGATATGTCTCTCAGGAAATTCTTTTTTAAATACACCGGTTTGGGTAGCTGCTGCAAGATCCGCATCCAATACTACCAGATTATCATGCTTTTTCCCCAGCTCTACCAGCGCGTTGCCGTAACTGGCTCTGGTTGCAATTTTCTTTACTTCTGACATAATGCTTCACCTGCTTTCTCTAATTCTTCCATTGCCTGTGCATACTCATCATCATTCGGCGCTTTGCCATGCCATCCGGCCTGATTCTCCATATAGGAAACGCCTTTTCCTTTTACAGTCTTGAGCACGATTGCCGTCGGCATTCCCTTCGTCTCTTTTGCTTCTTTAAAGGCTGCACGAAGCTGATCGAAATCATTTCCGTCCGCTACGTTGATTACATGGAAATTGAATGCTTCAAACTTCTTATCAATTGGATAAGGTGAGCATACGTCTTCAATTCTGCCGTCAATTTGCAGGCCGTTGTTATCTACGATCACTACCAGGTTATCGAGTTTGCGGTGTCCGGCAAACATTGCTGCCTCCCACACCTGTCCTTCCTGAATCTCGCCGTCTCCCAACAGCGTATATACACGATAGCTGTCGTTGCTTAATTTTGCAGACATTGCCATTCCTACTGCTGTGGAAATTCCCTGTCCTAAAGAACCGCTGGACATATCCACGCCCGGCGTATGCTGTATACAGGGATGTCCCTGTAAATGAGAACCGATCTGACGCAATGTCGTAAGGTCCTCAACCGGAAAATAGCCACGATTCGCAAGGGTAGAATACAGGCCGGGAGCCGTATGTCCCTTGGACAATACGAAACGGTCGCGGTCTGCCTTCTTCGGATCTTTGGGGTCAATGTTCATCTCTTCAAAATACAGATATGTATACACGTCTGCTGCGGAAAGGGAACCGCCTGGATGCCCTGCTTTTGCAGCATGAACAGCCGTTACGATCCCTTTACGGATCTCATTGGCTGTTTTCTGAAGTTCTAAGTTTTCCATTTAATTTCTCCTTCTAAAATTGATATTTTATAATGATTCAGCCTCCATGGGAATAGAAATTCCGCCCCCCATTTGAATGGTCCGGCCAACTATCCCCATGGCGTTTTGAATTCTAACCAAAAACTGCTTTGTAATCTTTTTGGAACTTGGCAATTCCCTGGTCTGTCATCGGATGTTTCGTCATCTGTTCAATGATACTATAGGGAACGGTTGCAATGTCTGCCCCGGCAAGCGCACACTCCGTCACATGAACGGTTGTACGAATGCTCGCTGCTATGATTTCCGTCTGTATATCGTAGTTGCTAAAAATAGCCACAATATCTTCAATCAGGCTGATACCGGACTGATTGACATCATCCAGGCGCCCCAAAAACGGAGATACATAAGTCGCTCCTGCCCTTGCCGCCAACAACGCCTGGTTAGCTGCAAAAATCAGGGTTACATTCGTCTTAACCCCTTCTGCTGACAGTACCTTCACGGCTTTTAAGCCTTCCACGGTCATCGGAATCTTAACAATCATGTTGGGGTGAATTTTCGCAATCTCACGCCCTTCTTTAATCATACCCTCCGCATCAACAGTCGTCGCCTTCACTTCGCCGCTGATTGGCCCATCCACGATTGTCGTGATTTCTTTGATTACCTCGCCAAAATCCCTGCCTTCTTTTGCAATCAGAGATGGATTCGTAGTTACGCCGCAGATAACTCCCATATCATTCGCTTTGCGTATATCATCCACATTCGCTGTGTCGATAAATAATTTCATGCCCTTCCCTCTCTTTCTTTTACTGGAAACGGTACGTCTGATTCAGACGTCCGCCCCAGAAAAATATAATTTGCATAATTACCGGTTACAATACACAGTTTTCATATTTTATTTCGATTTCGCTTTTATTTGCCAAATACAACGTTTCCTAACATCAGATCTTTCTTGAAGTCGCGGATGTTGGTGTTGTTGTCAATATAAACAGCTTCAATTCCCATAGCTGCTGCCCAATCGCCCATCTGCTCTGCGGTCACATCATAGGAGAATGCTGTATGGTGTGCGCCACCGGCAAGAATCCATGCCTCACATCCTGTTGCAAAGTCAGGCTGCGGTGTCCAGAATGCAGTTGCTACTGGAAGCTTCGGCATTGCCTTTTCTACCTTCTTGCAGTCTACGCTATTGATAATCAGACGGAAACGATCTCCCAAATCAATCAAGGATGTTGCAATACCCGGTCCCTCCTTAGAAGTAAATACCAGACGTGCAGGATCTTCTCTGTCACCCATGGAAAGCGGCTGGCATTTGATGCTGATTGGTCCTTCTGCGATTGTCGGGCAGATTTCCAACATATGAGCCTGCAAAATACCTTCTTTGCCAGGTACTAAATTATAAGTGTAATCCTCTAACATGGAGGTTCCCTTAGCATCCTTCATGCCTGCGGACATCAACTTCATGATACGAACCATAGCGGCAACCTTCCAGTCACCCTCTGCGCCGAAGCCGTAGCCTTTTTCCATCAAACGCTGAATTGCCAGTCCCGGAAGCTGTTTCAAAGCGCCGAGATCACCAAAGTGTGTAACGATTGCCTGATAATTTTTCTCCTCTAAGAAACGCTCAAATCCAATTTCGATCTGTGCCTGTACAGCAACGTGTCTCTTGAACTCATCTGCATCTCTGCCTTCTAAGAGGATTTCGTATTTGTCATAGTACTCGTCTACCAATGCATTGGTATCGGACTCAGATACTGCTCCCACAGCCTCTGCAATCTCATTTACCGGATAAGCGTCAACTTCCCAGCCGAATTTCAACTGAGCCTCTACCTTATCGCCTTCGGTAACTGCTACGTTTCTCATGTTATCTGCCACACGCATTACACGAACATGGCTGCTCTCTACGATACCGATTGCCGTACGCATCCAGGAAGCAATCTTCTCGCGTACAGCCTGGCTGGTCCAGTGTCCTACAACAACCTTGCGCTCGATGCCCATACGAGTTACCATGTGGCCCCACTCACGGTCGCCGTGTGCGGACTGGTTCTCATTCATGAAATCCATGTCGATGGTGTCGTAAGGAATCTCCTCGTTAAACTGTGTATGTAAGTGCAGTAACGGTTTCCTGTACTCCTGCAATCCCAAAATCCAGGATTTTGCCGGTGAGAACGTATGGCACCATACGATAACGCCTGCACAGTCCTCGTCAATGTTGGCCTCATTGAAAGTCTTCCTGATTAACTCATTGGTAATCAATGTAGGCTTCAACACTACTTCAAACGGAAGTACGCCGGACTTGTTGAGCTCATCTACGATGATTCTGGAATGCTCAGCTACATTCCTTAAACATTCATCCCCATATAAATCCTGTGAGCCTGTGCAGAACCAAAACTTGTAATTTTTTGATAATTTCATGATTACTAACCCTCCTGTAAAATAATTAATTTGTGATAGCTTCTCGCTGACAGACCAGATACTGTCGGGAACGCGGGGTGATAACATGGCAACCTCCGCGCATTCGCCGCGTATAATATCTGTTGATATTATAATCAGTCTGTCCTGATACTTTTACTTTATTACTTGTATGGTCGTCAATACAAGATGTTTTTCTGTGAATTTTTAGTACAATGTGGAATTTGTGTTACTTTTTCACACAGCAGCCAGACAATTGCTGTCTGGTTGCGTAAGAACGTGATTCAGTAAGTGATTTTTGCTTCGTGAAGCGAACTTTCATGCAAAAATCACCAGTTACTGTTCACGAAGTGAACCGTAACGAATTTGTCACCGCTCCTTACAGGACTCCCTGACAATCAGCTCTGGTTCAATAAGAATCTTATTCTCTGTAATCTCTGCATTGGGGTTCTGAATCAGCTCCAACAGCAACCGCGCCGCCATTTCACCTAATTTCTCCTGGGGATGGGCAATCGTCGTTAATTTAATCCGGCTGTTTGCGGCAATAAAGGAATTATCATACCCGGTCACAGATATCTGTTCCGGCACATTGAGCCGGCATTCCTCCAGAGCCTTAATAATTTCTACGGCAATCTGATCATTGTAACATACCACTGCGTCGAACGGATAATCATTGCGAATCATCTCCTGCAACGATGCAAAAGGCTTCATCGCACGATCCTCTGTATGGAACCAGATAATATTATCAGGATTGTAAAGAATCCCTGCTTCCTGTAGCGCTTGGACATACCCCCTATGACGTTCTACGCCCTGGGTGTCGTCCGCCTTAAAAACACCGAGAATATTGCGGTGCCCCAAAGAAATTAGATAGTTCGTGACAAGGTAGCCGCCTTTGCAATCATCCATCTTGACCTGCGGCTTGTCTTTCATCTGCTCCAGGCTTGCCTGGATAAACACATAGGGAATTCCAAACTGTTCCAGACGCTCATAAAGCGAGATATGTTTGCAGAAAATTTCGCTTTTACTGGGTTCAATAATCAGCCCCTCGATATCCTTCTGCAAAAGCTCCTCCAAACACCTCGCCTCGGCTTTCCTGGAATTGCGGGTATTTTTGAGAAGGATACTGTAGCCCTTCTCTGTCATAACGCTGTCAATTCCCTGGACGACCTTGGGAAAAATGTAATCAGACAGATAGGTTGTCACCACTGCAATATTCCGGGAAGTCTTAGTATGGCGTACAAGTTCTGAACAGAAAGTTCCCTTGCCGTGTTCCGCATAAATGTAACCCTCGTTTTGCAAAATGGCAAGCGCTTTGCGCACGGTATGGCGGCTGATACTGTATCGTTCTGAAAGTTCATTCTCTGAGGGAAGTCTGTCCCCTGCCTGGATATCGCCGTCCAATATCATGCGCTTCAAATCTTCCGACAGCGTATAATACTTTAATTTCTGACCTTCGTGCTTCGCCATCTTCCCAAATATCCTTTCCCACATTGATGCTGCTATCTTCCTCTATTTTACAACTTGTATAGATGTAAATACAAGTTATTTTTGCAAACTGCGAAAAGATATACAAATACGATAATTTTAGTCAAAATTTTTTGTATATTTATTCCTTTTTTTGTGCATTCTGTCTTTGCCGCATAAACGGCAAGACCCCTTGAACGAGGAAATAAATTCGTGCGGCACCCCCTTCGTTCTTCCCCACTTAGCAGTATTTCAAAACTCGCGCACCAACAAGTCGCTCTTTTCCAAAAACTCTTCCACGGTATGAAATCCTAAGCGTTCCAGTAGTTCCAGTACAAACGGATTTTCCAAAGGCGTCTGATACTCCGCCCTTTTGCCGTAAGCATTCACATTCCCCCTTCCTTCTTCCATGGGAATGATGCGTTTCGGTCCGCCCACGCAGCCCCCTTTACATCCCATACCCTCAAAAAAGTTGGCGTTTATCTCTCCTTTTTGCAGCCGTTCAATCATTTCACGGCACGCAGGCACGCCATCTGCGCGTTCTGCCTTCACCTCAATCTTACGGCTGGGATTTAATTGTTTTACCGTTTCTTTCACGGCCTCGCTGACGCCTCCGGTTCTCGCATAGATGCGCCCGGCGCGTGAAGAATGCTCCTTCTCATCTTCCCCCAATTCTGCCGGGTTAATATCCGCCGCCTCAAACATGTCCTGCACTTCCTGAAACGTCAATACATAATCCACGGCGTCTGCAATGTCCGGCTCCCGCGCCTCCGCCTTCTTCGCCATGCAGGGTCCGATAAACACCGTCACAGCATCGGGATGCAACTGCTTAACCACGCGCCCAGCCGCTACCATCGGCGACACGGCTCCCGGTACATGAGGAAGCAATTCATGATAAACCTTGCGTATCATAGCAATCCACACCGGACAGCAACAGCTCGTCAACTGATAGTCTTGTTCACTCTGAATATTAGCGTCAAACTCTAACGCCTCTTTTAACGTGAGGATATCGGCAAAGACCGCCACCTCTACCATCCCCTTAAATCCCATGGCTTTAAAGGCCGCGCGCAGCCTGCCCACGGTAACCTTCTCGCCAAACTGCCCCAAAAATGCCGGCGCAATCAATGCGTAGACTTCCCGCTCTTCCTTGCGGATTGCCGTGAGCACCGGCACGATATCTTTATTTGCCGCCAACCGTTCCAATCTACAAGCGTCCACACAAGCGCCGCAGCCAATACATTTTTCTGGATTAATGACGATCTTGCCCTTTTCATCCCGCTCAAAGGCATCAAAAATACAACTGTTTTCACAGGCGCGTTCATAGGCGCACTGCTCACAGTTCTCTGCAAAAATAATTGGCGCATGTTTCCCCGGATTCAGCAGACAATCCATATGATAAGGGTCGTATTCTTCTTCTAAAATACGACCCTTTCCCGTCTCCTGTTTTAAGATATCTAGATATAATTGATGGAATGTTTTCATCAGATAGAACCTCGTTTCTTTTTGTATTAGTATAGCCAAAAACAAAGGTTCTAAACATTCGTCTTTCTTCGTTTACCACTACTGGGAGTATACCATAAAATAGGCGAAAATTCAAGACTTGTAAACCTCTCTGCCATAGTCTATACTCTTCCTTCCAAGGGTTATTTTAATCTAGCAACTGAATGTGGCAACATCTTCAGGGTAGTCAAATACGATTGGAGGTACGGATTATGGAAGAAAAAAACTGGCTCGCATTGATGGCAAAACAGACGCAAACATTACAGGTCTTAGAAACTAACCAGTACACAAAAAAGTATGGTCTCACTTTAAGCAATGAAGACGCAAATATTCTAACCGAAGAGAGAATAAATACCTTAAAACTAGAACGACGCATGGAGTTCGGTGAAGGTATCCTGCCCAAAATTATTTATACTTTCTGTGATTCCGCTTACATCATGCAGGATAATTACCGCGATTCGCTGCTCCGCCTCCAGGAAATTTTTTTCCTGTATAAAAATGAAATGATGGACGAGATCACCGATGATGAACTTTTAGAATTTATGAAAGAACAATTTGAGACCATCTGCTATGGCGATTTTGATTATCTGGAGGGAACCTGCCTGGATATTTTTGCCCAAGCTGTCCGCGCCGGCTATTCCGGTTATACAACTTCACAGGGACGTGGGGAATTTGAACAATTTGATATTGTCACGCGCTGGGATCGAGAATTGTACATGGAAGCGTTGAGAGAATTAACCTGGAGGTGATTGCATATGGAAAATTTTGGCTATTCATCGGAAGAACTAGTACCAATTGTCGCAGAACTTGCACCAAAATATGCCGGCTATGAACATTCATCTATCACTTATGAAAAAGCGCAAATGCTGATGGAAGGCGTTCTGTACTGCATCCGTGAATGCATGGAAAGCAACCGCCATGGACTTTTGTCAAATGAACTTCCCGCAAAAGAAGCTTACAAATTGGGGCAAGAACTTGTGATACAAAAAATACAAAAGTTACAAACACTTTCCAATCGGCTGATGTTTGAATTCCACGATTATGGATCTCAATGTCTCAAAGATGTAGTTATAAAAGGCTTCCCATCGTTTCTGGCAAACTATGATTTTAAATATGCGCCACAGGAAACGCTGCTAACGCTAGACTATCCTATCCTCAAAGATATCAGCGCCTTGTCCGGCATAGACGCTGTCTTAACATATGCGGAATGTATTATGCTGGAGCAAGAGTTTCTTACTAAATTTGACAATATGTATGTTACGCAAATCCTCAGCGCATACCATACGGATTATGAGTTACTTATGGAAAATATCTGCCAAATTGTGCTCGCCAATCTAATGGGGCATATTATCGTAGATAAACCACTGTCTGCGAAAGGCTTCGATACAGAAGATCTTAAAAATATAGCAGAAAATTTGTCCGGCAAATGCACAGAAGAAACAGAGTATTATATGACAAATATTCTTGCTCTCTTAACAAAACGTTATTACAATGGAGATGAACGGTTAAAAGATTATCTGTGCTGCGCAATACCTGATATAGCGGCGCGCGTTTGCTTTGGGATAGAGAATCATTGTTTGCATGGGGTGTTTCTCATATAACCCACTAAATCACTTTGCAAATAAATACCATACTACTGAAAAGACACTATGACAAATCGAAAGTTGCTAAAATGGTATAATTTTTCAACTGCATATCCATTCGAGTTTTTTGCGTTTATGAGAAACAGAATTCCCGACCTCACGCCAACTTACTCTGAATCATCTGAATTTCTTTGCCACTCAATCCCATAATCCTAAAATAATTTTCTGTATCCCCATACTTTTCTCTGAACAATCTCAAAAACTCTTCCATAAACATTTCGCATGGTGTCACAATATTCATATCGACTTTGGGATAATATTTATGTACCAGCTTCAAACGCTCTCTACCATACTCTTTTGTAAGTACATAATTATCTACAATATCCTTATCACTTACGCCTGCATGAAGCAGCAAAATAGCTGACACTATACCTGTTCTATCCTTTCCGGCGGTACAGTAAAACATCACTCCTAATTTTGCATTGGCAATACACCTGAATACCTTCGCCATAGCTTTTGCTGATGCAATATTCAAATAAATCTTTGGAACTGCTGCCACAGACTCAGGCACACCGCTTCCTTCCTCTATTTGAAAATTATAATACTCAAAACCTTCTTTTTCTGCAAATCCACTTGGTTTTCTTGCCACATCGTTAGCTTCACGCATATCAATAATTGTTGTAATTCTATGCTTTTTTAAATAGTCATAATCCTCTTCACTTGGATAATTTTGAACATCACTCCGAAGTAACACTTCCTCTTTTGTTAATGCCCCGTCTTTTGTTCGATATCCACCTAAATCTCTGGTATTTTGAGTTGTTTTCAGCAAACTTACTGGCTTATCTAACCATGAGCGTTCATAGGCATCCACATAATGTTTACCTTCTTTCAGCGTCTGTAATTCCTTCCTGCAATTTTCCATTGCTAATGTTACAAATTCATCTGCCATTGCTTCTGTAAAGAAAAATAATTCACCCTCTGCTTCCTCTTGAAAGTCCCGTGCCAAATCATTCAAAAATGCCTCTGCCTCAAATGGAAATATGGAATATAATTTCTCATTTTTCAAATTTGGAATCAACTGTATATCATTTTTAACACCATATTTTTTTATCACATAAGCATTTATCAAACGATAGTCATTATGCAATCGCTCCACATTTCCTGGAATTTTTGAATTCCATTGATACTTATCATATATTAGTTCCCGAAATACTAAGTCCTGAATCAGATGCAAATAATAACCTATATACAAATCATCATCCATCATTTCGCGAAACATTGAAAGATATCCATCTAAATCATAGGTCTTTTTACTCTTTCCACACACAAATATCTTAAAATGACTATCCGACTTTGGTACGTTCGGACTATACGCATCCGGTAATATGCACCCCAGACACAAGCGATTTCTATCTTTTATCGTCATATCTTTCATCAATTCTTCCAAAACAGCCAAATGTAACACTCTTGATGCCATAAATCCCATGCCTTTCTGAACATTGTCTCTCTTATTTGTGCGAATTGCTCTTTCTATAAATCAAAGACACTTAACTGCTGTTCCTTCAACGACTTTACTTTTCTCTCTGTTATCCTATCGTTTTCATCGAGCACACCACACAATATCGGCGACTCTGGGTTATATTTACCACAATTCTTCACAACGCTTTCTTCACTATAATTTGCATAACAATATTTGCAGCCATTGTTACAAGTATTGTACGTCCCAATCTCTACACTTTCCATGCAGCCACATTCTTGACGTTGATTTTTATCTTTTTTTACTTTAAGCCTGCATCCAATAATATTTTCCATAAGAGTTTGATCAATACAACAATTGTGTTCTATACCACACTCATGCAAGTCTATACGCTCAGCACAACTTCCTATCGTCATTCCATTATTTTGGGCGATATCGGCCATCCTCTTTGCAAATGCTGACAACTCATTTTTATCAATCTCATAAGAATCAAGTAACTCCATATTCTTCTTATTCTTTGCATACACATCAACAAAGCTTATAACACACTTCTCCGTGTATCCATGCAGGACTGTTGCAATTTGCTCATACGTTTTCAAATGGTACGCCGGCGTATATTTCTTTGTAAAAATAATAGGGTCATATCTCCATATTACCTTTTTCATCCCAATTTTTTTCGATAACTCCTGAAATATAGGAATCATTTTTTCTTTTTTATGCGGAACATTACATTCCATATCTTTTCCATATCCAGTCAATGTAAACTGAAAATAGTAATCATATGAAGTAAGTTCATCCAATCGGTTAAGCATCGGCTCTGGATTTTTTGTCCAGAACACAATACAATCAACCATTTTAGGTGTTATATCAATCTTACTTACCTGATGTGCATTCATTGGATTTCTGACATATACGAATCCTTCTTTTATTCTATTAAAAAACCATTCCGAATAATAGTTAGGAATGTCGGTTCTGCGACTTACACTTAATATCATTGCTATTCTTCTTTCTTTACTGCCTTTTTTATTAATACTTGAGCACTGGCACAGGCATCAATGGAATCATATTTCTCTTTCATATACTCTGCTATCTCCGTAAGTGTATTAAATTTAATAGGAAATCGTCACAAAAGAAAGAATATGATAGAATATCGGTGGGGAACAATCGTGTTGCAAGGTGGCGCAAATGACAGCTTTTGAAATCATTTCGATTTTCATAGGTATATTGGCTTTGCAAATGCCTTTGGTAGTTTTATTATAGCGTTGCTTGCCTTTCTCGATAAGAGGAACAAGCGAAGAAGAATCCCCAGACTGTACGCTACTACGGTTTGGGGATTCATTCTGCGTTCACATGGAACTGTCATATCTTTTTGCCTATCGGCATTATAGCATATGCAAAAACTTTTTTCAATATGCTTTTAGCAATCGTTTGTGTCAAGTAATCTGCATCATATTTCTTTCGGATGCAGACTTCACGCTTTTCGTGAAATTCCCTGCTTTTCTCCATGCCAGCAAGCATGGTTTTTTGCACAAGGGTGCTGCGGTTCTGTTTTTCTTTCTCTGCTTCCCAGCTCTCATACATGGTAAAATTTTTTAGAGCATTTAAAGAATTATTCCCTGTTGTCTGGCACAATATTCTAAGTGATGTTTTCATGCAATGTATATTCCTGCTGCCTGTCACATCATTTAGATAGCCCTTTTTCAAATAGATAAAGATCCCTCGTCTTTGGCATAGGACAAATCCTCTATCATTTCATAATATTTTCTTGACGCTTGCCCCTATTTCAGAACATATTTTCTTTATCCTGTCCTTTTCGCCTTTGGGAATAACAAGGTTTATCCTGTCGTAATGCTCTTTGATATGCCGATTCTTATACGCTGTTCTATCCATGAAAACACCGCCCTTTTCTTAATAACCGCATTATACAAAAGTCTTACGCAAGACACAAGGTTTTTATGCTCTCGTTTGTGTGCTACTTGTGTGCTATGTGTGTGCTACGCTTCAAAATTCAGCACTTTTTACCTCAATTTCAGAAAATGCAAGCATAAAGAAAACCCCCGGAAATACTGAACTTCCGGGAGTTTTTAAGACTTTTTGAAATTGTTGTATAATTATCTCTTGGAGAACTGCGTACCATTGAAAATAAAGGCTTCCCGGCTCTGTATAGTGTTGCAATAGAGTTGCGATTTACATTTAACCACTATTTACAGACACTTTTTTCTCTGCTCATGCATAATTTCTATAAGTCTTTTATGCTTTTCATATTCTGCTTGTAATTCTGCCCGGCGTAAAGCAATATATTCCACCGTAGAAGTAAACCCATGCTCATTAAATTTATTCATGCTGTTTCTGTATGCCCCAGCTTCCACAATATCAAATTTATCTAATAACTCACGCTTTGCCTTGCCTATCCGTAGCCGCCGCAGTCCTTTTTCCTTTATCTGTCGTATTCTGTCTATGGTTATGCCCTGCTCTCTGGCTACTGCTGCCATTGTCCGATTATTTATGAATATCTCCCTTATTATATGGTTCTCTCTATCACTTGTAAAACGCTCCACAATGCCCCACAAAGTTAGCAACCCCCATTTCAAATGGGGGTTTAATTGTAACCCCTCCGGGGT
>CANOFW010000044.1 GCA_947565425.1 uncultured Lachnospiraceae bacterium
TCACGAAGCAGACGCGCACGAACGAAGTTCGTTTAAAATGCGTCTGCTCAAGAAATGTGGTAAGGAGGGACCCACAAAGTGGGAGGATGCCTTATCACGAAGCAGACGCGCACGAACGAAGTTCGTTTAAAATGCGTCTGCTCAAGAAAGAATTTATGATATATAACACAGAAAAAGGTAAAAGAGCATATAAGTTTCTTTTACCTTTTTTTGAAAAAACAAGAAATAATATTGACATCTGACCGGATTTCATAGAGAATAAAATAAGGGCATATTATGCCTGTTTTGTTTTAGCAACCTAGAACGATATACCAAAAGAAACGAGGATGTTGAGGATGGGAATTGGAACAAAAAAGAATAAGCTAGTAAAGTCAGTTTCAGAGATGAAAGAGTGCAATTATTCGGCAAACCCGGAAATAGACAGTATGTATCAACGTTTGCAGAGCGGTCGTCAGCAGTTTGCAAGAGTTCTTGAGAATAATTTTAAGGCTGTTATGCAGATTAGCTCTCTTGATCTGAAGTTACAGCATGAGACAGATAAGATTCTTGAAATATCCCGCAACGTGGCAAGGGCTACGGAAGTAATTTTCGGGACAAATGGCGTAGATGCGTCAGAGGGAAATAATTCTCTTGAGGAACTTACGAATACAATTATCAAGATTTCTAGTGATACAGATGAAGTGTACCGTAAAATAGAAACAGGACAGCAAGAACTGACGGCAATTCGTGGCCTTTCCACGCAGACAATTGATGTTTCTACAGACATGCGGACGGATTTAGATGAACTTCTCAATGTTATTGATCATATGAATGATGTCATTGCAGAAATTGAGTCGATCTCACGTCAGACGAATCTGCTTGCGTTGAATGCTGCGATTGAGGCTGCAAGGGCAGGCGAAGCCGGAAGAGGATTTGCTGTAGTCGCAGATGAGATACGTTCTCTGGCAGAGGAGACTCAGAAAATGACAGGGAATATGGCACAGTTCGTAGAAGGCATCCGGGAGGCTTCCAATAAGACTGCGGGAAGCACAACGAATACGATAGAAGCGTTGGAGAGCATGACCGAGAAGATTAAGAATGCCTGGGAGATTAATGACGAGAATCAGAGACATGTTTCTGGGGTCAATGAGGCTGTCACATCCCTAGCAGCGGTCAGCGAGGAACTCAGCAGCACTATGGCGGAAATGGAGAATCAGTTGCGCAGCAGTACGGAGTTCATGCGTGATATAGGAAACGAGTTGACAGAAGCTTCTAAGCCGGTTGTAGAGATTGAGCGGACCTTGGATGAGATGGCAAAACAAATGGGTTCCATGGCAGAAGATCCATTTTATCACTTGAGGAAAGATGAGTTTGCTGTATATGTGGAGAATGCAATTACCGCGCATCAGTCATGGATTAACAATTTAGAGAAGATGGTGAGAGAACGTGTGATAGTTCCGCTGCAATTAGACCCTGCCAAATGCGGGTTTGGGCATTTTTATTATGCTATGATGCCAGATGTAGCGGAAGTTCTTCCAATTTGGAATGCACTTGGCAGTAAACACCAAAAGTTCCATTCTTTCGGCTCAGATGCAATTCAGGCATTGTTCGATGAGGATTATGCAAAAGCAGAGCAGATATGCACAGAGGCAAGGGACTATTCCAAAGAGCTTATCTCAGATATGGAGCAGATGGTGAGAATTATGCGTTCCTAGAGAACCGTATAGGCGGCAAGAGAAAGAGCTTTGCAGGTGAAAGTAATGAGTGGTTTTAAGATGGTTGTGGACGGGTTTGAATTTTCAGACCAGGCAACAGCGCAGAAAGCATGTAAGGAAGAAGACGGCATACAATATGTCAAAGATAGGCTGGACATGAGAAATCCCCGCATGGTATTGGAAATGTACCATAAGTTGTTGGCGGAACGGGTATTTGAGACGCCGGTTGGTTTGTTGTATTTAAAGGAATTACAGAATTATCTTCTGGCAGCGCCAGAGCTGGAGAAAGAGAACATAGAGGCAATTCCTGTTTATGCGGCGAATTCTCAGGATATTGACCAGGAAAAGACTGTACATACTGCCCAAGTAAAGATGAAGCCCATGACGCCGCAGGCGGCGGCGAGGCAACAAGAGACATTGGAATGGTATGCAGAGAAGTTAGAAGAGTCCAGGCAGAAGGAACGCCTTGCCGAATATCGCAGAAGTCGGGCGGAAGAGCGGACGAAAGAGAGCAAGAAACGTCTGCGCCTGAGTTTGCTGGTAAGTTTGTTCTTTGCGCTTGTCGCAGTGGGCGTAGGAGTGGTTACTTTGACGGACAATCATCCCAATATTCTCAATTATGAGAATAAGCTCATTGAGAAGTACCAGGACTGGGAGAATGATTTACAGAACCGCGAAGATATTCTCAAAGAGAAAGAATTAGCGGACAATCCATAATAAATTAATATATTCACAAAAACAACATAAATGTGTGCTATGGTCAATAAAAGGAACAGGTTTATGTTGTTTTTTTATTAAAAAATAGGAACAGGTGTGCGAATATGGAAAAATTGAAAATACTCGTAGTAGATGATGAGAGTAGGATGCGTAAGCTGGTACGTGATTTTCTGGTGAAGCAGGGGTTTGACGTGGCTGAGGCGGAGGACGGCGAAGATGCATTGAATAAATTTTATGAGCAAAAAGACATCGCACTGATTATTCTGGATGTGATGATGCCCAAGATTAATGGTTGGGATGTGTGTAGGGAGATTCGCGAAACCTCTAAGGTGCCAATTATCATGTTGACGGCAAAGGGTGAGGAGAGTGATGAACTTCAAGGATTTGATATTGGTGCAGATGAATATATTTCTAAGCCATTCAGTCCCAAAATTCTGGTGGCAAGGGTGGAAGCAATTCTGCGGCGTACGGGCAAGAATGAGGAAGAGATGTTGGAAATCGGCGGGATTACCGTGGACAGGCTTGGACACCAGGTGAAAGTGGACGGCAGGGAATTGGAACTCAGTTTTAAAGAATTTGAGCTGCTCACCTATTTTATAGAAAATAAAGGTATTGCACTTTCCAGGGAGAAGATTTTAAATCATGTCTGGAATTATGATTATTTTGGTGATGCCAGGACAATTGATACGCATGTGAAAAAGCTGCGCAGTAAAATGGGGGATAAGGGAGAGTATATTAAGACGATTTGGGGAATGGGCTACAAGTTTGAGGTAGAAGCATGAAGCATTCCATAACGAGAAAGATTACAGCCATTATGATTAGCATAGTAGCGGGGACCGTGCTGCTATGCTGGTTTATTAATACAACGCTTTTGGAATCTTATTATATTGAGAATAAGCAAAAGACGCTGCTCAATACGTTTAACATGGTGTATAAGGAAAGCGAGAAGGGTAGGACGGATAGTGAAGAATTTCCAATTAAATTGGAGACGAAGTGCTCTAACAGCGGCATTTCATTCATGATTATTAGCTCCGACCGCACGATCATACAGTCAAATGTGGGAAATGATGAACGGCTGTTGTTACAATTTCTGGAACTGATTTTTGATATGGATGACAGAAATACCCAGGTTTTGAAAAATACTCCGGAGTATATGATAGAAAAGACCAAGGACAGAAGGCTGCAAACTGATTATTTGGTACTCTGGGGAAGTTTACAGAATGGAAATATGATTTTGATGCGCACCGCTGTCGAGAGTATTAAAGAGAGTGTGGATATAGCGAACCGTTTTCTCGCTTATGTGGGCGTTATAATGGTTATTTTGTGTGCAGTGATTATTTATGTGGTGACAAAGAAGATTACCAACCCTATCTTACAGCTTGCAGATATTTCCAGGAGAATGACGAACTTGGATTTTGACGCAAAATTCCATGGGAAAGGTGAAAACGAGATTAATTTATTGGGTAGCCATATGAACCAGTTGTCGGAAACCTTGGAAAAGACGATTTCTGAGCTAAAAAGCGCTAATAACGAACTGAAGACGGACCTTGAGAAAAAGACGGAAATAGATGAAATGCGCAAGGAATTTATTTCCAATGTTTCCCATGAGCTGAAAACCCCGATTGCTTTGATTCAAGGATATGCCGAAGGATTGCAGGAATGCATCAATGACGATGCGGCAAGCCGTGATTTTTACTGTGAAGTTATTATGGATGAGGCGGACAAAATGAACTCGCTGGTGAAGAGCCTGTTGACGCTCAATCAACTGGAATCGGGTAGTGAGCAGGTGGTATTTGAACGATTTGATTTGTTGGAAGTAATACAGGGCGTGGCAAATGCGACGGCTATTTTGCGGGAACAGGATGGAATCAGCATGACAATTCACGCGCAGGGGCCGGTTTATGTCTGGGCGGATGAATTTAAAACGGAACAGGTATTGACAAATTATGTCAGCAATGCCATCCATTATGCAGCAAATGAGAAGGAAATTGAAATTTCTGTCATTCATAAAGAAGATACAGTGAGAGTGGAAGTTTTTAACAGCGGAGCGCCCATACCACAGGAAGAAATTGCACATATCTGGGACAAATTTTATAAAGTGGATAAGGCGAGAACGCGGGAATATGGAGGAAGCGGAATTGGTTTGTCGATTGTCAAAGCCATCATGGATTCTTTTCATCAGGAGTGCGGCGTCATCAATGTGGAAAATGGCGTGAAATTCTGGTTTGAATTGGATAGCAGAGTAAGTGAAGGAAGAAATAGCAAAACTCAAGGTGAAAATATAGTTGCCCTGACGGATAAATAATGGTAGAATACTGTTATAGCGAATAAAAATGAAAGTAATCAGGCAATCATGTGGCTGGCTATTTTGTATTTGCTGTGCAAATCAGCCTGATGAAAAGGAGACAGACTTATGAGAGACATCATAAAAATGGGAACGGCGCTGGTTGCGGCGGCAATATTCTTTGCTGGATGCGGGGATCCGTTGGTGCCGTTGACGGAGGATGAAGAATCCATTGTGGTGAATTATTCTGCCGGAATTCTTGCAAAACATAATAGTTTTCAGCAGGAAGGAATGACGGCAATCTATCCGGAAGAAGAGGAAGAACTTGATGAGACGGAAGAGCCGGCTGAAACACAAGAGCCGGAGGAGACGACGGAACCGGAAGAAGAAAAGAAGGATAACGATAAGCCGCAAGAAACAGAAGAGAAGCCTGAGGATGCGTCTACACAGGAAGAGACGAAAGCGCTTACCTTGACCGAAGCATTGAATGTGCCGGGAATAGAGTTTTCCTATCATGATTTTTCAACGGCAGTGAACTATAAGCAGGGAGATGCTTTTTCCCTGGATGCTACAGATGGCAATGTACTGTTAATGTTGAATATAAACATGACAAATACAGGGAGCAAAGCGGCTGAGTGTGATTTATTGGCAAAGCAGCCAACATTTACCTTGAGCCTGAATGGAGAAGCAGGAGTCCCCAATAAGATGACGATGCTGACGAATGATTTGTGTACCTATCAGGGTACGATGGATCCTGGGCAGACGGAGGCAATGATTCTGATGTTTGAAGTACCGGAGCAAGTAGCGGAAAATATTTCAGCATTACAGATGAGTGTTCAGATTAATGGCAAAGATACGGAAATCATTCTAAAATAAAACTTGAAAAAGCAAAAATATTTGTATATTTTTCTGAAAATATGTGATATAATTATAGAAATGGATAGAAACGGAAGAATACTGGAGAGGAGCGAGTGACTATTATGGATACAAATATTCTTTTAGAGAATGGAACAAATGAGCTGGAGGTGCTGGAGTTTACCCTGGCCGGTAATCATTATGGAATTAATGTGGCAAAGATCCGAGAGATATTAACCTATCAGCCAATTACTCCGATTCCGAATGCCCATCCATGCGTAGAAGGCATATTTATGCCGCGTGACACAATGATTACAGTAATTAATCTCCGTCATTGTCTGGGGCTCCCGGATATTGAGGAGGACGGTTTATTTATCATCACGAATTTCAACAAATTGAATATTGCGTTTCATGTGGACGAGGTTTGTGGGATTCATAGACTATCCTGGGCAGATATCATTAAGCCAGATTCTACAATCAATATTGAAGAGAGTGGAGTGTCTACCGGAGTTATCAAGCTGGAAGACAGGTTGATTGTCATTTTGGATTTCGAGAAAATTGTTACAGATATCAGTCCAGAAACTGGATTACAGGTTTCAGATTTGGAGAACCTGGAAGAGCGCAACAGAAGCGATGCACCTATTTTGATAGCAGAGGATTCACCGCTCTTGTCCAAGCTGATTACTGACTGTCTCAAGAAAGCTGGATATACGAAGTTAATTGTCAACAGTAATGGACAGGAAGCTTGGGATAAGCTTTGTGAGTTCCGAAAAGAGGGAACTTTGGACGATAAGGTACATATGATCATTACGGATATTGAGATGCCGTTGATGGATGGTCACCGTTTGACGAAGCTCGTAAAAGAGGATGAAACGTTAAAGCATATTCCGGTTGTTATCTTCTCTTCTTTGGTCAATGAAGAGATGCGCCATAAAGGTGAGATGCTGGGCGCAGATGCACAGTTGACAAAGCCGGAGATTGGTAAACTGGTAGGCGCTATTGACATGCTTATGGATGAGAGAAAAGAGAAGATGGCGCAGAAACAGTTGCCGCAGTAATATAGAAAGAGCCGTCAAGCGTGGCGTATGTGCGGTACGTCTGATGGTGATTGTAAAAGTAATCAAGCTGCCTGAGGGATCTCATAAAACAGTTCTCGCAGGCAGTTATTATCTTATCCGCTTACACAAAAGGAGGAAATCTAGTGGAGAAATTATCGTTGCAGAAAGAGTTAAAAGAGAACACATATCCGGGCAGGGGAATTGTGATTGGTAAGTCCGGAGATGGGAAGTACGCGGTGACTGCTTATTTTATTATGGGAAGAAGTGAGAATAGCAGGAACCGTATTTTTGTGGAAGAGGGCGAGGGCATTCGTACGCAGGCATTTGATGAATCGAAGTTGAGCGACCCCAGCCTCATTATCTATGCGCCGGTGCGTGTACTGGGGAATAAGACGATTGTAACCAATGGGGACCAGACAGATACGATCTATGAGCTGATGGACAAGCAGCAGACGTTTGAACAGGCATTGCGCACGCGGGAGTTTGAGCCGGATGCCCCCAATTATACACCGCGAATTTCTGGCATTATGCATGTAGAAAACGGCGGCTACAATTATGCAATGTCAATATTAAAGAGCAATAATGGCAATCCTAGTGCCTGCAATCGCTATACATTTGCTTATGAGAATCCCGTAAATGGTGAAGGACATTTTCTTCATACCTATATGGGAGATGGCAATCCGTTGCCGAGCTTTGAGGGGGAACCGAAGCTGGTAGGAATTGACGGCGATATTGATACATTAACGCAAATGATTTGGGAAAGTTTAAATGATGAGAATAAGGTATCGCTGTTTGTCCGTTATATTGATATTGAAAGCGGTTCCTATGAGACGCGCATTGTCAATAAAAATGTTTGATGGATATAGGAAACTGTGAATCACTACATAAGAATCAGGAGGCATTTATGCACGAATTGGAATTGAAATACGGATGTAATCCGAACCAGAAACCTTCGAGAATTTATATGGAGGACGGAGAACTGCCGATAAAGGTTTTAAATGGCAAGCCAGGTTATATCAATTTTCTGGATGCATTTAACGGATGGCAATTAGTAAAGGAATTGAAGGTGGCAACCGGACTGGCGGCAGCTACGTCTTTCAAGCATGTATCGCCCGCGGGAGCAGCGGTAGGTCTTCCGTTGTCAGAGGTAGAAAAGAAGATCTATTGGGTGGATGACCTGGATATAGAATTTACGCCTCTTGCCAATGCCTATGCGAGAGCCAGGGGAGCAGATCGTATGTCTTCATTTGGGGATTTCATTTCCCTGTCGGACGTCTGTGATGTGGCGACAGCTAAGATTATTAAGCGTGAAGTTTCCGACGGTGTCATTGCACCTGGCTATGAGCCGGAGGCGTTGGAAATCTTAAAGGCAAAGAAGAAGGGAAATTATAATGTGATTGAGATTGACGCAGATTATGTGCCGAATCCCATTGAGCGTAAGGAAGTGTTTGGCATTACGTTTGAACAAGGCAGGAATGAGCTGAAAATTGATGACGAGTTCTTCGCAAATATTGTAACAGAGAACAAAGACATTCCCGAATCGGCAAAGATTGATTTGGCAATTGCGATGATTACACTCAAATATACACAGTCTAATTCTGTGTGCTATGCCAAAGGTGGACAGGCAATCGGTATCGGCGCAGGGCAGCAGTCGAGAATTCATTGTACGAGGCTTGCAGGGCAGAAAGCAGATAACTGGTTCCTTCGTCAATCGCCCAAGGTATTGGATTTGCAGTTTGTAGACGGTATTGGACGCGCAGACCGTGACAATTCTATTGACCTTTATATCGGTGAGGATTATATGGATGTGTTGGCTGATGGCGCCTGGGAGAAGATATTTAAGGTCAAGCCAGAAGTATTTACCCGGGAGGAAAAACGCGCCTGGCTGGACCAGATGAACGGTGTGGCTTTGGGCTCGGATGCATTCTTCCCCTTTGGGGATAATATTGAACGTGCCCACAAGAGCGGCGTCTCCTATGTGGCGGAACCGGGCGGCTCCATCCGGGACGACAATGTAATAGACACTTGTAACAAGTATAAGATGGCGATGTGCTTTACGGGTATACGTTTATTCCACCATTGATAGAGATTTGTATAGGAAACGCATTCATTTCATGCGTTTCCTATAGTAATGCTGTTGTTGTGAGAACTTTGAATGAACAGAATGACTACAGGCAGATGATTTGCTGCCTGTAGTCATTTTTCATTGTGTA
This sequence comes from uncultured Lachnospiraceae bacterium, assembly GCA_947565425.1. Classification (GTDB taxonomy): domain Bacteria; phylum Bacillota; class Clostridia; order Lachnospirales; family Lachnospiraceae; genus Petralouisia. The sequence goes on from CANOFW010000044.1 coordinate 8,822, forward strand.
ATCTCCTTTTGCAGCCAGGCACAGGCGGTATAAATCGGCGCTTCTCATATCAAATTGCCAGAGCCGCTGTGCCTCGGCAGATAGAAGTGGCTCTGCATCCGCCGGATTTGTGACGAGAGGAAGGCTGCCATGGGATTTAACAGCGGAAAGTAGTGGTGCAGCCGATTTTTGAAAACCGAGAACCCGTAGATAAGCGGGAGCGGTAAGTGTTTGGTAGTCTTCTCGCCGGATATGCAGGAGCATATGCGTAAATAGACGGCTGAGGCGGGTGTAGGTGATATTTTTTGTTTTTATATGCTGGCAAAATCCGCTCCAATTGGTGAAATGATTCCGTTCAGATAACAGGCGATTGGCAATTTCCGGCGAGCTGTCTCCCCAGGCGGCGAGGCGGTCTGCGTCGTCTGTCAGCAGTTCGTAGTGGAGTAGTGCAGACAAATCATCCTCAAACAGAAAAGAATGCTTGTATTGTATTAAAATATCATAGGCGTTTTTAGGCATGGCAGTTTCCGGCAGCGCGCAATTGTTATTTTGGGCGAAAATATTCTCTGGCTGATGATAGGGAAGTTCCTTTTTCAAGAAGGAGCGGATGGCGGAAGAGGAACAAAAATCTGCTGTTATGGCAGTGTCGTGGTAGCCGTTACCTTTTCTAAGAATTGGCATTGGTTCAATAGCAGAGTCGCAGGCATCCAGCGCTTGTAGATATTCCAAGGCAAGGACGTTATTCGGTGAGGCAAGGACATCTTCGATTTCTGCCAGTGTAACGTAAGAAGACTGCACATGCGGGGGGGTCCTTTCGTCAGAGCAATCCTGTAAGAAGGCTGGCATGTCTGTGGTAATATAATTTTGCAGGGCGGCAGAACGGGCGGCAGGAAACGACAAACCGCTTTTCAGTTCTTGGCGAAGATATTTCCGATAATGTTCTGGCTCTTTTGCCAGCACATTGGCAAGCGCTGAGAGCAGGCGTATATTATCTGTTTCTGCGCCAAAGCCCAGATGCGTCACCACGCCAGTGCTGTTTAATAGACGTACGCCGCCTACGGAAAAGTATTCTGCGCTGGCGGTGGCGAATAAGGACGGAAGTTCTAAGACTAGGTCAGCGCCGCAGCTCAGAGCCATCCGGGTCCGGCTGTATTTTTCCATGAGGGCGGGCGCGCCTCGCTGGACAAAGTTTCCACTCATGGCAATTATGACATAGTCAGCGCGGCAAAGCTTCTTTAATGTTTGGATTTGGTATTCATGTCCCCGATGAAAGGGGTTATATTCGGCGATAATTCCGACAACGTTCATGTGAGAGTCTCCAAATTTAAGCAAGTTAATTTTACTTCATTCCCGCGAGCAATGAGCCAAGCAGCCGCGCTTGCGCGGATATTTGGCGAATGCCGCGAGGGTAAGTGCCCTGTGGGTGCGAATACCCCGCCCCTTGGGGCGGAAAGAACAAGCTAGGTCATGCCTCGTAGCTTGCTGTGGGGTATTTGACTCATTACATCATTTTATATCGTTTCCCTTATGAGTGCAAGTGCTGATAAGGGCAAAAATGAGGGAAATGAATTTGGACTACGAAAAAATAGATTAAGAGCCTGGGCATAAGCAAAACTGCCCCGCCTAGCGTCATATAAAAACTAAAAAGACACATAAACTTGCGCAGATTCCAGATGTAATTCTGTTTTCCATTCGACCATAAAAATTGTGAATGAACATCAGGAAAATAGAGGGAAAAGCTTGTTCATCAATGCGGAATATATACAGGCAAGTGTCATTACCTGTTTAAGAAAAAATGTCAAATTATGATAAATGCTTGTGAGTTGAGTCTATGCCGTAACCCTGTGAGGAATCGTCCTTGAATAGGGGATGGTTTGTTTGTATAATGAAACCAAGATAACCCGATTATTTCCCCGCTGAAATGGCGGGGATGAAAGGAAAAAGGAATGGAAAAAACGGATATTGCAAAATATACAATTAAAGATAGCCTTTTTACGAATTTATTTCAGGATTAAAAATACCTAATTCAGTTATACCGGGCGCTCCACCCAGAAGATACAGAAACTACGGAAGATGAACTGAAGGACATCACGATTAAAAATATATTAGTGGATGCGTGCTATAATGATTTGGGATTCACAGTAAGAGACAAAATTATGATTCTGACGGAGGCTCAAACCACATGGACGATGAATATTATCATCCGTGCATTGATGTATCTGGTGCAGTCCTATCATGAGTATTTTGAACGCAGGAACGATAACCTTTACAGCAGTAAAAAAGTAAAGCTGCCAAAAGCAGAATTATATGTTATTTTTACCGGAAAGCGGGTGAGCAAGCCAGAATATGTTTCTCTTTCAGAAGAATTTTGGGACGGAGAGAAATGTGCCATTGATGTAAAGGTAAAAATGATATACGATGGCAAGGACAATGATATTATCAGCCAGTACGTCGCCTTTACAAAAGTATATGACGAACAGGTGAAATTATATGGACGGACCAGGGAAGCAGTTACCAATACCATCAATATCTGTAAAGACAGGGATGTCCTAAAAGAATATTTATCGAGCAGGGAAAAGGAGGTTGTTGACATGATGATGACATTGTTTGATGAAGAACAGGTAATGCGTGCTTATGTAGAGAGTGAGAGAAAAGAAGCGGCAGAAGAAGCAGCCGTGATTTCAGCGATTGAGATGTGCCAGGAAATAGGTTTGCCTATTTCAGAAACCATAAAAAAAATAGTAGGCAAATATAAACTTGAAGAAAACGATGCAGAGGCAATGGTTCAGAAATATTGGAAATGAAAAACAAATAGTTAATAGTTTTCGTAAATTATTCCTAAATCCATGAAGTTCGCATAGGCACTATGTGAAAAATCTGGCTTCCATGTTCCTTTTGCCGAAAGTTTGGAAATTGTAAATCCATTTTTTAGGATGCCACCACTCCAGTGTGAAAACTATTGGTATAAATGCTTCAGAATGTGATTATTGCTCGAAAAGGTAGTGGTCTATGGAGGGGTGCTATGGGGATTGTGTGGAACGTGGAGAATACATTTGACAGTGAAATTTTTGTATGGAATATAGTTCCATTTCGAGGAGGGAGTGATGGTAAAATATGAGCCATAGGCAGAGATGTCTGTGGTTTGAAAATTTAGATGCGGATAGGAAATATTATAAATATGGAAAATAAATTATATGTATTAGTGAATAAAATAACGGGTGATGCATTGTTTGAATTTGATAAAAACTATAATAGTAGAATAATTGTAGGACCATATGCTGTGCTTAAAGAAATGCTAATCAATAATGAGAATATGCCAAAAAACCTTATTATCGTGTCCGAAGAAGAATATTTTTTGTCAAAGAAAAAAAATATTAAAAATCAAAAAAATATGGATGTCAAAGATAAGTTATGTAATGAGATATTAGAAATGATACATAATGGGTTGCCAAAAGATTTAAAAAATGCAATAGAATTTGATAGTGAAAAGAATGACCGAAATGTGAATGGATTTCCTTCAATAACTAGATGTATTGGTAATGATGACATTAAAAAAAATTTGTGGGAACGTTTTGATGCATATGAACAATACTTAAAAAATAAAATTGCTTTCAATAATGATTCACAACTATTGAATGATATAAATAGCAATATACGGCATATTAAATCTGCTTGGCAATGGTATCAAAAGGGAAACATTAATAAGGCGACAGAACAGATAGAATTACTGCTGGAAGGGTATGTTAGTGACGATTTTTTTGTTACCGAATTGAAAAAAGCATATGGGATTAAACAGATTGCAGGTTATAATGAATTAAAGGAGGAAGGATTTGATTATTCAGAAATGGAGCAACATCCTATTACATTATATCGGGGTAGAATATCTGAAAAAGTACTATGCCATAGGAAAGAGATGTTACATCGCCCTTATAAAAAATATGAGAAAATTCCAAGACAGAGATTTACATGTGAAGGAATGCCTGCATTATATTTATCTACTACAAGTTATACGAGTTGGCTTGAATTAGGCAGACCTAAAGAAGATTTTTATGTTTCTGTGTTTGTTCCTGACGAGCGTGGCGAAAGGTTACGCATATTAAATTTAGTGATTGTGGAAGAGATAATTAATGGTTTTTATAATGTGTCAATTGAAGGGCAGAATATAAGGAGAAAAGAACTTCAAGATAAAATGATTTCTTTTTGGCCGTTAGTAATGGCCACATCATACAAATATTTGGATTCACATGAAGATAAAGTAGAATATGTTATACCAGAATTAGTTATGCGAAGTTTAAAGAAATTTGGAATTGATGGTGTTGCGTATTTATCAAAACATTTGGAACATGATTTGCAGCTACAAATAGGTGTAAATATTGCAATTCCCATATATGAGGAACATTTAAATCAGGGTTATGGAGCTGTATCAAGATATTTTAAAATATCAAAACCAGAAATCTATTCAGAACAAGCAAAAGAATCCTATGCTAAATGCGAAGGAGGCTCTTATATTAATGATATATATTATAGGCAAGAGACAAGCTATCAGCCGTCTATAAATTTGGCAGACGGTGCACAGTCCTATGGTAATACAGTGTTTGCAAAATTTGATAATTACATGGTGAATACGGAATTGAAGTATTATGATGAAGAAGATTAAAAAATTGTAATTATATCCTAATAAATCGCAAGTATAGTCCGGGCGCCGCCCTCGCCTAGCGTCATATAAAACTTAAAAAGACACATAAATATATGCAGATATGAAAAAGATCCCCATAAAAAATTTGAGATGGATTTGAAATTAATCACTGGTTTTTATGGGGATATCTTTGTTTGTCAGAACCTGATGGAGAACAGCCAAAAAGATACCGTTACATATCTAATTCCTATTAAGAAAGTCTAAAGTTTATAGACACAAGATTGGGCTGGTGTCGGTGTTTTTGAACAATAAATGTGTATTTTATTGTAAAGGCAGGCGTTTTTGTGTATAATTGGAGTGTGGCAGGATATACCGTATCCTGCGTCACATCTTATGGAACATTAGCAGTCCCATAAGTATGGAATTTTTGAAATCGAGTTGTTAAAGTGCAGGACGATACAAGACAGATAGAGAGAGTCATGGCAAAGCGTACCGCGAAAAACAGCGTATTCCTTGACCTTTTCCAAAATAAGGGTTATCTGCTGAAGCTGTATAAAACGCTCCACCCGGAGGACGCCGCAGCAACAGAGGATTCTCTTACAGACGTGACGATTACGAATGTATTGACTGATAACCTATATAATGATTTAGGCTTTATTGCGAATAATAAGCTGATGATACTTGTGGAAGCACAGTCAACGTGGACAGTGAATATTCTGGTAAGGGTGCTGCTGTATCTGGCGGAAAGCTATCACGAGTATTTTCAGCATACCTGCCAAGACTATTACCAAGGCCGGAAAGTAAAAATGCCAAAGCCTGAACTTTATGTGATTTTTACGGGAAACAAAGGGCGGAGACCCGTTAAAATATCTTTGTCTAAAGAATTTTTTGAGGGCGCGGATATAGATATTGAGGTAAAAGCAAAGGTTATCTATGAAAGCGATACAGATGACATTATCAATCAGTACATTATTTTCTGCAAAGTTTTTAACGAGCAGACAAAACAGCATGGAATGACACAGAAGGCGGTTACGGAAACAATCCGCATATGCAAGGAGCGGAATGTTTTAAGGGAATATCTGCTTGACAGGGAAAAGGAGGTTGTGACGATTATGATGAGCTTATTTGATGAAGAACAGATAATGAAATCGTTTATAAGAAGCGAAAGGCATGATGAAGCCAGGGAAAACGCAAAAAGATTGATAAAAAAGGGAAAATGACTCTTGAGGATATTGCGGAATGTGTTCCGTCATTGTCATTTGATGAATTGAGAGAACTTGAAGCCGAAGTTATGTAATTATCGTAATTAATCACATCAATCAAAATCCAATATAATAACAGCGTTAGAGCATATAGAAGCAAGAACATCTATATGCTCTATTTTTTGTGGTAAAGGAACATGAGCGACATTATTCAAACCACTGCCATAGGGCAGACGCCGTCCTGCATATAACAGACAATTAGCAAGACAAAGTATTTAGTCAAGGTACATTTTTGTGCTATCAGTACCCCAAACGTAAGGGACAAGCTAAAGTGTGTCATATTCCATGACTTAGAGCATGGGAAACAGAGAAAATTAAGGAAAAGTGATGAAAAATGATGAATACGTCCTTGGCAAGTAATAACAGGAAATGCTTAGAAAAAAATCCTGACAATGTTTTCGCATACAAAGAACTGGCAGATCTCTGTCTTTCCAAGGGGCAGTACCAGGAAGCGGCGGGGATGTATGAAGACATAGCCCAAAGGAGGAATGACTTAAAGGCGGAAATGAAGCTTTCCGTTATTTCCTGCCTTGTAATGGAGATGGACGAGTTTCTTTCAGAGGATGCAGAAGGAAACAGGGAGCGGATCGTTGAGCTGGCAGAGCAACTCGAAGGCGAAACTACCGGGCTGGAAGAGATATTATCAATATTAATTTTAATGGTAGACGCGTATTACCGGAATGAACAGTATGAAGATGCGCTGCTGATATGCCAAAGGATCCTTTACCATAAGCCTTTTTCCCAGAAGGCAATAGAATTAGTCAGAAAAATAAATGAAAAAAGCTGATGCAGGGAATGGCCGGGCGTCCATGTATGGGGCAGAGAAAAGCATATTGGAAGTTATGGAGAAGATGAAAATAGGGATTGCATATAGCGTAAAAAGCGTTTATACTAAAAAAAGCGGCACGGAGCCAGCTAGTTGGCCCCAAGCATAAAGCCATATGAAGTAAAAGGGATGCAAATGAAAAAATCATCCATTGACACAACTGTATTGTTAAAGGTAAAGCAGGAATTGCAATCTTTGCAAAAAACCTGTAGAAATTGATTGATACCAGATTAGGATAAAATTTTTATTTTAAAAAAAGAAATGTATCTTGCAATTAAAATCTGCATATGCTATAATGCCGTTAGGCAAAGAAATGTGGAGAAATCCATGTAGGCAAAGAACGAATCCCCCGACCGTAATAGCGTACAGTCGAGGGATTCTTCTTTTCTTTTTATAGTGGCAAAGCACCCACTAGACTATTTGTTGCCTTTGTCGTGCCTGTCTAGCCATTTGCTGATGAGGTGGCAAACCACACCTGCTGCGACAGTCACAAGAAATGTGAAGAATAACTCCATGCAAGCACCTCCCCCCGTTGCCGGGTGTAGGTTAGACAACACAAGCATTATAACATATCAAGGAGCATCCTTCTATCTCTTCCTTAAAAGACTTTACAATTCGGATTGCGACTGACACAATCCGATGCTCGCTATCCCTGTGGACATCCCGAAAAATCCATTTTAGTAACGATGTCTTCTTTCGGCAAGTAAAGTTGAATATATTATTGAGTTTTGTCCTTATCTTGTTTCATACTTGAGTTGAAAATTGTAATTATATCCTAATAGATCGCAAGTATAGTCCGGGCGCCGCCCCCGCAGAGCGTCATATAAAATCTAAAAAGACACATAAACTTGCGCAGATATGAAAAAGATCCCCATAAAATTTGAGATGGATTTGAAATTAATCACTGGTTTTTATGGGGATATCTTTGTTTTTTCGAATCTGATGATGAACGGCCCAAAAAGAAACAGCTATAGCGCTTCGCTTTAAAGTTTCTATGGATTTGCTTTTCATCGTATGGTATACCACAATATCTTTCATGCGCAGGTTCCAGATGTAATTCTGTTTCCCATTTGACTATAAAAATCTTTTTCAATGATAAAAATTGTGTATGTGTTTGGCAATTCTTTAAATTCCTGACCGGAATGGAGATCCTCTATATCCCTTACACTTGAATGGTATCTTGTCCTGTGTGGGGCTGCTCCCTTGTCTTGCCTCTAGACTTCCAAATCATATTTTTCCCAACGGAATCTTTCTTATATATCGAACGAATCTTAATATTACTTTTTCTTGTTTCGCACGATTTTATTGATTTTATTTCTAAAATCGTATATAATAACAATAACTCGAAGGAAGGAGGATTTAGTTATGGTTGTTACAGCGACAGAATTTAAAGCTAATTTCGGAAAGTACCTTGAATTAATTGCCAAGGAAGATATATTTATTACTCGTAATGGAAAAACAGTTGCTAAAGTTGTAAATCCCCAAGTTTCTGCGGTAGATTCCCTGCGCGGAATGCTTGGCGGTGTTGCCTCTGATATAGATATGGATTCTTTGCGAGAGGAGCGTCTGTTAAAAAATGAAAATAATGTGTGATACGAACGTAATAATTGATGTTTTATTGGAAAGAGAACCTTTTGTAGAAGATTCTTACAAGGTTCTGAAGCTTTGTGAAGAACACAAAATAGACGGTTTTGTATCAGTATCTTCTGTTACCGATATCTACTATCTTGTAAGAAAATATACTCATAGCACTGATATGGCATATAAGGCAGTCGGAAAACTTTTAGAGATTGCAAAAGTATGCAGTGTTACGAACAATGATATTCTTATTGCATTTCAGAAAAAGGCAAAGGATTTCGAGGATTGTCTTGTTGCTACTTGCGCCAAATCTATACATTGTGATTATATTGCCACCCGAAACAAAAGAGATTTTGAAGGTTTTGGAATTCCTGCGGTTACCCCAACGGAAATCCTTTTGCAAATCATGTAATATATATTTCACGGAAGATTTTTTGTCGCCCGGTTGTAGGCTGGGATTATGGCTGCCATAAACTTCTCCAGCAAATCCCTACGTATGATTGCTTTGCGAAAAATTGAATATTAGGAGGATGGTTATGTATGCTTTAGAAGCGAAAAGCCTTTTTAAAAGTTATCGTACCAGAGGAAAAAAGACAGAAGTATTGAAGAATCTCTCTTTGCAGGTGAAAAAGGGAGAGATGGTGGCTATCATGGGTTCTTCTGGCAGCGGTAAAACGACGTTGCTACATAATTTGAGTGGTATTGATCTGCCGGATTCCGGGGAAGTTTTCGTAGATGGTAAAGAGTTATCTTCTTTTACCCGTGAGGAGCTTGCACTTTTCCGCAGAAGAAATTTTGGCATGGTATTTCAGGATTTTCAATTGTTGGAAAGCCTTACTGTGGGAGAAAATATTTTATTGCCGATGATTTTGGATAAGCGAAGTGAGAAAGAGCAGAAGCAGCGGTTGCAGAAAATGCTCAAACTGGCAGAGATAGAGGAATTGGAGGAAAGAGGGATTACAGAGCTGTCCGGTGGGCAGAAGCAGAGGGTTGCCATTGCCAGAGCTTTGGTGCAGGAACCGAATCTGATCTTTGCCGATGAGCCGACCGGAAATTTGGACGGGCAGACAGCCGAAAATATTCTAGGCTGTATGTTGGAGCTGAACCGAAAAACAGGGGTAAGTATGTTAATTGTTACACATGATTCGCGGGCGGCTTCTTTCTGTCAGCGCATACTTCGTCTGGAGCATGGAGGTGTCAAGGATGACGTTCTTTGAGATTTCTATGAAGATGTTTCGTAAAAATTTTATCAGATACCGCCTGTATTTTCTAGGTTGTTTCCTGGCGTCAACCGTATTTTTCTGTTTTGCCACTATTTTTACCAATCCATCTTTTATGGATGGGCAGGTAGTCAACTCGATGATCAGCAATAATATTATTTTTCCGAGTATTCTTGCGGCTGTCATTTTGCTGGTGTTTGTTCCGTGTTCTTATGCGGTGTTCTTTTCTGCGAGGGAGCAAGAGTATGGGATTATGCTTTCTTTGGGCATGAGCAGGCGAATGGCTTGTCAAGGACTGATTCTGGAAGGAATTGCCTTGGGTGTACTTGCCCTGGGCGCTTCTTTCGTGGCGGGAACTTGTTTTTCGGCGATTTTTTATGCAATGATTTCACAAATAATTGGTATTACACAGTTGCGATGGCGGATTCCTTATGAGGCTTATAGTGTTACGGCGTTTCTCTATGGGATTGCGCTTGTATTTGCAGCCGTGTATACGTCTATTCGGGTCATGGGCAAACGCATACGTCTGTTGCTCTTAGCCCCTTATCAGGCGGAACAAAAAGGCAGGGCTTACCATTGGGTGAAGAAGTGTTTTCCGGGCTATATGGGAAAACATCTGTTGGAAATTTCTTTGCTTGTGCGTCATCGAAGGGATTGGCTCATGCGCACGGTTTTTTCTGCTTTATTGGTCGGCTTTGTACTATATCTGGTAAGTTTTTGCTCTGTATTTCAGTCTGCAATCTTGCGTGATGTAGAGAACTATTGTCCGTATGATTTAGCCTACTCTGAGATGTTTGGCAAAAATAACGTTTCACCGCAGGAACTTGCGGCTGTTTTGGAAGAGCATAATGTTACGATTACAGAAACTACACAGATTTCTTATGCGAGGGATGCGGCATTTAATTATCTCTCCGTGTCCGAGGTAAATAAAAAGCTGGGGTGTAGTTATCGTATTCCGGCGGGAACATTTTTGAATTTATTTCAGTATGAGCTAGAGGATGGATATGATTATGATCTTGTGGAAATTCCACATATTTCCTTGAAGATTGAGGACGAAGGAGAGAAGGAGGGGCAGGCGCCTAATATAGAAGCATCTTTGCAGTCTTGCGGAAGTGATGTTAGAATACTGTTTAATAAAAATGCAACGCTTGCGGACCGTACGCTGATATTAAATGATAGGGATTTTGATAAACTAAAGTCAAACCGCAATTATTGGTATGGGACAATGTATCTTTTTCAGTTGCAAAATTGGCGAGAGTCGCAGGCTGGTGTGTTGGCGTTCCAATCCTTTTTACAGGAAAAGAATCAGGTTACACCAAAAGAACAGCGGTATTTTCGGGCGGATGCCAAAATAGAACGGTATCTGGAGGCAAGACAGTCTGGGCAGTTTGCGATGTTTTTATTGTGTTTTGTGGAGGCGCTTTTGTTGTTGGCTGCATTTTTACTGATTCGATTTCGGATTACGGCGGAGCAGGAGGAAAACCGGCGGCTGCAAAAAAGCTTGTTTATGATTGGCATGAGCGAGGCGGAACGGTATCGTCTGTTTTTGTTTAAGAATCGTGTACGTTTCCTGTCTCCATTGGCGCTCTCCATGATGTTTTCCCTGATAGTCAGTTATAAAATGGGGGAAAATGTTTATCATTCTGGGAAAATGGGATGTTTGGCGAGTATGGTAGCGGCGTTGATTTTGCTTGTGCTTACAGCGCTTTATACTGTTTTCTATTCTCGCAGAGAATTGGTGTGCACAAGTTACGGTAGGAATACAGAAAGATAAGAAAAAGGAACGAACAGAGTTTAAAAAGCGCTGTTCGTTCCTTTGATATTTTCTAAAATGATAAATAAAACTTGTGTGAGAACTATTTACGAAGCCGGAATCTATGTACAGAAACTTTGAGTCCTTCTGCCTGGTTTTGTAAATCTCTTGCTAGTTTTGCGGATTCCTGCGCCGTAGAAGCATTGGTCTGCACAACTTCCGAAATCTGTTCCATACCCTGTGTAATCTGCTGTAGTGAATGAGACTGAGAAATGGCAGACTCGGCAATTCGCTCTATCATCGTGGAAGATTCCTGAGCGCTGGAAACGACAGCCGAGATGGATTCTGTTGTCTCCTCTGTCAGAGAAGAGCCATATTCTACAAGCTTCATGGAATTCTCAATCAGTTCAGAGATATCCTGTGCAGATACGGAGCTCTTATTGGCGAGGTTCTGCACTTCTCCGGCAACAATGGCAAATCCTTTGCCAGCTTCTCCAGCACGTGCAGCTTCCACGGAAGCGTTTAGTGCGAGGATATTAGTCTGGAAAGAAATGTCTTCAATTGTCTTAATAATGCCGCCAATTTGGTGGGAAGCTTCCGAAATATCATTCATAGCATTTGTCAGGGCTTCCATTTTCTGACAGCAGATTTGCAGTTGTCGTGCGGCTTCTGCGGAATGCTGGCTGGCCGTGTCAGCGTCCTTGGAAGTGCGGTCTACCTGTCCGTAAATATCTTGAATGCTAGCGGAAAGCTCCTCTACAGCGGCCGCCTGGCGCACGGTGCCGCTGGATAATACTTCCGCGTCAGATGCCATCTGCCTGGATTCATCCGATACCTGGTCGGCGGTAAAGCTTATATGAGAGAGAGCTTCGTTAAGTGAATCTAAAATCTGACGCATTGCGTTTTGGATGGGTAAAAATTCACCTCGGTAATCGTCGCCGATCGTGAGGTCCATCGTGCCCTCTGCCATCTTAGCTAATTTGTCGTCAATATCTTGAATATACTTCTTCAGTTCCCGTTTTGTCTCATGAATAGATTCTACCAACATACCGATCTCGGAGGTGTTTGATTTCAAGGCAAAATTAGCAGAGAGGTTACCTTTTGAAATCTCACCCATCTGGTCGCGGACAGCAATAACCGGCCGCAATACACGTCTGTTAGTGACAAGCATAATGGCTAACTGGATAATGTCAATAATAATCAAAGTCAGAAGCATTGCTTTTCTGATGAAGCCTGCCTGGTTATTCAGATCGTCGATACGTGCCAGAGTCCTTGTGTCGAGTGCGGAAAGAAACTGTTCTTTGAGTGAATTAATCTTGGTGATAGCGCTGTTGTAATCTTTGCCATAGACATATGCAATGGCATTTTCCCGGTCACCGTTTTGCACTTTTTTCATGGCTTCCTCTTCTAAGGGAACAAGCTCATTGGAGAGTGACGACATCTCATCAATCATGGCCTGTTCGTCCGCAGTGATACCAATTTCTTGCATGGTAGCGACGCCAATATCGCGGTTTTTCAGTTCATTGACTTCCATCATATAGTTGTCATAATGCTGCTGGTCTCCGGTTGCTGCGAATGCACGCACCTCATTCGTTAAGTAAGCAGAGCCGTTCATGAAGCGGTTCGCATTATAAGTCAAATCAAACCGCTCTGCATTTGCTGTATTCAGCAAATCACGAATGTGACTATTCCCAAATAGTGCAATCCCCATAAAAAGTAGTGCGAGAATGGACAATCCATTCAAAATTATAGTAAGTGTGGATTGGTTGATAGATTTTTTCATGGTTTAGAACTCCTCCCGGTGTATCTTACGTATTTTCTCCATTTACAAAAGAGAAAATCATAATTATGATATTGTTTATTTTACAGGATATGCCGAAAAAAAGCAATTACCTTTCTATTTGTGTTTCGCCATTTTTTATGAGAAAAGTGAGTAAAAATCTCCGCGGGACAGATACTAAGGAAAAAGTGTTTGTTGGAGGGGGTTTGCATGGAGGAAAGGACATATCTGTGCATAGATTTAAAGTCATTTTATGCCTCCGTGGAGTGTGTAGAACGCGGTCTTGATCCGATGAAAGTAAACTTGGCGGTAGCAGACCCGGAGCGCGGGACAGGAACAGTATGTCTTGCTATTTCCCCATCCATGAAAGCGTTGGGGGTTAAAAATCGTTGTCGTGTGTATGAGATTCCGAAAAATATTGCCTATATTATGGCGCCGCCGCGCATGAAGCTTTATATCCAATATTCTGCCAATGTCTATGCGGTTTATTTGAAATATTTGGCGAAAGAGGATATTCATGTATATTCTATTGATGAAGCATTTCTTGATGTGACGCAATATCTTGCGCTGTACCGGCTTACCGCCAGACAACTTGCAGTTAAGATTATGGATGATATCAAGGAAACGACTGGGATTACGGCGACCGCTGGCATTGGAACCAATCTTTATTTGGCAAAGGTAGCATTGGACATTATGGCGAAACATGTGACTGATAATATAGGTTGTCTTGATGAAGAATTGTACCAAAATACCTTGTGGGAGCATATGCCGCTTACAGATTTCTGGCGGGTGGGCGCAGGAACGCAAAAGCGCCTGAGTCATGTAGGAATTATGACAATGCGTGATATAGCCCATGCAGACGAGGATATGCTTTACAATATGTTCGGCGTGGATGCGGAACTTCTCATCGATCATGCGTGGGGCAGGGAAAGCACTACTATGAAGGATATAAAATCTTATCGGCCGCAAAGCAGTTCTCTTTCTTGCGGACAGGTGCTCCTTAAAGATTATACATTTGAGGAGGGGAGGCTCATTGTCAAAGAAATGGTGGATAGCCTTTGCCTCGACATGGCGTCCCAGGGAGTGGCTTGCCAATCATTTACTTTAACAGTCGGCTATTCTTATGAGACAGCAATGAAGCCGACGGTGGGAACTGTGACCATAACTGCTGCGTCGAACAATTATAATATGATTATACCAAACATCCTGGACTTATATGAGCGCATGGTACACAGGGGCAAGCACATCCGTAAGCTCAATGTTTCTTGCAACAGTATTACAAAAGAAGCCTATGAGCAGTATCATATGTTTACCAATTTTGCAGAGGCAGAGCGAGAAAGAAAATTGCAGCGTGCTGTGCTTCAGATTAAGCAACGGTATGGGAAAAATGCCATTGTTCGGGGCATGGATCTGCAAGAGGCTGCAACAGCGATGGAGCGAAATCGTCAGATAGGAGGACATAAAAGCGGTGAGTAATGTGCAGCATAGAATGGATCAGGCAAATCGAGCAAAACAATTTATGCCGTTTGACGCCTTAAAAGGTTTTCGGGAGGCGCTTGCAGAAAAAGAGAGATTCCTTGAACCCCAAAAAGAATTGAGCGAGGAGCGCAAAGCGGAACTTGACCGTATATTGCATCAAATTCACCGGATGGATGTCGTTAGAGCTGAGTATTTCCGCGATGGGGAATACGTGCAGGTAACGGGTGAGGTTTCCGATATAGATGAAATACGCAGGGTGCTGAATATTGCCGGTATAGGAATTCCCATAGATGATATTTCTGATTTGCAAGGGCTGCATTAAAATGTTGAAAGTTCGGCATGTTTGGGATATAATAATGTAAAAGATTATTAAGGGAGATGTGATGATGGCTCTTGTTAGGTGTCCAGAATGTGGAAAAGAGAAGGTTTCGGATAGCGCGCAGTCGTGTCCTGTGTGTGGATATGGAATAAAGGCTCATTACGATAAGCGTGCGAAAAAAAAGCAGGATAAGCAGATTTTTGAAATGAGAATGAATCAGGTGGCAGAACCCCAAAAGCCGAAGGACAATATATATGGAATCGTGATAGGTATTGGCGGTGCAGTTCTTTCATTATTTATGTGTACCCAACTTATGGAACTGGGTTTGATTGGATTTTGTTTGATGATAATTGTTGCAATTATCTTTTATAATCAACATGTTAAGGCGATGGAACAATATCAAAAGGATTGTGAACTTTACAAAACGGACAAAAAAGCGTATCAGAGACAAAAAGTTCAAGAAGAGGATTTCCGCAGAGCAGTAGAGGCGTTGGAGCCGAAATGTCCTCATTGTAATTCAACAAATATTGAAAGAATATCTACGATTGATCGAGCCGTATCAGTTGAGACCGTTGGATTGGCAAGTGGTAAAATTGGCAAACAATATAAATGTAAGAATTGCAAACATATGTGGTAATTGAGTAAGGTCAGATATAATGGCAGATTTCTATCTTCCTCCACAGATGAACAAACATAGTAATTTTATACTGTGGAAGTTAGAAACAGATGATAAAGGCAAGCAGCGTAAAATTCCATGGGGCTGTCGCACTAAGTAATTAGTGCGCAGCTCCTTTTCTATGCAAAAAATA
>CANOFW010000045.1 GCA_947565425.1 uncultured Lachnospiraceae bacterium
ATGATAAAGACCATATTGACGTGTATTTGAACCTGCTCCCCCTCAAATGGAGCTATACGGTTGCAAAAAGCGCAAGCCCCTGAAGTGGAACCGCCCCCTCCCGTAGGTCAGGGGCAAGACGGTCGCCGCAATGAAAATCGGGCATGCCGATTGGCGGCTCCCTGGAACATTTCAGGGGCTTCTCTACCGATATCGGTCAATAATCCCGCTACTTCACGGTAAGGAATTGTATACCTCTGGGAGAGGTAGCGCATGGAAGCAGATAATTCGCCGTCCGGTCCACCGAATTGACTGATGATGACCTGGGCAATCTGCGGGTTGGTCTGTGTAATGTTGACAGGGTATTGTAATCTTTTCTCATAATTCCACATTTAGCAGTAACCTCCTTCCCAGGGCATCGGCTGGGTAGACCACAGCCACATCTGATCCGGTTTTGCAGTGTCAAGAGTCAGCGGTCCGTAATTGTTTTCATATTCCTTCAACGCTTTTGTGCGGACCTCACGGAAATGGTTGAAGTATGCGATTGCTTCCTGGTCGGTTGGATGGGTATCCAGGTAAAGCACGATGTCGTTTACAGCAAAGCTTACCATATTTATCCATTGGAAAAGTTTTGTCTGCTCCATTTTATTTTCTCTCATTTCGGACATCCTCCTTTCCCATAAAAAGGTTTATTCAGTTCCGGGAAAATTGTGCCGCACTGTAATGCCTTATCCGGATCATAAGTTTCATGCATGAATTGCCACGGAACATAAGCCATGGCGATTGCCATACCTGCTAAGGGGTCTTCTTTATCCATATGGTCCTGGCATCGGCGGGGCATTGGCGGTCTGTCAGCCATAGGACGCTGTGCCATGGCTGGTCTATATGCGTCTGAACGCTGTGGCATTCTCGTGTTACAACCACAGCTGGAATTTGTGTTATAATTTGCCATAGTGATGAAATCCTTTCTTATATTTCTGTTCTTTAATATGATATGACAGACGGGATAAATGGTGCTATTGATATGGATATTGAGATTTTTCGATGAATTTTGTAAGGTTTCTGTAAGGAAAAAATGTTTTCCGGTTAAGAAAAATAAGATATAGTATAGGAAAAGATATTAACAAATGACCTGTTGCAAGTTATTTGAGAAGGAGGTAATAAATATGTGGACGAGAAGTGAATTGAAAGAAACGGCGAAACGGCGGTTTCGCATGAACTATTGGAAATGTGTGCTAGTAGCGTTGTTGATGGCATTGTTAGGCGGGGGGGCTGGTTTTGGTTCTGGTGGGTCATACAGCGGGATTCGCGATGCTTTCACGAGAAATAGTATCTTTGATGATAATGATGATTTTATCGACAATTTCAATGATTGGGATAATACAGAAGACGACTGGGATGACACAGAAAATGGCTGGGATGACACAGAGGATGGCTGGGATGATACAGAAGATAGCTGGGATGATGAAGAGTATGATATGGATTTAGATACGATCTTTGATGATATTGCAGATGGCAATGCAACCGAGAGCGTAGTGACTGCGGCGGCTGTAGCTTCTGTAATTATTGTAGTAATTATAATTGTAATTGCAGTGGCATTGCTTATTGCCATTCCCTTGTCTGTTTTTTTGCTTAATCCATTGGAAGTGGGTACAAAACACTTTTTTGCACAAAATCTTCGGGGAGATGCAAACCTCAGAGAAATATGTTTTGCGTTTGACCATAATTATCTGAATTGTGTTAATATACTGTTCTTCCGTGATTTATATATTTTTTTGTGGAGCCTTCTTTTTATTATTCCAGGAATTATCAAGGCTTATGAATACAGGATGATTCCGTATATTTTAGGAGATAATTCTGATATCAGCAGAGAGGAAGCCTTTGCATTGAGTAGCCATATGATGCAGGGGAACAAATGGAAAGTCTTTGTGCTGGACTTATCCTTCCTGGGATGGTATATTTTAAATGGCATCACATTGGGCATTTTGGGTATTTTTTATGTGAATCCTTATGTAAATCAGACAAATGCAGCTTTGTATATGAAATTAAAGGGTATGCAGACAGTGGAGAAGCAGCCCATAAATATGGATTACTATGCGTAAAACATCTGATTGAAGGGAAAGGAGCAGCTATGGCGTATACGATTCTAATTGCAGATGACGAGGCAGAGATTCGCGAATTGCTCCGTCTGTATCTGGAGAAGGATGGTTATCATGTACTGGAAGCGGCAGATGGGCAATCTGCCCTTTCTCTCTTGGAACAGGAAGAAATTGATATGGCTCTTTTGGATATTATGATGCCCAAGGTAGACGGATATCATGTGTTAAAAAAGCTGCGTGAGAGCAGTAATATACCAGTGATGATTCTATCTGCCAAAAACCAGGATGCTGACAAAATTCTCGGGCTTGATCTGGGGGCGGATGATTATCTGGCAAAACCTTTTAATCCCATGGAAGCAATGGCAAGAATCAACTCTAATATTCGCAGGTTTTATTCGTTGGGGGCAAAAGGGGAGAAAGTAAAGCAGCTTGAAGTGAAAGATTTACGACTGGACACGGAAGAGTGTGTGGTGTACCAGGAGGACAGTCCGATTGACCTGACATCTGTAGAGTATAAGCTGTTGCGGATGTTTATGGAATATCCGGGTAAGGTGTTTACCAAGCAACAAGTATATGAAAATGTCTGGGGAGAAGAATATGCGATCGCGGACAATAATATCATGGTGTGCATCAGCCGGCTTCGTGCAAAACTGTCTGAGGATGGCAGCGCCTATATCAAGACAATCCGCGGACTTGGCTATCGCATGGAGAAAGAGTAGGGATGAATAACAAAGAATGGAAAAAGTTCTTAATCAAACGCTTTCTTTTAATTCTCTTTTTGGTGAGCATGAGTGAATGGATATTGAATGGGATATATGAGGAAGCGGTTTTTCCCTGGTTGTCCGATAATCTGCATATTGAATTTTTTACAGCAGGATTGGAGAGCGGACAAAGCATCAGCGCGCTGTGTCGCGGGGGACTGTATCTTGCTGTTGTGGGAATTTGTAATCAGTTGCCGGACGTAGTAGGATTTGCTTTGCGTACATTTGGCGAGCAGTTAGCGGGGAGCGTAATGACAGGTAAAATTTCTAGCCAGACATTGCAAATGAACTCGGCGCAGAGGAATTTTTTTATTCTGGGAATGATTGCGCTGACGTTGCTAATTCTTTTTACGTTACTGTTGCCTTATGTGTTCGCCGCAATTGCGTTTGGGCAGACAGTAAGCGCGCAGATTCAGCGTATGGAAGAACAGGAGCGGCAGCGCAAAGCGGAATATGACAGGAGAAGGAATCTTTTGTTGTCGGATGTGGCGCATGATTTGAAAACGCCTATGACAACCGTAGCTGGTTATGCCAAAGCGTTGGTGGAACAGGGGGATCAGGATGAGGGGATTCCCAGAGAAAAACAGCAGGAATATTTGGAAGCGATTTATAATAAATCCATGCAGATGAGCGGTCTGTTAAGCTTTCTGTTTGAATATGTGAAGTTAGAAAGTGAAGGATTTGCGCTCAACAAGACCAGAGTAGATATCTTTGAACTATTGCGGGAATGCGTGGCAGGTATGTATATGGATTTTGAAGAAAAGGGCATGGAAATGATTGCGCTCATCCCGGAAGAGGAGTTTTTTTTGGAAGTAGACGAGGTGCAGTTCCGTCGTGTTATCAATAATCTTTTGAACAATGCGCTTCGTCATAATTCTTCGGGAACTAAGGTGTGGGTGATGGCAGAAGCGGAGGATGAGGAGATTACCATCCGTGTGTGTGACAGCGGGACGGTGATTGGGCAGGAGACGGCACGTTATATTTTTGAACCGTTTGTGCTAGGCGACGAGTCGCGCAACAGCAAAGGTGGCAGTGGACTGGGCTTGAGCATTGCCCACAAAGCAGTGGCAATGCACGGTGGGAGTTTAGTATTAGAACAGGGGGAATGGGAGGAGTATACGAAAGCGTTTGTCATTCGTCTTTCGGCGGGGTAGGAAAAGAGGACGGAATATGGCACATTATGCAGTCGGCAGCCTCATCCGCGAAGCCAGGGAACGGCAAAAGTATTCCCAGGAAGAGTTGAGCTACGGAATCTGCACAGCTTCCACCTTGTCTAGAATTGAAAATGGGATTCAAGCTCCGGGAAAAAGGATATTGGAAGCGTTGATGCAAAGACTGGGAATTGTCGACCGGATATACAATAGTTACCTTACAGCGGAAGAGATGGAGCGTTATGAGACCGAGGAGCGTCTGACTCGTTGTCTGGCAAAAAAGGATTATGCGCAGTCGGAAAAGCTTGTCAACCTGCTGGAAGAAAAGATTTCTCAGATTCCGAAGAAAGAATATAGTCAGAAATTGGAAGAGCAGTATGTTTGTTTTGCCAAAATTCTTATACGCAAACATCAAGGAGAAAATGCGCGGTATATTTTGGAACAGCTCATAGAAGTCATCCGCATGACGATTCCTGATTTTGATGGCGTGCATATTCGGGCAAGGCTTTTAACGTTCCATGAAATCAGTATCTTAAACAATATCGGCTGTACATATCACGCAGTCGGCAATGTGTGGGATGCGTTGCGGTTATTATTTGAGCTGAAAGAATATATAGAGGAACATATATTTGGCGGACAGGAATTGTCGGTCAAATATTTGATGATTCTACAGAATTTGTCTACTTGGCTCGGACAGGAGGGGCACCACCAAGAAGCCCTGAAACTCTGCCAGAAAGGAATTGAATTTTGCATTGAATATGGGAAACTGCACACGTTTCCCATGCTGTTGTGCAACAAAGCCTGTGCGCTGGCAGAGCTGGGGCAGTTTGATGTGTCGAAAGAAAGTTTTTATCAGAGTGTTGCCATTTTTCAGGCAACGAGCCAGCACGAACGTGCGGAACAGGTGAGAAAATATGCCGAATACCGTTACGGCATAAAAGTTTAAACGACTATTTTGTCAATCAAAACAGCGTGAACAGGCGCATTGTGCGAAGAATGTATCTGTCAAAACCTTGATTGCAAAATAGTTACTGGTACAGCGGCTTCGTATTTGCTGTACTTAATAAGTTTCTTCTACATCGCCCAGGAAAAATCCTGCTGCGTTTTTATTTTTTTTCATTGCAGAACACCTCCCCTCTAGGCAAGATTATAGAGGGGAGGCATTTATTTGACTATGCGGTTTTGAGAAAAGAATATTATGCGTCATATCGCATAGTGATAACAGAAAAATAGTGGTAAAATAAATAATTTAAGCGCGTAATCAATCGAGGTTGACCCTGCGGTTCATCAGCACACGGCAGATGATATAGAATACAATACTCATGATAAGATAGATAATGGTCATCATGGGAAATGCCATACGAAAAGTTTCAGACAACATGATAGTCATAAATTCTTCGTCTGTCATATCTTTCATGATGAGGAATTCCGGAACCATCATGGCAACGGAAGTGATGATCTGGATTACCATATAAATGCCGAAGTAAAAGGCAACGGACGCCGCGAGCTTATTCCGTTCCATCTGCTGCCCGAGCAAAATGCTTACATAGCCCATCAAGATGGAAGAGAAGGCGCTGAAAACCATTATTGCCAACAGCCAGAGCAGAAAGACTGGCACTGGATAGCCGAAGATATCTGCAAAGGAAATAGATGGGTCAAGGTTTATATTCGTGGTGTCAAGGTATATATTTGTGGATGCCTGATGGAAGCCGGCGGCAAATCCCAGAGCCATAAAGGATAAGGAACTAAGCAGGCTGTTTAAACAGAACCAGGAACATCCGACAATGAGTTTGGAGTGGAACAATTGCATCGGGGTAACCGGAAGCGTATGCATCAGATAGCCCTCGGCGGTATAAAGGTTCTTATAAAAGCGCACATAAATATAGATAATCGTCACAGAAGAAAATGCTATGATGGAGATTATATAAAGGATCAACAATGGGACAGCGAAAAAGATTGATACCTCAGAATCAAAGATACTGGTACTAAGCATGGCGCAGCCAAGGACAGTCAGCACAATAAGCGCCAGATTGATGGGGAGCAGCAGCCTGGCGGTCTCTTTCCATTCGTATTTTAAGAGTTTTTTTAACATTTGAATACCTCCCGGAAAATAGTGTCGATAGATTTATGGTCTTTTTCGCGCAATTCATCTACCAGAGCGTGCGTGTGCAGCGAGCCGTCCTGGATAAAGATGACCTCGTCCAGAATATTTTCAATATCCGAAATCAGATGGGTAGAAATCAGGATAGAGGCGTTTTCATCGTAATTGGACAAAATTGTGTCTAAGATATAATCTCTGGCAGCCGGGTCTACGCCGGCAAGCGGCTCGTCGAGGATGTAGAGGCTCGCGTGGCGGCTCATTACCAGGATAAGCTGCACCTTCTCCTGCGTGCCTTTTGATAGTGTCTTTAGCTTCTGACGCGGGTTGATCTGTAATTTTGCCATCATGTCGTAAGCGCGCAGGGAGTCAAAGTCCTCATAGAAGTCTGCAAAAAAATCAATGATATCCTGTATGCGCAGGTTTTTATTCAAATACGTGTGGTCTGGCAGGTAAGAAATGATGCTTTTACTGGCGGGACCGATAGGTTCCTCTTTGACGTATACTGTGCCGGAGGTAGGGGATAAAAGCCCGGTAATCAGTTTCAGCAGAGTCGTTTTGCCGCTTCCGTTGGGTCCTAAAATGCCGATGATATGTCCGCTGTCAATTTGGAAACTAATATCCGAGAGGGCGGTATGTTTCCCATATAATTTGGTGAGATTTTTACATTCTAACAGTGTCATGATCGTCTCCTTTGATAATTTCTGAAATGAGGGAGATGACTTCCTCATCCTTGATTCCTAGTCTTTGCATGTTATCTAAAAATTGTGTTACAATGTCCTTTGCAAGCGTTGTTTTTAAATTTGCAATCATAGCCGTATCCTCCGTAATGTAGCGTCCGCTGGTTCTCTGGGAATAGACAAGTCCGGTTCGTTCAAGTTCGGAGAGCGCTTTTTGCATCGTGTTAGGATTTACAGACGCTTTCTGCGCGAGTTCCCGCACAGAGGGCAGTTTGTCTCCTGGTGTATACAAGCCGGAAATAATGTCCATTTGGATTTTTTCGATAATTTGAATAAAGATAGGCCGGTCGGAATTCAAATTCCATGGCATTTTATCACCTCGTTTCCTTATAGAAGGGCGCAAAAAAGCACCTTAGCTGTATTATTGTATTAACTTAATGATACAGTAACGCTTTTTGTGCGAATTGTCAAGTATATTTTTTAACATTTCTGTAATATTTGTAACAGTTCAGCCATCGCCAAATTTATGGGCGAATCATGCTAAGTGCCCTGTGGGTAAACATGAATGAGTACATAATGCCGGCGATGAGCAAAACGCCAGATTATGAGCAAAAAGAGTTGCGAAGCAACGGAAAGCGCGTAAGTGCGGTTTGCGAATGGCGCGGGCTGAACAGTTACTAATATTTTGAGTAAAAATAACTCTTGTAATAACAGGAGAATTTCGTTACAATAGAAGAGATTCGTGAAATAAGGCTTTTCTCATCCTACAATCGTTCAGAAAGGTGGGAAAAGTATGAAAGATATAAAAAAAGTAATCTTTATGTTAATGTTTTTACTCTTTGCCGCAGGCTGTGCAGGTCAGAGGACGCAGGATGACGGCGTGCTCATAAATGGAGCGGGCAAAGATGGCGCTTTGGGTGCTGACGGTGATGCTCTCGTCTGTGATGCTGAAGAAGCCGTTTCGAGTACTGACGATGAGGCCACTGCGGAAGAGTTGGCAGGTGATACGCCCAATACCTCTGCGTCTGTGATTTATGTTCAAGTGGCAGGCGCCGTGCATAAGCCGGGCGTCTATGAATTGCCCGAGGGAAGCCGTGTATTCCAGGCAATAGAGCTTGCCGGAGGCACGACTGCGCAGGCAGAATTGAAATCTTTTAATCAAGCGGCGCTCTTGTCAGATGGTGAAATGATTTGGGTGATGACCATGGAAGAGGCGGCAGCGCAGCCAGTGAATATATCAGGGCAAGGTAGTACTGGGGAGGAAGGGAAGATTAATCTCAATACTGCTACGAAAGAGGAACTCATGGAACTTCCGGGAATCGGGGCGGCGAAGGCGGCAAGCATTATAGCCTTTCGCGAGGAGAACGGCAGTTTTACACAAATTGAGGATTTGATGAAGATAGAAGGGATCAAAGAGGGCGTGTTCTCTAAAATTGAGGATTACGTCATCGTTCAATGAGGTGAAAGAATGGCAAAAAAGGTTCTTGTAGTCGATGATGAGAAATTGATAGTGAAAGGAATTCGATTCAGTCTGGAACAGGATGGAATGGAAGTGGACTGTGCTTATGATGGCGAGGAAGCGCTCAGGCTTGCAACGGAGAACACATATGACATGATACTTCTCGATATTATGCTGCCCAAAATGGATGGATTTGAGGTCTGTCAGCAGATTCGGGAGTTTTCTTCAGTTCCCATTGTTATGCTGACGGCAAAAGGCGACGACATGGATAAGATTCTGGGCCTGGAATATGGTGCGGACGATTATATCACGAAACCGTTTAATATTCTTGAGGTGAAGGCACGGATTAAAGCGATTATGAGAAGGACTGCCCCCAAGCAGAAGAAAGAAGAGAATATCAACATAGTAGAAAATGGTGATTTACGTCTGGATTGTGAGAGCCGGCGCCTATTTATCTTAGGAAAAGAAATCAATGTCACGGCAAGAGAATTTGATTTGCTGGCGATTCTGGTATTGAATCCCAATAAGGTATACAGTAGGGAGAAGCTTTTGAACCTCGTTTGGGGTTCCGAGTACCCGGGGGATGTACGTACGGTGGATGTGCATGTAAGGCGTCTGCGGGAGAAGATTGAGGCAAATCCGAGCGACCCTAAGTATGTGCATACGAAATGGGGCGTAGGTTATTATTACCAGGCTTAATGACTGGAAGGATTGGCAGATAGGTAAAAGGACAGCGGAGAGAATATGAAGAAATTAAAGTTTATCCACAGCCTGAAGTTCAGGCTGTTCTTGATTATTGTACTGATTGGAATCCTCCCCAATATTGTGCTGCGCGTGGGGATTCTTACGTCTTACGAGAAACGCGCTGTTTCAAACCGCAGTATTGATATTCTCAGTCAGGCAAAAATATTGGCGAACCAGGTGGTTACGTATAATTATATGGCTGATTTATCGGAGGAGGTCATCAATGTTCAGTTGGATCAGATTTCCAATATTTATGATGGTCGGCTGATGATTATTAATAGCCACTTTAAGATTGTGAAGGACACCTATGGGATTGACACGGGTAAGACGATTATCTCAGAAGAAGTAGTAAAGAGTTTTCGGGGCAAAGAAATCAGCAAGTATGATCCAGACAGCCGTTACATTGAGATGGCGGTTCCTTTAAAAAACAGCACTACTCAGGAATCTCTGGGTGTTATGCTGGTCAGCGTATCTACGGACAGTATCATGATGAATTATGATTATCTGAAAAAGAATCTCCAAATCATAGAGATGGTAAATGCCGTTATCATTCTGGCGTTTGCGCTTTTTTGGGCGCACCGTTTGGTATGGCCGTTTAAGAAGATGACAAAGTCCTTAGAAGAAATCCAGGCGGAAAATGAGGAAGAAGAGCTGATGATTTCTGACTATACGGAGACAGAAGCTATTTCGGACGCGTTTAACGAGATGCTGGGGCGTATGCGCGGAATCGATGATTCCAGACAGGAATTTGTCTCAAATGTCTCCCATGAATTGAAGACGCCGTTGACCTCGATGAAAGTGCTAGCGGATTCTCTGCTGGGACAGGAGGATGTGCCGGTAGAGCTATATAAAGAATTTATGGGTGATATAGCAGAAGAGATAGAGCGAGAAAATAAAATTATCAACGACTTGCTTTCGTTGGTGAAAATGGATAAGGCGGCAGGCGGTTTGAATATCTCGGTGGTGAATATCAATGAATTGCTGGAGATGATTATGAAACGGCTGCGCCCGATTGCAGAGAAACAGAATATTGAGCTTGTGTTGGAGAGCTTTCGTCCGGTCAGCGCTGAGATAGACGAGGTTAAATTGTCTTTGGCGCTTAATAACCTGGTGGAGAATGCGATCAAGTATAATCGAAAAGATGGATGGGTGCATGTATCTTTAAATGCTGATCACAAATATTTTTTCGTGCGTGTGGAAGATTCTGGTATCGGTATTCCAGAGGAATATCTTGAGCACATTTATGAGCGTTTTTTCCGTGTAGATAAGTCTCATTCAAAAGAGATTGGCGGTACAGGATTGGGTCTTGCCATCACAAGAAATGCCGTGCTGATGCACCGGGGAGCAATCAAGGCGCACAGCAAAGAGGGAGAAGGCACCGTATTTACGGTCCGTATTCCCTTGAATTATATTGGAGGAATTACATGAAAATAGCAAAGAGAATGCTGCTTCTGGTAAGTATATTACTGTTTGCTGCATTGCCGGCAGGTTGTGGGGACGGACAGGAAGAAGCATTTGATTATTATATCTATTATATGAATACAGATAAGACGAAGACAGTGGCTGTTGGCTATACGCCCAGCGTAGAAAAGAAAAAGGAGCTTATCCAGGAATTTTTGGGGGAACTTTTATGGCAGACAGATAGTCCCAATTATCAGAAAGCGATTCCAGACGGTGTGAGGATTGCTTCTTGGAAATTGGAGGACGGTCAGTTATCCCTTTATTTCAACAGCGCTTATCTGGAAATGGGGAATGTTGAGGAGGTGCTTTGCCGGTCAGCGATTGTAAGGACGTTGGTGCAGATTAAAGGTGTGGATTGTGTCTCTTTTTATGTGGGTGATGGACCGCTTCTGGATGAAGATGGGAAGCCAGTGGGTATGATGACGGAGGAGAGTTTTATAGAGAATCCAGGTGAACAAATTAATGCCATACAGACCGCGAATATTACGTTATATTTTTCCAATGATAAGGGAGATGCTCTGGTGCAGGAGGTACAGGAGGACATTCATTACAGCAGCAACATTTCTCTGGAAAAATTGGTCATGGAGCAGTTGTTAAAAGGGCCTCAGGGAGATGAAGGACGCTCGGCAATCCCGGATGGCACAAAGCTGGTAAGCGTCTCTGTACTGGACGGTGTTTGTTTTGTGAATCTCGATGAAGGTTTTATGAATCAGAATTACGAGATTGCAGAGCCGGTAGTTATTTATTCCATTGTCAATTCTTTGACGGAACTTACAAGCGTCAATAAAGTCCAGATTTCCGTCAAGGGAAACACCGATTTGACGTATCGAGAAAAGTTCAATTTAAGTACGATCTTTGAACGGGATTTGGACTATATGGATGAGTCGGCAAGTGTCCGGGAGAATCACAAAGAGGAAGTACCGATGACAGAATCTTCGGAGGGCACGGATGATTAGGCGGACTGCGTGCTGTCTGTGCCTCTCGCTGATGCTGGGGATTTTGTATGGCAGGAGCAAGGAATGGTGGTTTTTTCTGCTATTCCTCTTACTTGTGCTATTTATCGTTGTGACAATGCTGCGCTTAAAGGAGCAGGTTTTGCCTGCGGTATGTATACGTGCATTTTTGTGTATTGGTCTGTTTAGCGCTGGAATCGTGCAGATACAGGCGCAGCAATCTGTGCGGGACAAGCTGGAAGCAAGTCTTTCTGCTGGGGAAGATATTGTTGTCCAGGGAAAAGTATGGCAAAAAGCAAAGGCAAAGGCGCAGCAGCGGGAAAGCGCGGCTGGAGCAGGGAAAACAGAAGCATTTATACAGGAAGAATTTATCTATTATCTTACGGACACCCGTATATTTGTGGGTGGAAAATCTTATCCCGGTTATGGGATTCTAATTTACAGTCAGGATGGCGGCTATCAGCCAGGCAATCAGTTACAGGCGGGCGGAAGTTACGCGCCGTTTCAAATGTCGCGCAACGAGGGCAATTTTAATGAGAAACAATATCAGCAGAGCAGGAAATGGGAATTTAAAGTCTATGCGCATACGTTGACGCTGCTCTCTGCGCGTAACAGCAAATACAAAGTGTTTCTATCCACATTGCGGCAAAGGATGCAGGAAGTGTATGTGCAGGTTATGGACGCGCAGAATGCCGGGGTGCTGGCAGCTATGGCGCTGGGGGAAAAATCTCTACTAGATACGGAAATAAAAGAACTATATCGTGATGCTGGAATTTCGCATGTC
This sequence comes from uncultured Lachnospiraceae bacterium, assembly GCA_947565425.1. Taxonomy (GTDB): domain Bacteria; phylum Bacillota; class Clostridia; order Lachnospirales; family Lachnospiraceae; genus Petralouisia. Next base: position 12,170 of record CANOFW010000045.1, read on the forward strand.
CTTGCCATTTCCGGGCTGCATGTCTCTCTTCTTGGTATGGGTATGTTTGCCCTCTTGCAGAGGTTTGGCTGTCCCAGAAAATTGGCTGCATGTCTCTGTGCAAGTATTGTCTATAGTTTTGGTATTTTTTCTGGTATGGAGACTTCTACGAAACGGGCGGTGGGGATGTTTGTATTGTTAATGGTGGCGCATGTCTGCGGGCGCACGTACGATTCCCTGACGGCGCTTTCGCTTAGCGCTGTCATCCAGCTTTGTGAGAATCCATTTCTCCTCTGGTATGCCGGGTTTTTGTTCTCTTATGGGGCGGTTCTCGGTGTGGTTGTGGTGTGGAAGATTATTGGAGAATCCCCAGAGAAGCATTCCAAGGATGTGCAAACAAAGAAGGAGCGCGTGCATGATACTATTATGCAGAAGAAAGTAACTGCCGTTAAGGAATTGCTGTGTGTCAGCAGTTGTATTCAGCTTGCCACGCTGCCGCTTTCCCTTTATTTTTATTATGAAATGCCGTTGTATAGTGTATTTATCAATGTTTGTATATTGCCGTTTATGGGCATCCTGCTGTCAATGGGGCTCATGGGCGGCATAGTTGGCAGTGTTTTGCCATTTTTGGGAACAATCCTTTTAAAGCCTGTGGGCTGGCTGCTTGCCTTTTATGAAAGTGTTTGCCGTCTGTCCGGCAGGTTGCCATGGGCGAATCTCATCGTGGGCAAACCGTCTTTGTGGATGGTTATCATCTACTATGTAATTCTTGCTGTTTGTCTGTATTTCATTTGGCGGTACCATAAGAAATATGTTCTGGGGGGAATCGTTTTTGTGCTGCTATGTTTGCTGTTTGTCCGCGGAAAGGCACAATTTGAGATTAACATACTGGATGTGGGGCAGGGGGATGGCATTTTCATTCAAAATGATGATGGGGAGTGTTTTTTTGTGGATGGCGGCAGCAGCAATGTCAAAGGAGTGGGAGAATATCGCATTTTGCCATTTCTCAAATCGCGTGGCATACGCGCTATCAAAGGATGGATTGTCAGCCATGGGGATGCAGACCATATCAACGGATTAGTGGAAGTATTGCAGACGGACTATCCGGTGGAATATGTAATTCTGTCCCGCTATATGGTTCGTGACGAGGCGATGGAATTGCTGCTGCGTGAGGCAAAGCGGGCGGACAGTAAGGTTGTCTATGTTACGCCGGGGATGCAATTTGGCTCTGGGGAGCTTGTGTTTACCGTGCTTGCGCCGGATGGGGGGAGCAATGTTGACCGCAATGCGCTGTCGTTGTCTCTGTTTATGCAGTACCGGCAATTTGAGGGTATTTTTACCGGGGACATGGGGGTAGAACAGGAGCGGGATTTGCTGGCAAAGGGTGTTCTTGAGCGGTATGGGATAAGTGAGGTGGACTTTTATAAGGCGGCGCATCACGGCTCAAATTATGCAAACAGCGGGGAATTTTTAGAGGCGATTGCTCCTAAAGTGACAGTGATATCCTGTGCTGAGAAAAATTCGTACGGGCATCCAGGCAAGGAAGCAGTGGCGAGGATGCAAGACGCAGAAAGTCAGCTATTTTACACGATGGAACAGGGACAGATTCGCGTACGGCAGGAAGCAAAAGGCGTGCGGGTATGGACATATTTGCCTTAAATAGTGTATGATTATTACAGCTTTGCCAAAGTTGTCAAGGGCGGCGTTTTGCGACGGCATGGACAATGGTGATTTTATATGTGGAGTAAAGGAAAACAGGTGGAAAGCATGAAGAGTATAGATGCGGATATCAAAGCGGGCAGTTTCCAAAAAGCGTATCTTTTGTACGGCGAAGAATCCTATCTGAAAAAACAGTATGGGCAAAAATTGAGGCAGGCGTTGGCTGGGGCGGATGATACGATGAATGTATCGTTTTACGAGGGGAAAAATATTAATCCTGGAGAAATTATTGATTTGGCGGAGACGCTTCCGTTTTTTGCGGAACGCAGATTAATCATGCTGGAGGACAGTGGGGTGTTCAAAGGCGCTTCGGAAGAACTTGCGGACTATATGAAGCATATCCCGGATGCGACTTGCTTTGTATTTGTGGAGAATGAGGTTGATAAACGGGGCAAAATGTATAAGGCAGTCAAAAATGCCGGCAGGGTGGTGGAGTTTCCGCGCCAGAATCAGGAAGTGCTGACACGTTGGATTTTGGCGAGGTTGGGACGAGAACAAAAGAAGATTACGCGTCAGGTGTTACAGCTTTTTTTGGAGAAGACGGGCGATGATATGGAATACATTGACAAGGAGCTGGAAAAGCTGTTTTGTTATACCTTGGGGCGGGAAGTGATTTCTAAGGAGGATGTGGAAGCGATTTGCGTTGCACAGACGAGCGGGAAAATATTTGAAATGGTGGATAAGATTGCCGGAAAACAGCAAAAGCAGGCATTGGAACTGTATTACGACTTGTTGGCGTTAAAGGAGCCGCCAATGCGGATTTTATTTCTGATTGCCAGGCAGTTTCAGATTTTGTTGCAGGTGAAGGATTTAAAACGCCAGGGATATGACAACAAACAAATAGCCGCAAAGACGAAAATCCCTGCGTTTGCTGTGCGTAAGAATTTTGTTCAGGCGGGAAAGTTTACATTTGCACAGCTCAGAGAGGCAGTCGAGGATTGTGTGCAGGCTGAAGAAGATGTGAAGACCGGAAGCCTCAATGATAGGATGGCGGTGGAACTGCTGATTGTCAGGTACAGTATATAGTAAGGATTTTGCAGCTCTGACGCTTAAAAATTTTTTGTAAAAAACCTCCCATTTTATGAGAAGATACGAGATAATAGAATTAGCAACCAAACTATTTTTTCGCACACCCATAAAAGAGAGGAGGTTTTACCATGAAGTGAGAATAAAAATCACAAGAAAAGAGGCCAGGGAACACCTGGAACAGTTTAAACTTGCCTGTGAATTAGCCAGGCTGATCCGGCACTTTTTTCCAGACCTTGTGCCGCTGCTGAAACAGATTCCTGATCCGAGGAATCAAAGTTATATTACATACCCCGGCGTGATCCTTCTTATGACCCGTATCCTTTCTTCTTTATTTTACATAGGCAGCATGCGGAAAACAAGCGAAGTCCATGACCATGAGGCATGTTTTTACAGCTATGGCTGTGACCATCAGGAGTGTCTGGTGCATATAGAACGCTATTTAAAAGACAGCATGGAGAATGAAAAGGACCTCACATGGAACAGACAGATGCTGAAACTGATACAGGATATGATACACGAAAACAACACTGCCCCGGCAGAGGGGATGGCAGAGGAAAAGAACACTGAATTTGAGGCAAGGTACGATGCCGTCGTGGAGAGGGCAGGGGAAGAATACGGAGACACCCCGCCGTCAGACTATTATCGGGACGGATATAACCTGTACCTGCGGATGGTGGAATATAAGCACAACCATCTGCTGTTCCTGTCAAATCCCCTTGTGGAACCGGATAACAATCTGTGTGAACGAAAGGCCCGGGTTCTAAAGGGAAAAATAAACCAGGCCATCTCGCTGAGGAGCTTTGAGCATCTGACATACTTCTGTGAATGTTTAAGCGTGCTTGACCATTTCGCAACAGACAGTGAAGATAACCTTTATGAATCAGTAAAGGAAGTATTCACAAGACAAAAACCTATTCAGCCGAAATCTGAGAAATTGCAATCCGCCAATACAACGCTGTCTGAATATAAGGCAGGATAAGGGGCTCCTGAGAGTCCCTTGTTATCGTACTCTATTTTTCCCACCCATGAAAAGTAACTATTAATTTAAGCGTCAGTGCTGCGGAAATATAGAAAAACTTGTAAAGTTATCCCAAGTATGGTACTGTTATAGTAAGAAAAGATAAGGGTTCAATAAAAAGCTGCAGAAAGAATGGAAAGAGAGGTGAATCTGATAGAAAAGAACTTGGTATAGGGCAAATATAAAAACAAACCGTCAACGAAAGGGGAGAAATTCAAATGAAAAAAAGAATACTGAGCCTGCTGCTGGCAGGCATAGCTGTCATGTCGGGAATGGTGGAAGCAGGAAGATATACTGCCTATGCAGGGCAGGGAAGGCAGGAAGAAAGCGTCATCCTGGAAGAATCGGAAAAGAATGAGGAAGGTACAGGCTTGGGAGAGCCGGAGGACGCTGCTGAACCGGAGAAAACGGCAGGGATAGAAAAAGCTTCAGAAACAAAGCAGTACATTATCACTATGGCAGAGGATGCCATCCGGCCGGAAATTGAGATTGCGGAAGTGATTTCAGAAGAATCTGCGGAAGTCACCAATATTCAGGAGGCGGAACAGATACTGGAGGACGCCGCCCCGGAAGAAATCCTTGAGGAAAATACCAAGGCACTGGAAGAAAACAATATGCTGTTGTTGAATCTGGACACAGCAGAAGCACAGGAACTGGAGCGGATGGATTCGGTAGAAGCTGTGGAAGAAGACGTGGACATGACGGCTGCAACACTGTCTGACGGCGACCTTTTCGGGGAAGGGGAATATGGATCCTATTTCCTGCAGACCGAAGATGTGGAAGAATGGAACCATGAAATGCTCCATCTGGAAGATACGGAAGAAAACGGAGAGGGCACAAAGGGCAGCGGAATGAAGGTTGCAGTGCTGGATTCCGGTGTAAACCTTGTGGCGGACGTAGCTGTGGCAGAGAGTGTGAACCTTGTGGATGATGAACAGTCCATGGAAGGATTTTTTATGGACGGAACCGGACATGGGACTGCGGTGGCGGGGATCATCGGCGCTCAGAATGACGGACGTGGAATCACAGGCATAGACCCATCCGCAGAAATTATTTCCATCCGGATTTTGGACTGCCAGAACCGCTGCAGCCTAAGCCGTCTGATTGCAGGAATCCGGAAAGCGGAGGAATTGAAAGCGGACATCATCTGCATGAGCCTTGGAACGGCAGTAAGATCTGCCGCCCTGGAGAAAGCAGTCACGGAAGCGCAGGAAAAGGGAATCCTTTTGATCGCAGCGGCGGGCAATGGCGGCACGGTGGAGTATCCGGCAGCTTATGACGCGGTCATTTCCGTAGGGGCAGTGGACCATGCCGGGGAACCGGCGACGGAAAGTTCAAATTGTGAAGAGATTGACCTGCTGGCGCCGGGCGAAGACGTGGCTGCAACGGACACATTCTTTGGGGCAGACTACCTTTCCGGAACAAGCATGGCTGCGCCCCATGTGGCAGGGATAGCGTCCCTCCTGTGGAAGAAGGATAGAGACATGCCGGCAGGATTTATAAAGGGTCTGCTGGAGCTTAGCGCGGCAGGCGCCGGGGACGGAGGAGCCGGAGTGGCGGATTATGCATACGCGCTTTCCATCTATGAGGAATATAAGCAGCAGTACAGCCAGGAGGAACGGATAGAAAAAAGCCCGTTGCAGAACACCCAGGAAGTGGAAGCTGTGGATATGGACAGGGACGTTGTAGAGGCAAGGTGGGGGCAGAAGTATCATACGGGGATGGTGAAGGATTGGCTGGAGACGGAAGAGGGAAAATCATATGGGCTAAGCGCAAACCGCAGGAAGGCTTTGCTGAGGGGCGCTGTGCTGCCGGATGAAAGTTTTGCAGCATCTGCCGGGTATTATTTCCATGGAGGGAAGTATAACTTCCTTGCATTTTATAAGTTCCTTTACCAGATGGCGCGGAGGGTATATAATAATTCTGACAATCACACCCTGATAGCAAATATGATGCATAAGGATGCAAATAATTTAAAGAAATATTATCCGCAGAGAAGCGATGGGACTGCATTTCCATCATCCGGGAACAATTCTGCCACAGGGACCACATCCGGGCAGTTAGATAAGCTGGCAGGTGCGCTTATAACAGTGTATAATAACTGGGGTAGAGAGGACATGGTATCAACTGCTGATATGCCAATAAAGAAAACAGACCTGGCAATGTCTTATGTAATTCTGGGGATGGCAATCCATTCCGCCACCGACACCTATGCGCACCGTGCCTGGGTAAAGGAAAATGGAAAATGGGTTGACGTAAAAGCAGCTTATGAGGAGGATAAGACTACTGTGGTGAGCGCAAGGGCAGAGGCGGCGCAGATCACCTGTGACCAGATATTGCGGCGTTTCCACGAAGGCCACAAGGACTGCGTGGCGCCGTTTTTGATTAAGAACCTTGCCGGTTATGGAGGGGATGCGGAAGGGGCGTTCCGCTTATTGTACTACCAGAAATGTGCAAATGAGATCACGGATAGTTACAGGAATAAACTGTCAAATTATAGTTATTCCAAATAGCAGGGAAGGGAGGAATGGATAATGGGTAAAAAATGGAAAATAATGTTTCCGGTTTTATTGCTTGCGGTTACATGCATCACAGGGCAGCCAGGGGCAAAGGAAACGGTATACGCCGCGGAAGAGGAAGAAATTGGAAGTTATGATTTTCTTGGCACGACTTACTATTATTTTGAGAATTGGGAATATTGGGTGAAAAAGGACGGCACGCTGCAGCTTGATCATTACTACGGAGAAGCTCCGGAAGTGTTGGAAATCCCGGCGAAGATTTCAGGAAAGGCAGTAACTTCTATTGATGAATCTGTATTTAGCCTCTGCGGGGAGTCTGATGAAGTGCATAAGACGAAGACATTGATTATACCGGAAACGCTTACGGACATTCCTTACAGAAGCTTTAAAACGCTGCATAATCTTGAGGAAATTATTGTGGAAGAAGGGAATGCGGCCTACCGGTCAGAAGACGGCGTCATGTATGACAAAGATATGAAGACCCTTGAGGTGTGTCCCCGTAACAGGAAGGGCAGCCTGACAATCCCGGATGGAATAGAAAAGATTGCAAGATTAAGTTTTTACGATAGCGCCCTGTCGGAGATCTGCCTGCCGGAAAGCTTGAAGGAAATAGAAGGTGGGGCATTTGAAGGGTGTTCCAACCTTACAGGCATTGCATTGCCGGAAAGCATAGAAGAAATTGGAAGGCATGCATTTTTGGGATGTGAAAAGCTCCGGGAAATCATTGTGCCGGAGGGGATAAATGCCATAAGCGATGCCGTATTTTGGGATTGCAGAGCCCTGTCAAGCGTCCGGCTCCCGGAGAGTTTGAAAAGTATCGAGCCAGATGCATTTCGTAAATGTGGCAGTTTGGAGAATATCGTTATTCCAAACAAGGTTACAATGATAAGGAATTATGCATTTTCCGAATGCAGCAGGCTGAAAAGCATCCGTATCCCGGACAGCGTCAGGCAGATTGGATCAAAAGCATTTTTCGAAAGCGATAAGGCAGTTATAGAATGCAGCAGTAATTCCTATGCCCAAAAATATGCCCAGAAAAACAACATCCCTTACCGGATTATAAGCAGCGCCTCCGGAAAAAGGCTGGGGCTTCTGTTTAACGGGCAAAGCGTAAAAAATGCCCAGAAATTTAAGGTAAAAGTGAAAAAGGGCTACACCCTGCAGGCAGTCCGGGGAACGGAAAAAGCAGCCGTGAAATGGAAATCATCAAACACTAAGGTAGCCGCTGTAAAGAACGGAAAAGTCAAAGTGAAAAAAGCGGGGAAGGCAGTTGTCACTGCCACAGCCCTGAACGGAAAGAAAGTAAGCGTCACCCTGTCGGCAGCAAAAGCAGCCGTTAAGGTGACAAAGGTACAGGTAACCGGAAGCAGGACCATGAAAAAGGGAAATGCCCAGATACTGAATCTGGCAGTGGTTCCCGCCAGCGCGGACAACACAAAGGTCTCCTGGAAAAGCTCCAATCCGAAGGTTGTTACGGCAGATAGAAGAGGAAAGGTCACAGCGAAGAAAAAAGGGACAGCAGTGATCACAGCGACGGCGAAGGATGGAAGTAAGAAAAAGGGGAGTATTAAGATCACGGTGAAGTAGTGATATGTATATAACCTGATATAGGGCAAATATAAAAACCAAACCGTCAACGAAGGGGAGAAATTCAAATGAAAAAGAGAATACTGGGTCTGCTGCCGGCAGACATAGCCGTCATGTCGGGAATGGTGGAATAGGGAAGATATACGATCTGTGCAGGGCAGGGAAGGGAGGAATGGATAATGGGTAAAAAATGGAAAATAATGTTTCCGGTTTTATTGCTTGCGGTTACATGCATCACAGGGCAGCCAGGGGCAAAGGAAACGGTATACGCCGCGGAAGAGGAAGAAATTGGAAGTTATGATTTTCTTGGCACGACTTACTATTATTCTGAGAATTGGGAATATTGGGTGAAAAAGGACGGCACGCTGCAGCTTGATTATTACAGGGGTGAAGGCCCGGAAGTGTTGGAAATCCCGGCGAAGATTTCAGGAAAGGCAGTAACAGCTGTTGATAAATATGTATTTAGCCCCTGTGCGGAGTCTGGTGAAGTGTATGAGACGAAGACATTGATTATACCGGAGACGCTTACGGACATTCCTCACAGAAGCTTTGATGAGCTGCATAATCTTGAGGAAATTATTGTGGAAGAAGGGAATGCGGCCTACCGGTCAGAAGACGGCGTCATGTATGACAAAGATATGAAGACCCTTGAGGTGTGTCCCCGTAACAGGAAGGGCAGCTTGACAATCCCGGATGGAATAGAAAAGATTGCAGCAGAAGGTTTTATCTATAGCAGCCTTTCGGAGATCTGCCTGCCGGAAAGCCTGAAGGAAATAGGTCGTTGGACATTTTTAAGGTGTTCCAACCTTACAGGCATTGTATTGCCGGAAAGCGTAGAAGAAATTGGAATGTATGCATTTTCGGGATGTGGAAAGCTTCGGGAAATCATTGTGCCGGAGGGGATAAATGCCATAAGCGAGGGCGTATTTTGTAATTGCAGAGCCCTGTCAAGCGTCCGGCTCCCGGAGAGTTTGAAAAGTATCGAGCC
>CANOFW010000046.1 GCA_947565425.1 uncultured Lachnospiraceae bacterium
AAAAAAGGAATCTGAAAGCCTGATATTTACTGGCTTAAAGATTCCGAGAGATTATGACACCCCAACAAAAGGAGGATGAGGAACTTAAAAAAGCAGCATAACCTTTCGACTTTTTTGTCTAAAGTATTGACATAGATCCAATATCTTGCTTTTATTCACAAGAAAAATGAAATAGAAAAACAGGTAAATAATTACAGGCAGCTTCTAACACAATTAGAGAACGACATATCGGCTATTGAACAGGGCAAATCCATTATGTCATATATGGATGAAATAGATGTTCGGCTTGTAGATGTGCCTAAAATGTATCTTTTGTCTATTAGAAAAATGGTACAAGCAGAAGATTATCCTACCGAATATGTCAAGTGTTATGGAAAGTTATTCAAAAGAATTGCAGTCGAAAAGCTGACAATGAGTGGTTCCCCAATGATACTTTTTCATAGTGCAGAATATTCTCCCACTGGCTTAGATACAGAGTTTGCTATCCCCGTACAAGAATATGTCACAGGCACAAGAGATTTTTGCCCTGGATTATGCTTAAAAACTGTTGTACGAGGGGCATACTCTGAACTTTCTTCCGTTTATGCCAAACAAATAGAATGGGCAGAAAAAGAAGGGTATCAAAATACAAATGCTCTGTTTGAAGTCTATAGAACAGACCCATCACAGATTGTAGATATCAAAGATAATATAACCGAAGTCTATTATCCAGTTAAAAAGATAATCTCTAAGAGTTAGATAGGAACTATACTTTGGAGGGAAAATAAATGGCTTGAGGTTGATTTATATTTGGTTTGTTGGAATGCGGAATAGAGCGAAAAAAATGGGTATCTATAAAACTAAAAAATATTTTTTTAAAACAGTCTCATTGCATTACCTGTAAAAATAGATAAACTAAGAGCAGGAGGCGATAAAAATGGCAAACGAAGATAAAAAAGATTTTAATGCAATGCTTCATAATAGCAAGGATATGCCAAACTTTCAGACGATTACAGATGAAAAGAGCATTGAAAAATATGGAGGCGACAGAATGTACTTTGCTCCGCCTATTGATTATGACAAAATAATGAGGCTTGTACCTTTTGGGAAATTGCTTACAGTAGGGACAATAAGAGATTACTTCGCAAAACAAAATGGAGCAGATTTCACAGAACCAATTACGGCGGGGATATTTGTGTCGATCGTGGCATGGGCGAGTTATCAAAGAACAGATGATAAAACACCTTATTGGAGAACTCTTAAAGCCAATGGCGAACTAAATCCCAAATATCCAGGCGGAGTGGAAGCTCAAAAGGAAATTCTTGAAAAAGAGGGTCATACCATAATGCAAAAGGGCAGGACAAATATAAAGTATTATGTCAAAGATTATCAACAAGCATTGTTTATACTGCCACAAATTGGTACTTGAAGAGGAAGATTTATAATAAAAAATTGGAAATGGAGTAAAAATGATAAATTTATCAGAATTTCACAGTTATGTTTCAGATAATCAGCCAAACATCTGTCAAGTGACGGTTATTCAAAACGGCAAGACAATTATTAACGATATATGGAATGACTATAAAGCGGATGATACAGTACATACAATGTCTGTTACGAAAAGCATTGTATCTTTACTGGTGGGCATTGCCATTGAACAAGGATTGATTGGCAGCGTAGACGATTATGTGTTAGATTATTTTCCCGATTACAAAATCAAACGGGGCGAAAAGACAATTCAAAAAGTTACATTGAAAAATCTTTTGACAATGACCGCCCCCTATAAGTATAAATCGGAGCCTTGGTCAAAAATATGTGTGCAGGAAGATTGGAGCATTGCCGCTTTGGATTTTTTGGGCGGCAGGCGTGGTATCACGGGAGAGTTTCAATACGCTACCTTGGGTATCCATATTCTCACAGGTATCATTGCAGCGGTAAGCAAAATGACAACGGTAGATTTTGCAAATAAGTATCTATTTGAGCCGTTGACGATTGCACCACGAAAAATATATGTTGCTCCCGACGCCCAAGCGCACAAGGCGTTCACAGTAGAAAAGGCGCCGAAAGGAAATATATGGTTTTCGGATGTTAAGGGCGTTGGAACTGCTGGATATGGTCTTTGTTTGTCTGCTGAAGAAATGTCAAAGATAGGATTGCTCTGTCTGAAAAAGGGTGTTTTTCAAAACAAGCGTATTATTTCTGAAAAATGGCTTGAAGAAAGCACCAAAGTTAGACTGCATTGCACAAAAAAATTTCGTGATATGAAGTATGGCTATTTGTGGTGGATTATTGAGGAAGACGAGGGAAGCTATGCAGCTATTGGCAATAGCAGAAATGTTATTTATATCAATCCCCAAAAGGAATTGGTAGTAGCGGTTGCCGGCTATTTCAAACCGACAGTGTTTGACCGAATTGATTTTATCAAAAGTCAAGTAGAGGCAAAAATTGAAGATTAAATATAAATCCTCATCCATACATAGCGTATCGGGGAATGGTAGGAAGTCAAAAACCGTTGGGATAATTGATAAATTTTATATCTTGATGTATAATTTTTAAAAAGAAATGAGTGGAATAAAATTGCAAATTGATAGCGGAGAGAAATTAAACAAGCGATAATTCTCTCAAGAGGTATGAATATAGATTAGTTGGAATGGAAGAATGACATGGATTATATAATTCGAAAAATTAGTAAAAATGAATATGCAATATTATCTGATTTTCTGTATGAAGCAATTTTTATTCCTCAGGGCATAGAGAAGCCGCCCAGATCTATTATTGAACAGCCAGAATTGCAAATATATATCGAAGATTTTGGAAAAGCGGATGATTGGTGTTTCGTTGTGGAAGTAAAAGGGAAGATTGTAGGTGCAGTCTGGGTGCGTATTATGGATGATTATGGGCATATTGACGATGAAACGCCCTCATTTGCCATATCACTGTATGAGGAATACAGGAATTTAGGCATTGGTACAGCGCTTATGGGGACTATGCTGCAATTTCTAAGAAAAAAGGGATATAAGCAGACATCCCTTTCTGTGCAGAAGGCAAATTATGCGGTTCGTATGTATCGGAAAGTAGGTTTTGAAATCGTTGACGAAAATGAAGAAGAATACATCATGGTTTGTCGGTTGTAATGTGATGGATGTGTAAACGGCTGGCAATTTGAATGAAAAGGTGGCATAAGCGCTTTTTTTTGATAGATACTGTTAGCCAGCATGATAGTTGGAAAGTACAGGAAATCCTGGCTATGGCTTTTGATAATCATTGCAAAATTATTGAGTATGAAGTAGCCTTGCCGTTAATAAAGGAGTGGTTGAATAGCGATTGTGCTAATGTTCGCAGGGCTGATTCAGAAGGATTACGATATGGACAAGCCGCCCTTATTTTAGGGATAATCCTCAAATTGCAATACAGTTATTTGCTGCTCACAGAGAAGATACAAGCGAAAAAATGCTTTTAGATTATTTGTGAAATGATGAAAACGGGGATGTTTTAGGAGAAGAGAAAAAGGGTTTAGGAATGGAAGGTGTTGGAAAATGAAATGCAAAATAAGAAAATGGAAGTTATCGGATGCGAGAAATTTAGCAGCAGCTCTTTCAAATAAAAAAGTACAAGATAATCTTCGGGATGGATTGTCCTATCCATATACCGAGCAGGATGGGATAGACTATATTTCTGATATGCTTTCCACAGATGAAAACGAAACCTTTGCTTTTGCTATTACCGTAGATAATGTAGCGATCGGTAGTATCGGCATTTTTCGTCAAAGCAACATTCATAGACAGACCGCTGAATTGGGATATTATATTGCTGAAGAATATTGGGGCAAAGGAATTATGACCGAAGCTATTAAGCAAATTTGCGAATATGTTTTTAGTAAAAGCGATATTATTCGTATTTATGCCGAGCCGTTTGCTTGTAATATGGCATCTTGCAGGGCGCTTGAAAAAGCAGGATTTCAATATGAGGGTACATTGAGAAGTAATGCTGTCAAGAATGGAAAAGTAATTGATATGAAGATGTACGCTTTGTTGAAAGAAGAATTCCTGTGCCTAATGCCTAGATAACGGCGATAATGGGATAGGCGATATTAATGGTGGAAAGCCCATGTCGCCCCTGCTATTTATTTCCGCAGTTTATGCAGAACTGTTGCGCATGACAGGAATCTTGAAATAGTAGCGCTTGCTTTTTTGGAAAACCTATGGTAAACTAACAATAGTTCTATTTAGAAATGTTCTAAATGGAATAAAGGTGATAAAATGGAAACAAAAGGTGGATTTTATATCACGCAAATCAAACAGCTTCAAGACAGGATTTTTGAAAGGCTGTTACTGGAAAATGGTGTTGAAATAAGCGGTGGACAAGGGAGAATCTTATTTGTCTTATGGAAAACGGATCATCTTACAATTAGTGCAATCAGTGAGAAAACGTCCCTTGCGAAGAATACGGTATCTGTGGTGATAGACGGTATGGTCAATAAAGGCATTGTGGAAAGGAATGTCAATCCAAAGAATCGCCGTCAGACCATTGTCTCACTTACGGAATATGCGAAATCCTTACAGACGAAATATGAGGCGGTATCTCAACAGATGAACGCATTATTTTATGAAGGTTTTTCCGAAGAGGAGCAGAAACAATTTGAGCAGTATCTTGCCCGGATTTTGGAAACATTAAGCGAAAATCTGCATAGAAACAGATAATTTTGTGCAAGGAGGATTATTATGAAGACAAAAGAACAAATCATGGAATTTATGCGAAAGCAAAAAACAGCTTTTGTTGCTTCTGTAGATGAAGATGGTTTTCCCAATTTGAAAGCAATGTTTACCCCGCGCAAAATAGAGGGGAATTGCTTTTATTTTACAACCAATACATCTTCCATGCGTGCGCAGCAGTTCTTAAAGAATCCAAAGGCAAGTATTTATTTTTACCAAAGGGGTCGTTTCAAGTATGAAGGCATTATGTTGATAGGTACAATGGAAGTATTACAGGACGAGGCTATTAAGCGGGAAATTTGGCGTTCGGGAGATATTATATATTATAAGCAGGGAGTAACGGACCCGGATTATTGCGTGTTAAAATTTACAGCAATCAAGGGCAGGCATTATAGTGATTTGAAAACAGAGAGTTTTTATATGGAAGATTTAGAGAATCAGAAAGTATGAGAATTTTTGGAGGAAAGAAATGGAATATATAACCGCAGCATTTAATATGGTGGATGCTATTTACAATGTCTTACATACAACCATTAAAACTATATATCCCAAGTATTATCCCAAAGAAGTGACAGAGTTCTTTTGCCGACACCATAGCAAGGAACATGTCTTGGATGGTATAGCGTCTGGAGCTACGGGTGTATTGGTGGACGGTAATGTTATCGTAGGAACAGGTTGTTATGACAAAAATCACATTACGGGCGTGTATGTGCTGCCTGATTATCAGAAGAAGGGCTGCGGTTCGCAGATTTTAAATGAGCTGGAAGCAACGATTGCCAAAAAGTTTGATACTGCTATTTTAGACGCCTCGCTTCCGGCGGTATGTTTATATGAACATAGAGGTTATCAGACAGTGGGGCACGGAAGTTATGAATTAGAAAATGGTGTGAAACTTGTCTACGAAATAATGGAAAAAAAATTAAAGATTAAAGAATAAGTTGTGTTCTGACAGCCCCGTAATTTACAGGGGCTGTTTTTACTTAAATATTTCCAAAGAAGGCGGGTAAACAGTGAACACCATAAAACAGATTGCCAACAGAAAAACCAGAAACCAGGGGAGGAGAATGTTTCTCTTGTAATAAGAGTTCTTTTCCTGGCAGCGTAAAGTTACAAGGTATACGATAACAAAAGCCAAAATTACGCTGATATAGAAAATCAGGATATCAATGGCGGTATAAGTTCTGCCCAGAGTACCGGAATAAGTATAAAAAAGTACTGGAATGGCGAAAGTTCCGGCAAGAATTCCCAGTGGGTAAGCATATGAAATGCAGGGATATTCCTGTGACAAGCGTGCACAGACAAAAATACCATAGAGGAACATAGGGAAAAATAACAATTTCATGTGTTCCCAGACGGATTCACTGACTGGCGTAAACAGGCCGACCAGAAAATTTTCATTAGACCATTCGTAGGTAAAATGTGCAAGCGTACCCAAAATGGAAGTAAAAAGGATACCTGCGATTGTGTAATATAATAATCTTTTTTGTGTCATATATAAATTATATGCAAAAGAAAAGAATTTATAAGCTGGTGAAAACATTTTTTTACAATATCGCCTATGCGTCCACCAAGCGTTTTACATGAGTCAGCGCCTTTGACACAGGGGGCAGGGCGATCAGAATTAAGGTGATGGCGGCTTCTGTGCCCAGATAGGAACCGTTGTAAGCCAGTGAGTAGAGCGGTGCAGCCATATTATCGGGCGCATAGGAGGCGAAGAAGATCACGCCGGAGAGAAAGGAAAAGAAATAACGACCCAATACACCTACCAGGTAACCGATGATGAGTCCGTGTTTCTGCTTATAAAAGAATCCAGACAGACCCAGCGCGCCAAATGCCAATGGATAATCTGTGAGCATTTGGGGGATGGTATAAAAAACAGGTTCAATCATAAATTGCAGCAGCCCATAGGCAGCGCCCGTAATCAGTCCGGCAGTGGGACCGAACCAATAGCCAATCAGGACAATGAACAGCATACTCAATAGCGTGACAGAACCGCCCATCGGCATCTCAATGATCTTGATCATGGATGTAACTTGGGCAAGGGCAATAGCAGCAGCAGAAAACACGAGCCGTTTGGTAGTATTATTCATGTATAGTTTCCTCCATTATCGTAAAGTTCTTGCGGTAATTGCAGTCTTATTGTAGCGGCTGGGGTTCATCCTGTCAATTGTAATTCTAAGTTTATCGCACTGTCATAATAAAGTTATAAAGAATTAAGGAAAAATCTTGCAAAATTGGAAAAATAATATTAAAATGTACCTTGATAACGAAAGTATGAATGTAAAGGAGAATGAAAGATGAGCTATGTTGATGAAGTATTAGAGCGCGTAATAGCAAAGAATCCGGCAGAGCCTGAATTTCATCAGGCAGTGAAAGAAGTATTAGAGTCTTTAAGGCCGGTCATTGAAGCCAATGAAGAGAAGTACCGTAAAGAAGCATTGTTAGAGCGTTTGACTGAACCGGACAGGCAGTTCAAATTCCGTGTACCGTGGGTAGATGACAAGGGACAGGTTCAAGTAAATACAGGATATCGCGTACAGTTTAATAACAGCATTGGACCGTACAAGGGCGGCTTGAGATTGCACCCGTCTGTGAATCTTGGCATTATCAAATTCCTGGGATTTGAGCAGATTTTTAAGAACTCTCTGACAGGGCTTCCAATTGGCGGCGGCAAGGGCGGATCTGATTTTGACCCCAAAGGCAAATCTGACCGTGAAGTTATGGCGTTCTGTCAGAGTTTCATGACAGAGCTCTGCAAATATATTGGAGCAGACACAGACGTTCCGGCAGGCGACATTGGAACCGGTGCAAGAGAAATCGGTTACATGTTCGGACAGTATAAGAAAATTAAGAGCGTCTATGAAGGTGTACTGACTGGAAAGGGACTTTCCTACGGCGGTTCTTTGGCGCGTACGGAGGCTACAGGTTATGGCTTGTTATATCTGACAGAAGAGATGATGAAATGCAATGGCCATGATATGAAGGATAAGGTAGTATGTATCTCCGGTTCCGGTAACGTGGCAATCTATGCAACACAGAAAGCACAGCAGCTTGGCGCAAAGGTTGTGACTGTCAGTGATTCTACTGGATGGGTATATGATTCCGAAGGAATTGATGTTGCTTTATTAAAGGAAGTAAAAGAGGTGAAACGTGCACGTTTGACTGAGTATGCAGCAGCAAGGCCGAGTGCAGAGTACCATGAGGGACGCGGTGTATGGTCTGTGAAATGTGACATTGCGCTTCCCTGCGCTACCCAAAATGAGCTTCTTTTAGAGGATGCAAAGCAGTTGGTGGCAAACGGATGTATCGCCGTGGCAGAAGGCGCAAATATGCCGACAACTTTAGAGGCAACCGAGTACTTACAGCAGAATAAAGTATTGTTCGCTCCTGGTAAGGCTGCAAACGCAGGTGGCGTGGCAACCTCCGCATTAGAGATGAGCCAGAATTCTGAGCGTTTGAGCTGGACATTTGAGGAAGTGGACGGCAAGCTCAAAGACATTATGGTAAATATCTTCCATAACTTAGATGACGCTGCAAAGCGTTACGGCAAAGAGGGCGACTATGTGACAGGCGCGAACATTGCCGGATTTGAGAAAGTAGCAGAAGCTATGATTGCCCAGGGCGTCTGCTAATAAAATTTTTTGTAAATAATAGTAACTATTCAGAACCCCATGACACAGACATGCCAGCTACGCTGTCATACGCCCCTCGGGTAACGGCACGCGTCGCTTCGCGTCACCTGCCATATCGTCGGAAGGCTGGATAGAAATACTTCACATTTGCCTTCCTCCTAGGGCTTTTGTCTGTGTCTGAGGGGATTATCACCCTCATGGAAATAGAAACTCAGCCCTTTTCAAATAAATTTGAAGGTCTGAACTTCTATTTCCATAGGGTTCTGAATAGTTATAAATAATATAAAATGTGCCCCTTTTCAGGCAGACAAGTGAGATTACGAACTTGTGTCTGGGAGGGGGCATATTTTTATTTCCACGAAAGTGTGAAAGTGCGCAAATATAATAAATACTAAGAATGTAATTAATTACAATATAATTATAATATTGGTAAAAATATATTGACACAATGTAAAAAGCGTTTTATTATAATAAACATAATACATTAAATTACATAATTACGCTGAGTTAAGGAGGCAACATGAATAAGAAAAAAGAATTTGCATTAAGTAAGCGTGAGTTGGATGTTATGAACGTGCTTTGGGCGGAGGGAAAGCCGTTGATTGCATCTGAGATTCCAGAGAGGAAACCGGAATTGAGTATCAATACGGTGCAGTCTGTATTGAAAAAATTGCTTCAGAGAGGATTTATTGAAGTAGCGCAGATTGTTCAGAGTGGGACAGTTCTATCCCGAAGCTATGCTCCGGTTATAAAGCCGGAAGAATACGCGGTGGGTTACATGACGTCAGAGATTTTCCCTTTTGAAAAAATGCTATCGGGGACAAGCTATTTAAGCGCATTGTTTGATTGTACGGAAAATGACGCGGAACTGCTTGAGGAATTAGAGCGGTTTATACAAGAGAAAAAGTCACAGTAAGGAGGAAGCGTCATGATGATAACAACGGCGTCCTTGCTGTCTAGCCTGGCAAGTAGCGCTGTACTTACCGTGTTGGCATGGATAACAGATTTTTTGTTTTCTGGGATTTACATTGGGACGTATGAGATGACAGTGAGCGGGGTATTGCTGTTTTTGTGGGTGGCAGGCGCAGTATGCAGGCTTGCTGTCTACATAGTGGAATATCTACATTTCATTCATATAATTGGCAGATGTCCTGGCTACTTTAAGTATGATGTGGATGATATCATCAACAGCATAAATCGGGAATATGAAAAATCGGGGAACTTTAATGTTTTGTTTGTTCCCGGTATTCAGGCACCGGCAATTTTTGGGTTGACACATCCGAAGATATTGATACCTGGCGTAGATTACACAGAAAAAGAGATTTATTATATCTTAAAACATGAAATGCTGCACTATTACCATAATGATATGCTGGTGAAACTTTTGTGCGAGATACTCTGTATCGTTTGTTGGTGGAACCCCTTTGTATTCCTGTTGCGAAAGTGGATGGCACGGAGGCTGGAGATGAGAGTGGACCGCCTCTTAACTGACGGTTTTCGCGAGGCAGAGAAGATTTGTTATATGGAATGTATTGTCAAGTCGATGAAAGCGGGACAACAGCAGAAGATTCATCTGTTGACTGCGTTTTCTTCGCAAAAAGGGGACGCCATGAAACAGCGGTTCTACTATATATGGGGGAAGCAAAACTCCAAGAATATGAATGTAAGAACCCATCTGACAGGAGGAAACATTATGAGAAAAGCACTTGCATTAAAATCATTACTTCGTTCGCCGCTGAAGACGCTGTTGACATTTCTTTTGATTGCAGCATCGTCGTTCGCCTTGTTTTACCGCGTCACGGATTATGCAGTTACTACGCGGGAGATAGATAACGTCAAGAGCCTTTACTATGGCATAGCCTCCCTGGACAATGAGGTGATGGGTATTCCGATGATAGTAGCGATGGTCGAGTCACCGGACAAGTCAGACAGAGTTGGCTATGACACCATGTATGAGATGGAAGATAAGCCCTGGCTGACGGAGGAACAAATGAAGGAGTTTGCATCGCTGCCTGGCGTGACATTGGCGGACAGGAGATATATGACGGCCGGGCGGATAGAGGGCATGAAACGTCTGGAGCAGCACTATGGCGGACTTGCTATGATTGAGGCTACATTTGGAGGGTATGAGGACGGCGAATCGGTTCCTCAAGACCATATCCTGTTAAAGTTTGATGATGTGAAAGTGCTCGCTACCGGTGCGGGTCCTCAGATCCCGTCATCTTTTACAACAGAGCCGGTTCCTCTGGGTGAAATGTATTATGCCAGATCTCCTTATACGCGGGCGTTTTATGATAACCTGGAAATAGGGAACCGTTGCCTGGTGCTGGTTGAAAATACGGCAGGCGGGTATCAGGGGTCGTCAGGCATTCGTTTTACGCCATTTAAATCAGGAGAAGGCGCTTTATGCGTCATAGACGGGCAGCCGGATAATTACCTGGAGACGGAAGCGTTTGCGCGCCAGAAGGGCTGGGTGGACGCCATCAACTATGATCTTTCTATTTTTGACGTCACTTATACCGCGGATATGCGCGCAATGAATTTCGGGGAGCGGGATATGGTGGAAGGGCGGATACTGACGAAGGACGATACAGACGCCTGTGTGGTGAGCGAGGTTTTTCTTGAGGAAAATAACCTGTCTGTTGGTGATAGCATACATCTGCAATTGGGAAACAGGCTTTGCCATGACAATGCCAGGGCATGCAAAGATGAAGACAAAGGGGATTTTTTTGCAGTGCCGGATGGCAGCCAAATAGCGGAGTTTACAGATTCGGCGGAACTTGAGATTGTCGGCGCATATTACGTTGAAGACTATACTTCACCGAACGATATTTATGTACCGTCTGCACTTTTGCCGGTGGATCTGCCGGAAGGTTATGTGCCGACAGCCAAGGAGTTTAGCGTTTTGGTCGAAGACGTCCGCGATATTGAAGCGGTTCAAAAAGAGGCGGAACAGTTTGCAGAGAAGGTGGATTTGTCGTTAGGTTTTAATGACAAGGGCTGGCTGGACGTGAAGGATAGCTTTGCGCAGGGGGCGTTGACCTCTCTTTTGACAACCGTGCTGTATGTTGTGGGTACGGTGCTGGCATTGTTTCTTGCCGTGTATCTCTATATTGGGCGGAATCAAAAGTTGTATGCGATTATGCGTACGCTCGGCGTTTCCGGCAGGGCAGCGGGCAATTCCATTACGCTTCCGTTTGTGGCGGTGGCGGCATTAGCTGCGCCAATCGGCGGTATCCTGGGACTGTATTATGCCCAGACGACCGCGAAAGAGGCTCTTTTGCGTATGGCAGAATCGGCGCCTGCCGGGTATGCGCCGGATGCAACGCTTCCCGTTAGTGTGGTGCTTTTATGTTTGATGTCAGAATTAGTATTTGTTTCATGGATTACTTATTTCTTCCTGCGAAACATGAAGAAGACGCCGCCGTTAGAATTGTTGCAGGAGGGCGTAAAGAAGAGTAGAAAATCAGGGCTTTTGCCAGATGCAGCGGACATAGATACACTAGAAACGGTTCCGCTAAAACTGGATATGGAGAAACTTTCAGCGGTTAAAGAATGGATTCCGCAGGGGAATTATGGCCCTATCCGTCATGTGTCTGCCTATATTTGGCGCCATATGCGGCGTGGGCTTGGGAAGACGGCGGTATCGCTGGTTCTGGCGGCTGTCCTGGCGGCTGGTATTGGCTCGCTGGCTCTGGCGGGGATTGCCTATCAGGATGCCTTTTATGAGCTTGGCATAAAGGGAAACGCAAGTTATTTTACTTATACATCCGTCATGGATTTATCCAAATCGCCGCTGGTAAAAGATTTTTACTGTGAGAGCAGTTTTAAAGCATGGGTAGAGGGCACAGATCTTGATATTCCCATGACAGTTACAAGCGATCTTGTGCGTGGCCTGGGAAAGAATTGCCAGGTGGATTTTGCCGAAGGCTATGATTTTTCTGCTTTCGAGGGAACCGGACCAGTGTGTTTGGTTGGGAAAGAGCTTGCCGATAAGCTTGGCGTTTCTGTTGGAGATGAGATTGGCATTATGTCAGACTTTTTATACTTCTTTCTAAAGCGAGATGGAGTGCAGAGGTCAGAAGAAGCGCAAGCGGATGAGGTATTGCAAGCATATAAATCATATAAGATTATTGGCATTGCCAAGTCCGACGAATCAAATATCAGAGGCAGTATTATCGCGGGGACCAGGAGTGATTTGATGGGGCTGTTTTCTATGGATTTTTCCCTATCTACCTGTGAATTTACACTGGCAGATAATGACAGGCTGGAGGAATTAACGGCGCTGCTGGAAGAAAAGGTAGGCCAAAGCCTCGGTTATTCTCTAGATCCGGAGTATCATATTTCCAGCGGAGGGCTGGAGCATATCGAGCGTATTTCCGGGCTGTTAGAATCATTGTTCCCCATTGCCGTAGCTGCCGCAGTGTTGATTGGACTGCTCGGACCACTGCTGGTTATCCTGCAATCGGCGCAGGAAGCGGCGTGTTTGCGTATCCTTGGCGTTACCAAAAAACGCGTCCGCAGTATGCTGGTGTTTGAACAGATCGTTCTTAGTATCATAGGCACCGTTTTTGTGGCAGGCGTGATGGCGATATATAGTCCTGAAATGTTTGTAAAAAGTATTCAGACGTTTGTACCATGCGTTGGACTGTATTTTGCAGGATGTATCTGCGGCGCAGTTGCGGCGGCCTTGGTGGTGACGAGAGGAAAGTTATTAGAATTGTTACAGGTGAAAGAATAAGGAGATGAATCAGTACAGGTAAAGGAGTGAGAATATGCCAGCTTTAACATTAACGAATGTATCGTATAAATATAAAAACGCGCAGAGGGACGCCATATCAGATATCTCCTGTGTCTTTGAGGAGGGGAATGTCTATGCCATTGTAGGGCCTTCCGGTTCTGGGAAATCTACGCTGCTGTCTTTGCTTGCCGGACTGGATCTTCCTACAAAGGGAGAGGTTGCATTTGATGGGGACAGTCTTGCCGGGCTGAACCTTGACCGTTACCGCCGCGAGAGTATCTCCATGATATTTCAGGCATTTCACCTTTTTCCATTGATGACGGTGATGGAAAATGTCTGTTTTCCCATGGAGTTGTGCGGGGTGAGTCCGAAAGATGCAAGACCCAGGGCAGAGACGCTGCTTGAGGGGGTAGGCATCACAAAGGAACAGATGGGGCGGTTTCCCGCAAAACTTTCGGGCGGAGAGCGGCAGCGTGTGGCGATTGCGAGAAGTCTTGCCTCCAATGCCAGAATTATCTTGGGGGATGAGCCAACTGGAAATCTGGACGGCGCGAATACGCAGAATATTATTGATATTTTATGCAGCCTTGCACATGAAAAAGGATACTGTGTTATCATTGTTACACATGATATGGAAGTCGCCGAGGCAGCGGACATGGCGCTCAAGATGAGAGACGGTGTGCTGCATGTTGTCGGGTAGAATATGGGTAGCGTTTGTTTTTGTCTGTAAAGAATATAAAAAACTAAAGATTATTCCCACTTAGTTGTTAAAAGTATATAGTTTCGGGGGATGAAAGCAACCTGCGGCTGTGCAATAATGATAATATTGGGAATAATATAATATACGGAAAGGGGTTGTAGCACTAACATAAATTACAAGTTATGATTCGTTCAAAAGGTTTGCATTGCTTCGCAATGTAAACAACATGCACAAAAATTATCTTGGGAAGCTAGCTTCCCAGAGTGATTTTTGTGCATTCTGTCTTTGCCGCATAAGCGGCAAGACCTTTTGAACGAGTAAATATATTAGTGCGACAGCCCCTTTTCAAGAGAAGGAGGTTTGTATGCAAGGAATATGCAAAAAAGGGCGAAAAAGAATTTTCGCTGCGGTATTGGCTGCGGCTATGGTGTTTACCACAGTGCCGGCAGATGTGCAGGCACAAGCAGAGTGTGCGCAGGCACAAGCATCTGCTGAGAAGGCAGCGGAAAAGTGGAAGCCTATCAGTCAATACGTGGAGGACACAAATTATGAGGTGCCGAGTGATTATATGCAGAAGAAAGCAGGCATTGACTATGGAACGGTGGAAGATATTCAGTATCAGTCTACGGCAACCAATTCTACCCGCAAGGCTAAGGTAATACTGCCGGCTGGCTATAGCGCCGGAAAGAAATATCCGGTACTTTATCTACTGCATGGAATTTTTGGCAATGAGACAACACTGTTTGGCGACGGAGTCCAGAACGTGATTGGCAATGCCATTGCATCTGGCGACAGTGAGGAAATGATTGTAGTGCTGCCCAATGCCTGCGCGAATGAGACAGGCAGCGGAGATGGTTTCAATCTGGAACATTACGCAGCATATAATAATTTTATTAATGATTTTAAGGATTGCCTGATGCCTTATATCAATGAGCATTATTCTACAGCTACCGGAAGGGAGAATACGGCTATCTCTGGATTCTCCATGGGAGGAAGAGTGACGCTTCACATCGGGTTTACGCTTCAGGATACGGTGCGCTATATTGGAGCGTTTAACCCTGCCTTTGGTATTTTTGAATATGAAAATTATGGCGTGCATGAAGATGGTCTGTTTACCGAGCAGACATTTACTTTACAGCCGCAGTATATGAATGATACGCTTGTTTTGATCGCAGCGGGCACAAATGATGATATTGTAAGGACTGAGCCGGAACGTTACCATAATGCGTTGGCGGTAAATCAAGTTCCTCATATCTATTATGCCACAAAGGGTATCAATGGCAGCGGACAGCCGGGCAGCGGCGGACATGATGGAGACGTTTACAAGCATGGGCTTTACAATTTCATGCGCAGGATTTTCCATAAGGAATCGCAATCAGATGACACGGAAAAGCCATTATTCCATCTTAGTTTTGACAATGGGCAGGACGGCGTAAAAAGCGACGGCGTAAAAGTGACGGTCAACGGTTCACCGGAATTTACGCAGGATGGCGTGGACGGCAAAGCAATGTTTTTGAATGAGGACGAGAAAGAATTTCTTGCGATTACAAAGGAAGATGGCTCCGCCCTGCTGACAGGGCGCGACGAGATTACCATTTCATATTGGAGTAAGACGGAGAGTAAGACCAACTGGGCGGTGTATGCTGCTCCCGATGACAAAGCGCCGGAATTTGGCAAAGAAAAATATCTGGGCATTCTAGATAACGATGCGAAAGTCACGGTGGAGCGTTATCTGAATACAGGAAGCCGCCCGACGAGTGTTTCTGGCAGCGGCAGAGCTGGACAGTGGAAACATGTTGCTGTTGTTGTGAAGGAGACGGAGACGCGCCTGTACATTGACGGTAAGAAAGTGGGAACGGTACCGAGTACTTATAAACTTTCGGATATCGTGGGCGCAAATGGCATTCTCTATATCGGTAAGGCATGCTGGGGCTCTGGCGAATACTTTGACGGGCTGCTTGATGATTATGCTGTCTATGGATATGCCATGACCGACAGCCAGGTCAACAACTTGTACAATAGGAAAGATCTGGATGATGATTCTTACATAGCGACTGAGGAGATGCAGCGGTATTATGACAGCTTGACTTTGGGCAGCGTAATCCCGGATGGCGCGGTGATGGCGGAGGGCAAACTGAATCTTCCGACAAAATTGGGCGGCGCGTCCGTTGCCTGGATGTCTGGCAAGGAGAGCGTAATTAGCAATGACGGCTCTGTGCATCTTCCACAAGATGCCACAGAGGTTACGCTGACAGCAAAAATTACTTTAAATGGTGAGAAGGTTAGTAAGAAATTTGTAGTGACTGTTCTTCCGGCGTCTGGACAGAAAGCGCAGTTTGAAGATAATTTCATGATACCTTATGTCGTTACAAAAGAGACAACGCTTCCCACTTCTTATGGACAGGGGAAGATTACCTGGTCCGGTACGTCCGTATCTTCTGATGGGAAGATTACTGTTACAGAGAAAGAACAGAGTGCGGAGCTTACCGCTTCATGGCAGGCGGGCAGCCTCAGCGCATCCAAGAAGTTTACCGTTAGAATACTGGCACAGGATGCTGTGGCGTTAGAAGCATATACCCGCGAACCCCTGGCAAAAAATGTCTATGCCGGAAAGCTTGCCTACAGTCTGCATCTTGCCTACCAGAAAGAAAATGGCTCCTATGAGGGGCTGTACTCTAACAATGGTATCCTCTATGCAAAAGCAGACATTTCTGCACAGGGCACTCTGACGGCAAAGAATTTAAAGAATCCGTATGTGTTTGCGATGGCAGACGGCAGCTATGGTGTTGTTGCTGTGCGCACGGATTCCTCCAATGAAGATATGGCGAATGCCCAAGATACACTGAGCAGAGGGAAAGTGCTTCTGTTTACTACCCAAGATTTTATCCATTATGATGAAGTCGGACTGGTTGATTTGAAGAAGAATGTATTTGTAGCGGATGTGGCATGTGATTACGACAGCAGTGCGAAAAAATATGTGCTTCGCTGGTGTGATGCCGATGGAAATTATTACAGAAGCACAACGGCGGATATTTGCAGCTTGTCAGCAGAAACGCAAAAAGGCGGTATTTTTAGTTATGAATCACAAGATACGTCCATTGAGGGCGCATGGGAACGCAATCGTTTCTATGTACCGGGGGATGTTGGAAAGAATCTGTTACGCAAATTCAGCACGATATACAATACCTCTGTCAAGGTTCCAGAGAGTATTTCTGCCTTGAAAAAGGAAGAAGTAGAAAATGTGAAGGCAGAATTGTCTTACAGTGACGGTTCCAAAGCATTGAAGAAGGTAGACTGGGATCTGGGAAGCGTATATTTTGATAAGCCGGGAACTTACTATGTGAGCGGCAAGGTACAGCGGGCGCCGTCTATGATGTCCTCTAACGCTACGTCTCTTGGTGTCAATCGTGCAGACCCATGTGTTTATTACAACCCGGATGACGGTTTCTATTACTTTATTGCTACCAATGACGCCAATAACAATAGCTCCTTCTCCGTGAAGAAGTCTCAGACGATAGAAGGGCTCAAGGATGCACCGGAGTCAGAGATTTTAAATCTTGATATGTACCCGGACATTAACCTCATGGTGTGGGCGCCAGAAATTCATAAGATTGGCGAAGAGCTCTATATTTTCTTTAGCTCCAATCCGGGAGATCCTGCAAACTGGGATGTACAGTCTCATGTGATGCGTTATAAAGGCGGCAATTTGGAAGACAAAGACAGTTGGGAGCGGCCGAAGCGTTTCTTGAGTAAGAATGGCACGCCGTTAAATCAGGGACTTGGTGAGTTTGGCGGAATTACGCTGGATATGACGACGTTTAAGATTAAAGATACTCGTTACGTTGCCTGGGCGCAGAGAGACTTTGGACGAAAAACCGGTTCTGTGATCTGCATAGGTACGGTTGACGAGGCAGAGCCATGGAAATTGACGAGCGACCCGGTAATTATTTCCCGTCCGGATTATGGCTGGGATAATAATGACAATACACCGGTGGATGAGGGACCGTATGCAATTATCCGTGATGATAAAGTATTTATTACATTTTCTGGTTCTTCTATTGGTGCAACGTATTGCGTAGGACTTTTAAGCGCAGATATTAACGGAGATTTGTTGGATGCTAAGAGTTGGACAAAGAGTAACAGTCCGATTCTCTATGCACGCGCCGTAGAAGGCGAGGCTGGTCCCGGACATAATTCCTATACCACGGACGCAGCGGGCAATCTGGTCTTTGTGTACCATGCAAGGCCGGTGGATGCAGCCGGGAACGTAGGAAGCAGGAACACGGGGCTGCGTACCGTACATTTTGGCGCAGACGGTGAGCCGGTGCTCTATATGTCGGGTGAGCTGGAACTTGCAAGAGAAAATGAAAATGTAGAAATGAAGGTGATTGTGGAAGATCCGAATGCACCGAAGCCGCCAATTACTGAGGAACCAGAGAAACCGGTAAAACCAGTGGTAAATGAGACGTTTTCTAACAGCAGTGGGCAGAAGTTTAAGATTACGGCAAGCAGCGGTGGAAAGAACTATGTGACCTTTACGGGTGTAAGCAACAAAATTAGTAGCTGCACGATTCCTGATACGATAAATTACAAAGGGCAGACCTTTAAGGTGACGGCGATTGCAGAAAGTGCATTTGTTGGTCAGACAACGCTCAAGAGCGTGGTGATTGGCAAGTACGTTACGAATATTGGTGCGAAGGCGTTCTATAATAATAAGAACCTGGCAAAGATAACGTTTAGGGGAACAGCAGTGAAGAAGATTGGCAAGAATGCGTTTAAAGGCATTAAGAAGAATGCAGCCTTTGCTATGAAGAAAACGTTTACTTACAAGAGCGTGAAGTATAAGATTACGAAATCTACCACCTCTTCTAAGCTGGTGACGGTAACGGGAACTTCCAAGAAAAACATTGCAACGTTGAGTATTCCGGCAACGGTGAAATACAATGGAATGTCCTTTAAGGTGACAGCCATCGGCAAGAATGCATTTAAGAACAAGAAGAAATTAAAGAGCGTTACCATTGGCAAGAACGTAAAGACCATTGGTGCAGCCGCATTCCTGGGCGATAAGAAGCTTGCAAAAGTGAAATTCAGCGGAACAGCTCTAAAGACAATTGGCAAGAATGCCTTCAAGAGTATCAAGAAGAATGCTGTTTTCAGTGCGAAGAAATCGAAGAAATCATACTACAACAGGCTCTTAAAAAGAGCAAAGACGAAAAACTATAAAATGAAATAGCAAAAAGGCGGCTGTGTCTGTGGAAAAGATTGTCCATAGGGGCAGCCGCCTAAAAGTTCCATAATTCTGTAACCATTCAACCTTAATTTTTATATGACATCCTTATTCCATAGAACTTTTTATACCGTTGTACAAAAATACTTATGGGAAACATATATGTTTTTTACAAATTTCTCCTCCCTCTGCCATAAGGGAAACATTTGATGGATTTTGTGCATCCCTTGCCTCCGGGAGATAGACCGAATGTATTCCCTTCCAGTTCACTGTTTGAGTTTTTCCTTTCCGCCACAATACCTTGCGGCTGGAAGGAAAAACGAGTTTGAATGGAAGGGAATTAATCGAATCGGTCCATCCGTTCTATGGGATAGAGTTGTACATAAAAATTAAGGCTGATAGTTCCATAATTCTTCCATATTTTGAAAAAAAGTATTGACAAATTTGTGGAATGCGTGTAAAATAATATCGTTGTTGAGATAAAGCACAAGCCCAGTTAGCTCAGTTGGTAGAGCAGAGGACTGAAAATCCTCGTGTCTCTGGTTCGATTCCGGAACTGGGCACTGACACAGAAGTGTTGCTTCTGCGGGTGTAGTTCAATGGTAGAACACTAGCCTTCCAAGCTAGATACGTGGG
>CANOFW010000047.1 GCA_947565425.1 uncultured Lachnospiraceae bacterium
AAGGCACAGGACTTTGACTCCTGCATTCGCTGGTTCGAATCCAGCTAGCCCAGTTGCATATGGGATATTAGCTCAGTTGGCAGAGCACTTGACTTTTAATCAAGTTGTCCGGGGTTCGAATCCCCGATGTCTCATGATTTTAGAATAGCGGAGAACGCCGTAAATTCAGCGTTTTTTGCTATTTTCTTTTTCTTCTCAATCATGTTCAATTATGTATCTTCATCTCATCTTCAAGCCATTTTTTTAAGGGCCTTTATCTTGTTTATTAAATGTACATATCTTCTTTGGAGGTATGTAAAACCGTTCCTGTTAGCGCAAGGCTGGTTTTTGCTCTGCATAAGGATAGGAAGAACAATAAGATAATATCCCAAAATATAGTATAAAATTTTTTCTAAATGTAAGGAGTTTGTAAGAACCTTTTGCTAAAATAAAAGTAGAAATATTCAGGGTTTAATTCTGACAAAGGATGAATATGTTGCATATCAAAGGGCTCGTTTATATCAAAAGTCTGGAAAAATGCGGGGTGAACGGGATGAAAAATAATAATCGAAAGGTCATATCATATCTTGCCAGGAAGGAGTACCATGCTGACCGGGGGCGGCGCGTGGTTTTAACCGGGGCTGTTGCCTTTGCAGTGATGGAAAGTATCGGGCTGACAAAAAAACAGTTGAGAGAGATGCTGATTCTGGAAGGCGTATTTTACAGCATTATTATTACAATATTCACAGGTATTTTTGGGAGCGGCGTCTTTTATCTGGTGGGAAAGCAAATGAAAGAGCGGATGGGATATTTTATGGTAAACTATCCGGTGACAGAATTTGTAATTTGTGCAGCCCTGTTATTTATATCCTGCATTTTGCTGGTACTTATTTTGTATCGGAAATATGGGGAGGGAAATGTTGCCCTGCGGTTGCGAATTTATGCAGATTAATTGGTTGTGATTGTATAGTCTTGTCTTTTATGATATTCTAAGTATATGGAAGGGCAGAAAGGAAGAGGTATCATTTATGAAAAGAACTTGTTATTTGTTGGCAGGGATGTTAATGACGTTGTTTGTCTGTCTGCTGCCTGGGAAAGCTTTTGCAGCGGAGGCAATCAAGGTAACGCCGGTTGCGGACATTACGGATGTACAGACTGTTAGCTCAACTGATTTTGAGGTGGGTACCGGACCCTACAGCAAAGTAGTGCAGTTTACGATTACGAAGCCATCCTATGTCTATGTGTCGGCGTACTCTACAATTCAGAATGCATATTATGACAATCTTGGCAATATTCGTCATTTTTCGGTATATTCTGATGCGAATTGCTCGAATCTTGTAAACAATGATGTGGATCAAGAAGTTTATGGGGATCATAAGGTAAGTAAATATTTCTGCCTGGATGCAGGAACGTATTGGGTTCATTTTGCAAAAGATAGTAAAGACAATTATGCGAGTGAGTCATCAGGACAATTTCGGCTTTCTGTTGCTGCGCAGAGCGTCAATTTAACGGCAACCAAGAACGGTTCCAGGGCAAGGGCAAAAGCGATTCCGACAGATAAGACCGTTACCGGTTTTCTCAGCAGTTCTACAAGGACGAGTTGGTTTAAGTTTACGGTAACAGAAGGGACGGCGGCAAGGGTGTCTGCGTCCTTAGAGAATCCTATGGGCGTCAGCAGTTTTCCATTAAGTACGACAGGAGTGACTGTATACAAGTCAACAAATAAGCTCATTACCTATTTTAATTTGACAGATCAGACTTATTATCAGACAGCGGCGTCTTCCGACATGACGCTTTCCGCAGGTACCTATTACATTGCAGTTACCGGCAATGAGTCTTATGGCGGCAATGGCTGGGATAAAGATAAGCTATCGAAAAATAAGAATCGAAATATGGGCGAACTGAATCTGAGAATTACGGTCATGAAGCGCCCGACGCTCTCAAAACTTGCAAATACTAAGAGTAAGAAAGTTCAGGTTACGTTCAAACCGGTTGCCGGCGCTAAAGGATATGAAGTGCAGTATTCTACAGACAGTAAGTTTAGGAAGGGAAATAAAGTTGTAAAAGTGAACGGTGGTAAGGCAACAAAAGCAACCATCAGCAAGCTTACAAAGAAAAAGACTTATTATGTGCGCGTGCGTGCATTCCGTACAGAAGATGGCAAGACGCTCACAAGTGGATGGAGTACTTCTAAGAAAATAAAAGTAAAAAAATAGTCACATCATTTGGTATGTGATGATAACATAATCAAAAGTTCCCGGGAGAAAACCGGGAATTTTTGATTATGAGCACCTCAAGGAGAGGAAAAGGTTACTGCTATTTCTATATATGAGCATGTAGAGGGGAAGAAGAGACCCGTGCCAGGGAGCCTCAGAGGTTATTCACTTTGGTTATATAGAGAGGATATCGCCGACAGCGCAGCCTAAGCGATCACAGATTTTTTCTAGTGTGTCAAAACTAATTCGCGTGGTTCGGCCATGGTTTAGATTCCGTAGTGTATTAAGGGAGATACCGGTATCTTTGGCAAGTTGGTTTTGTGATACGCCCTTTTCGTCGAGCATTTGGCTCAGCATAATTTTCATATCAATAAACACCTCATTTCTCTTACTACAAATAGATGTTTCCATAGTCAATGAATCCTATACATGAAAAATAAAAGAAATCTATACAACTTTTATTTTTGTTATGGTATAATATCGAAAGATATTATACGAGCCGAAGTGCGCATAGGTTACCATGTCATTGCGAAGCAATTCATGGTATAATGTGGCATGAGGAGCCCTGATGCTTATTGCAGGGGGAATATAGTATAGAACGAAAGAAATTATACATGGGGACTATTTTGAAAGAGTACTTAGAGCAGGGAGGTCGTAAGTTGAGGAAAATTGCATTACTGATGGATGGATGGAAAAGATACTTTACTTTTGCATGGCCCGCCGGAATCCTACAGCGGCTTCATGAGACAGATGAGGAGGTAAGCCTCTATATTTTTGACAGTTCGGGGAATTGGAGCCATGATGAGAAATACAACGAAGGAGAATATAATATTTTCCGCCTGCCTAATCTGAGTGAATTTGATGGAATTATCCTGGATCTAACAAATGTAGAAGTAGAATCTGTGATAGAGGAAGTGGTATGCCAGGCAGAGTGTGCAGGTGTTCCGGTGATTTCTATTGGCAAAGAGCTCAGCGATTTCTATTATGTGGGGATTGATAACAAAAGCGCCATAGCAGGGATGGTAGAACATTTGACGAAGGAACATCATTGTCGTACATTTTGGTTTATCATGGGTTCCGTAGATAATTACGAGAATATCAGGCGTGTTGAGGGAATTCGTGAGTATCTGGACGGACAGGGGATTGTCTGGGAGGAAGCGGATTTTTATTATGGAAATTACGAGTTCCAATGTGGCGTCAATGGTTTTTTGCATTTTCTGAAGAGTGGCAGAAAATTACCAGATGCGATTGTTTGTGCCAATGATAACATTGCGGTAGGTGTCTGCGAGGAGGCATCCAAGGCAGGATACCATGCGCCTGAAGATTTTTTGATTACTGGATTTGATAATTTTGATAAAGCGGCATTTTACACGCCGCAAATTACGACGGTCAGCCATGTCCGTGAGGAGGCTGGGTATCTTTGCGCACAGTTATTACTTGATATTTGGGATGGGCAAAAGCCGTCCAGGTTCCATTATACAGATGTGGAGTATAAATTTTGGGAGAGTTGCGGTTGTAGTGCTGATTATAACCGGCAGGATAGGCAATATTTGAAAGGACAGATTATCTATCAGATTGAGACGGATGGATTTCTGGAAGATATTATCTCCTTGGAATATGAGCTTTTGAAATGCAGTACTTTTTCTCAAATGATGAACTGCGTGCTCAAATGTCTGCCTTCCATGAAATGTGATGCGATGTACTTAGTATTGGATCCTGAGATGAATAATTTTAAAAATCCAGCGGACAGTTCAGAGGTATTCATGACAGAAGAGGAAGATTATTGTATTCAGGGTTATCCAAAGAAGATGACACTAGAGTTTTCCTATGAAGACCCGGAAGTCATAGAAAAGCTTAAGCTGCGGCCGGGGCAGATGCGAGAGCGTGAGGTGGAAGGCATTTTCCCGGTATTTGACTGCGAGGAGGCGGGAGCAAATTTTTTGTTTTTGCCGTTGCATTTCAGGCAGTGGACGATTGGATATCTGGTAATTCGCAACGGGGTATATTTGATGGAGCGGCAGTATTTGCATCATATTCTCGGAGCGTTGCTTAAAGCGATGGAGAACCTCAATAGGCATGAGAAATTAGAGTGTATGAATGAGCGCTTGTCCAATCTTTATGTGCGCGACACGCTGACGGGTATGTATAACCGTATGGGCTACCGCAAATTTGCGGGAACATTGTTTGAGGATAAACGAAGGGCTCATAATTTACTGATTTTATTTATTGATTTGGATCGCTTAAAGTATATTAATGATAATTTGGGACACGATATGGGCGACCTTGCCATCCGTGCAGTGGCGGACGCAATTAAAAGTTCTTTGAATGAAGAGGGAATACCGGTTCGTCTGGGCGGTGATGAGTTCCTGGTAATCTGTGAGGAATTGCCGGAAGCGGAGATTGCAGCTATGATTCAAAACATTCGTCAGAAAGTGGAACGAACGGGGAATCAGGTAGGACTTAAAAATCTCAGTATCAGCGCTGGGTATGTGATTACAGATAAAGAATCGTCTAAGAAACTGGAAGATTATGTGAATGAAGCGGACGCAATTATGTATCGCGAAAAGAAAGAGAAAAAAGCCGCACGAAAATAAAACGGCATTTTTTAGGAGGAGATTATGAGCAACGTAAGACGTATTTTTGTGGAGAAGAAACCTGCATTTGCTATTCAGGCAAAGGAGCTGCAATCGGAGATTAAAAGCTACCTGGGCATCAAAAGTGTGACCGGGGTGCGTGTGCTGATTCGTTATGATATGGAGCACATCTCACAGGAGACATACCAGAAGGCTTTGAAAACCGTATTTTCGGAACCCCCGGTTGACGAGGTATATGAGGAGGAATTTGACGCGCAGGGTGCAGAGGTGTTCAGTGTAGAATATCTTCCGGGACAGTACGACCAGCGGGCAGATTCCGCAGAACAATGTGTGAAATTGTTGAATGAAAATGAACAGCCGATTATCCGTTCTGCTACAACATATGTGATTGAAGGAACGGTAGATAAGGCGCAGCTTGCAGCAATCAAGAGCCATTGCATCAATCCTGTAGATTCCCGGGAAACTGGACTGGAGAAACCGCAGACTTTGGTGGATGAATTTGAGGAGCCAGAGGATGTGAAGATTTTTGAGGGCTTTTTGCAGATGTCCGAGGGGGATTTGAAGTCTTTGTATGACTCTCTGGGACTTGCAATGACCTTCAAGGATTTCCAACATATTCAGAATTATTTTAAGGGAGAGGAAAAACGCGATCCTTCCATGACAGAAATCCGTGTCCTTGACACTTATTGGTCCGATCATTGCCGTCATACTACATTTTCCACAGAGCTGAAAGATGTGACTTTTAAAGACGGTTATTATCGTAAACCGTTGGAGGACACCTATAAAGATTATTTACAAACGTATGAGGATATTTATGAGGGTAGGGATGATAAATTCGTATGCCTGATGGATCTGGCTTTGATGGCGATGAAACGCCTCAAGAAAGAAGGAAAGCTCGAAGATCAGGAGGAATCGGATGAAATTAACGCCTGCTCTATCGTCGTTCCGGTTGAGGTAGATGGGAAGACGGAGGAATGGCTGGTGAATTTTAAGAATGAGACGCACAACCATCCTACGGAAATTGAGCCTTTCGGTGGAGCGGCGACCTGCCTTGGCGGAGCAATCCGCGATCCACTTTCCGGGCGTACTTATGTTTATCAGGCAATGCGTGTCACCGGTGCGGCAGATCCCACGGTATCTGTGAAGGAGACGTTAGAAGGCAAGTTGCCCCAGAAAAAATTAGTGCGCGGGGCGGCACATGGTTACAGCTCCTACGGGAACCAGATTGGACTTGCCACAGGATATGTCAAGGAGATTTATCATCCCGATTATGTGGCAAAACGTATGGAAATCGGTGCAGTTATGGGGGCGGCTCCCAGGCGCGCCGTGCAGCGTTTGACCTCTGACCCGGGAGATATCATCATTCTGCTGGGAGGAAGAACGGGACGCGATGGAATCGGCGGCGCAACCGGAAGCTCCAAAGCGCATAACACGGAATCCACTGCTGTCTGCGGGGCGGAAGTGCAGAAAGGAAATCCGCCGACGGAGCGCAAGATTCAAAGATTGTTCCGCAGAGAAGAAGTAGCGCATATTATCAAGAAATGCAACGATTTCGGTGCGGGCGGCGTGTCGGTGGCAATCGGCGAACTGGCGCCGGGGCTGCGGGTGCAGCTTGATAAGGTGCCCAAGAAATATGCTGGACTGGACGGTACGGAGATTGCCATTTCCGAGTCTCAGGAGCGTATGGCAGTCGTGATTGCGCCAGATGACGTGCAGCAGTTCCTCGACTATGCGAAAGAAGAAAATTTGGAAGCTGTTGAGGTTGCCGTGGTAACCGAGGAACCGCGGCTTGTGTTGGAGTGGAGAGGCAAGGAGATTGTCAATATTTCCAGGGCGTTCCTTGACACCAATGGCGCGCATCAGGAGACGTCCGTGTCCGTGGATATTCCGGCTAAAGAGGACAATTTCTTTGAGAAAATAGAGATTCCCGCTGTGGCAGAAGCATTAGAACAAGAAGACGTTAAGGCTGCATGGCTGTCAATGCTTTCTGACTTAAACGTCTGCTCCCAGAAGGGGCTTGTAGAAATGTTTGACGGTTCTATCGGGGCAGGTAGTGTATTCATGCCCTACGGTGGAAAATATCAGCTTACAGAAACGCAGAGCATGGTGGCAAAATTGCCAGTTGCCAAAGGGAAATGCGATGCCGTGACCATGATGTCTTATGGATTTGACCCCTATCTGTCATCTTGGAGCCCGTATCATGGAGCCGTTTATGCAGTGCTGGAATCCGTGGCAAGAATAGTGGCAGCGGGCGGCGATTACCGCAAAATCCGCTTTACCTTCCAAGAGTATTTCCGCAGGATGAGCGAGGAGAAGGGACGCTGGAGCCAGCCGTTTGCAGCGCTTCTCGGCGCTTACAGCGCGCAGATTGGATTTGGGCTTCCTTCCATTGGCGGTAAAGATTCCATGTCGGGGACATTTAATGAAATTGACGTACCGCCAACGCTGGTATCTTTTGCCGTGGATGTGGCGAAGGAGCAGGATATTATTACGCCGGAGCTGAAAAAGGCTGGCAATAAGCTGATGATCTTTAAGATTGCCAAAGATGAATATGATTTGCCAATGTATGAGCAGGTGATGGCATTGTATGAGGCAATCCATACGCTAATTCAGGACAAGGCGATTGTATCTGCTTATGCTTTGGACGGCAAGGGTATTGCGGCTGCCGTGAGCAAGATGGCATTTGGCAATAAGCTGGGCGTCACCATTGAACGCAATGTTTGCAAAGATTGCCTATTTGCTCCGCATTTCGGGCAATTGATCGCAGAAGTTCTAGCTGATAAGGTAGCGTATGTGGAAGAAACGATTGCCAAAGCTATGGAATCATATGGCAGGGAAGCTGCCAAAGAGAGCGAAGGATGCGGCAATGAGAAGTTCTGTCGTGTATTTGGAGAGGTCAACGGACAGCAGAAATTTATTTACGGCAAAATGGAAATTTCTGTGGAAGAGGCAGTAAAAGCGTGGACAGGTACATTGGAAAAGGTATTCCCCACAATTGCAGTGGATGGAAAAGAGGAAGTTAAGACAGATGTATTCCGGGCGAACAGCGTTTATGTCTGCAAACACAAAGTGGCGAAGCCAACCGTATTTATTCCGGTATTTCCGGGAACAAACTGTGAATATGACAGTGCGAAGGCGTTTGAGCGCGCCGGGGCAGAGACAATTGTCAAGGTATTTAAGAATTTGGCTGCTGAGGATATCCGGGATTCTGTGGATGTATTTGTGAAAGCAATTGAGCAGTCTCAGATTATCATGTTCCCCGGCGGATTCTCCGCAGGAGACGAGCCCGAGGGCAGCGCGAAGTTCTTTGCTACGGCGTTCCGCAATGAGAAGATTGCCGAGGCAGTCAACAAATTGTTGCAGGAGCGTGACGGGCTGATGCTGGGTATCTGCAACGGCTTCCAGGCTTTGGTTAAGCTGGGATTGGTGCCTTACGGTGAGATCCGCCAGCAGAATACAGATTCCCCAACGCTGACATATAACACCATCGGACGCCATATTTCCAAGATGGTTTATACAAAAGTTGTAACGGACAAATCCCCCTGGCTGGCGCAGGCCAAACTCGGAGAGACATACTGCAATCCTGCTTCTCATGGAGAAGGACGTTTTGTTGCTCCCAAGGAATGGCTGGACAGGCTGTTTGCGAACGGACAAGTGGCAACGCAGTACGTCAATGAGTATGGCCAGCCGACAATGGACGAAGAGTGGAATATCAACGGCTCCTATATGGCGATTGAGGGCATCACCAGCCCAGATGGACGTGTGCTGGGTAAAATGGCGCATTCCGAACGCCGCGGCGAGGGCGTAGCTGTCAATATTTACGGTGAGCAGGACATGAAACTGTTTGAGAGCGGAGTATCGTATTTTAAATAGAAAAAATTCTTGACAACACGGCAGATTTATTGTATATTGGATAAGTCAGTTGGGATTGTCCCAATATACAAACGCTGCTGTGGCTCAGTCGGTAGAGCGTCGCATTGGTAGTGCGGAGGTCACGGGTCCGATTCCCGTCAGCAGCTTTTAGAAACCCAGTAAAATCAAGGGTTCCAGAGAATAGGTAATCATAAAGTAATCAAAAAGGTAATCAGAATATATGTTCTTGTTCTGTAAGCATCAAAGAAAGGAATAATTCTGTATATCGTAAAACTAAACACTCGGACATTATCAAAAGTCCATAACTGATTTAGTCAATTTATCAGTTGTGGGCTTTTTTAGTGCCTGAATCTATCATTTCCAATAACATTCCATCAATACCCATAAACCTATGCCAATGATCCAATATCCCCTGTATGAGCCTGTCAGAGCCTTACAGGGGCATTCTATTGTACCAAATTCACAGCATCTTAAAATAACAATTTCATTGCACCAGCCAAATCCAAAAAAACAATAACAATAAAAATTTATCACCCAAAAAGGAGGAACAACACAAACATGGCAAAACACATTAGCAACATGAGCCAGTTACAGAAAGCATTACAGCTAGTCATGAAAAATATGGTAGACCAATTAGCGGAAAGGGTATATGAGACGTTAAATTATTACCTGAATGATTATTACACCGGGTGGAAACCGGAGAGTTACCGAAGGACAGAAGCATTCCTGCGGTCAGCAGTGAAAGTAGACGCATACCCAGACAAAGGCGGCGTAAAGGCATGTGTCTACATTGATTACGATAGTATGGACGATTATGTGAATGCAACCGGGTATCAAGTGGCATTATGGGCGAACACAGGTTTACATGGCGGATTATCTGTTAATCATAAGTCCCATGTTTGGGATGACACGATAGATAATACAATCAATAATGGAAGCCTGGTGGAACTGGCAGTCAAATATTTACGCAGCCAGGGAATACCAGTAAGAAACTAAACAAATATATTAAAAAAGGAGAAAAACATAATGAATACAACAGTAAACAAGAAAGAATTTGCATACAAGATAGCAGAAAAAGGGGACTTTTATAAGAAAGATGCAGTAAAAATGACGGAATTATTCTGGGAAACACTCATGGATTATCTGGCAGAAGGCAGGAAAGTTAATTTCTATGGAATTGGACATTTTGAATTAAAAACTGTAAAAGAAAGAGAAGCAAGGAACCCGAAAACTGGAGAAACATGTATTGTGCCGGAACATCAGAAAGTAAAGTTCTATCCAAGTGAGAACTTAGCAGATAAAATGAAAATTGAGTAAGCAAAAAAACGGAATAGAAATAGAAAAATAATAACAGGAGAGTATTTCATGAAAATCAATGTGGACAGGAAACCAGAGAATTGCAACCATTGTATCTATCGGGAAAATGTGGGCAGGTATTTTGATTTAGATGATTACTGCTCCAAAAATATGAAGCATATAAGAAAAATTGATATGGAATCTGACTGTCCATTAAGAAAGGATAAGGATATATGAATAGGACGCAAAATTGCGCTGAATGTAAATTTATGAAGAAATATGATTATGGTAAGGAAATTTATTATTGTGACCATACAGACAGAATTGACGATATGGGGAAACTAGGTGAAGAGAATTTGCCAGAGACAAGTCCAGTATGGTGTCCAGTAAGCGAAAAAGGATAATCCTGCTGCACTATATGTAAAAAAGAATGAGTTTAAAGGAGTGTACATATGCAGTTTAAAGATTTGGAATGGAAAGACGTTGTATCAGATGGAGTGATTGTATGCAGCCATTGCGAAGTTAATTTATGCGGTGTAATTAAGATGGAATTTAAAATCAATCATTAGCCAAATGAGAATAAATATCTTCTATATGTTTTTGGTAAAGGCAGTCTCAGGAGATTACAGCCAGAAAGGTATGATTCTATAGAATCAGCTAAAAATGCAGCATATAGGATATACAGTAATGAAATGTCAAGGATAAAGAGAGTGGTTGATTATCTGCTCGATACTTAAAAAGTAGTAATGAGAATAACTGACCACGAAATCGTAGTGAGTGAAATTTACTAAGCGCCAAATGGTGCCGAGTGAAATTCAACGACAACTATTTCGTGGTGGTTGAATATTTAGCTTAGTAAGTATACTACAGCCGAATTTTCGGTTGTACAAAAATAATTGCCATTACAGAACAATCAAAATAAGTAAAAACATAAAAAGGAGAACAAAATAATATGAATATGCAGTACGAAATAGCAAAGGTAGTAACAAAAAACCAGATCACAGATGAAGAAATCAACAAAGAATTGGCATTACTGTCTCAGAAAGAATGGGATGAACAGTGTGCTTTACTGGATAAAATGATGAAAGAACATGTGAAAGAAAATCTTATAAATCATACCGGGAAACTTGCGGAAGAAATTATTTTACAGGATTTAACCAATGTTGGAGCCGCTAATAATGTAAGTAAAACAACTCTCTGGATTGCATATCTGAAATGGATGGAAGTAGAATATAGTTCCAGATAAAACATGATGTGAGAATAATCTGCAAAAACTGAAATTCAAGAAATTCTAATAACTGTCAACCGCTTTACTGTGCAAGTCTGCACAATGAGATTCCAATAAATAGTGATTAAAAACCAAATATTTGAAAATATAAATTATGAGTAAAAGACCGCGCTGTTTTTAGTGTGGTCTTTTTACCATGCAAAAACTTAACATTTCTGGTTATCCAGTATAACGAGTTAGAAATGTCAGATATGGATATTTTGTTGAGTTTTTGAAAAGTGAATTTTTAGAAGTATATAGGGGTATTGAATTTCAACATACCTTATAAAATCGTTCTCCGAATAGAGAAGTATAAGTTATGTGATGTCCCGAAATGGGATGTCACACAGAAAGAGATAAATAAAAGAGTGAAGTTCTATTTTGATGATTATTTAGAGGAGGCTTTATCTATGAATAAGAAAAAAGTGATTTACAACTACAACATTGAGCAGAGCAATCAGTTAATTAAAAAGGGCATGTTCCCTATTGGTTGTGGCATCAATCCAAAAACAGGAGGATTCTTTCTGGTGTTTTATGGGACAAAAGGATATTACAATACATTGGATTTGATTGCATTGGAGAACAAACAGAAGCAAGAAGTATAAGGGTGAATTTATATGACGAATATCATTGGAATATTTGCGGAATTTCACCGTGGTATCAATTCGTACATTCTGATGTACACCCTACTCCACTGGAAAAGGCAAAAGTGTGCATGAAAATGTACAACTTGATACTGTTATTATATATGATGAATCCTATTATAAAAGATTAATAAATGCGTACTCAATCACTACCGTAATTAAGTACTCCTTAAATATTTTAATGATTGTTCAATGATCTATTTTGATTTTTGAAAGGAAATAAAATTATTATGAAAAAATTGTTTTTGAATAACGAAGTTATTAAGGATTTGAGCTTAAATGATTATGAAATTGCTGTTTATGCAGCATTGCGAAGTATGTATGATTCTCAAAAAGAATTACAGTATATAACTTACAATTCAGTTGCCTTTGAATTGTATGGTAATTTGCAGATTTCAAGAAGATATATGGATCATATTAAATCTGCTTTAAATTCACTTGTAAAAAATGGACTGATCAAAAAGATAGATTCCATTTCTGCTACTGAATTTATCGTAGATATGAGTGGTCTGCATTTTGAACAGAATTCAGAAAAGGGCATTTTCTATACAGTGATTACACTGGAAGAAGTACACAGGATAATGAATATTGATATAAAGAAAGATAACTTTGCCATATTGAGATATTTTATCATACTGATTAGTTCTATTTGTCATGATAAAGGTATATATGAACATTCTTCTGGTTATGATGCACATACTGATTTTGTCGGGTTTATGACACAGGACACACTTGCTGGATGGTGTGGAACAACAAAAGCACGTATTATTGAATATAATTCTATTCTTGAGACAGAAAAGATTATTTATACATATCGTCATACGCAGAATAAAAAGGATAAAGAAACAGGGCAGATTATGAGTTTTTCTAACCACTATGGCAGATATGAGGATAAAGAATGGATTATTCAATTTGCAAATGAATATGTTGCAACCTTTAATCTGAAAGAGACGGAAACTCTTGTAAAAGCAGAGAAATCCAAAGTGAATAAAAGATATGCTGCTATCTATAACTTGTTGGAAAAGGACTTTGATAAGTATATAGATAATTTTTCGGATGCAGATTTGATTGGAACATATAAATATATCCACAGTAAGAATATTTGTAATGAAAAAGAACTGAGAAATATAGAGGAAGGAACTACTTTCTATGATAATATTTTGAGTA
Organism: uncultured Lachnospiraceae bacterium; assembly: GCA_947565425.1. Lineage (GTDB taxonomy): Bacteria > Bacillota > Clostridia > Lachnospirales > Lachnospiraceae > Petralouisia. The sequence goes on from CANOFW010000047.1 coordinate 13,037, forward strand.
AGATCAAGAATGAGGATTTATTTGATGATATTCCATGTGTTGTAGATTATGTCAACAGAAAAGTAAAACAAAAAAGAGATATGGAAAAACGTAAGAATAATCTTGTTAATGCCATATCAGATGACAATTGGGATGAACCTGTATCAATGGAGAATGATTTCACCGTAGAAGAAATACTGGATATACCAACAGAGGGTGAGGTTCAAATGAACCTACCATTAGTAAATACTGATTGCGTAGGACAGAATAATCTATGCGAAGTGGTGCTTCCGAATTATTCATAACCACCTAAACACGATATTTGTAAAACAGACGATTACAAGGAAGCTAATTATATAGAGTCCGATAATTTTACTCCAAATGACAGAATTGGTGAACCGAAAGTTTCGGCTGACAAAGAGCTTGACCCAAATTATTGGGGTGAAGCAGATAATGAATCTCACGGCGGAAAAATCCCTTGTGAGTTATTTTGCGTTACTGGAAAAGATTTAGATTGTATTGATATAAAGGAACTGTATTGATAATATAATCATTTATACAATAAGCTTCACAAAAGTTTTGTGTAGCTTTATTGTCAGGAATGTTCTCATAGGACTTTGCTAAAGGGATACGAAAATTTTTGTACCCATCCTGAAAATATAAAAGGCGCTTCAAATTAGACACTGCTATTAGAAGCGGTTTCCGTCCAAATGGACGGAGAGCGTGATATACTGGCTTTCAAAGGACATTGTAAAATTCAGTACTCAATATGTACCGAAAAGTACGGCTCCGACAGAATTGACGGAGCAAAAACCATAATGTGTAAATATAAAGGGGTAGGCGTTTCACCGATACCTTTTGGAGATAGGATATTGGGCATCAAAATGCTATCCCATATTCAAAATAAGTGCGATTCTACACTTATGTGGTTGATTAGGGGTGTCGTATTTCACGACATACCTATAAAAGGATCTGTATTGTGTCCATAGTGGACATTTTATTATAATGGCTACCCTGTTTCAGGGCAGAGGGTTTCTCCATTTGGAGAAAGGCTCATTATAATTGTATCCTTTGAAATATGTGGTTATTTGCCGATTAGTCCGATTGGAAGGATTAGGTGGAGGTCACTGGCAGTTACCTTTATGGAGGGTGTAAAGAATATTTACATCCTTGAAAGATTATAAATTCAAAGTCATTAAAAACGACTTTAGAAATTCAAAAGGAGCAAATCGTTACCTTAGAAAAGCAAATGGACAAGTCGTTCACTTGAAAAGCCATTTACCAAAATGGTAAACAGGATCAAAAGGTCAAAATGACCTCTTGAACAAAATATTACTCAGATGTCGGTCTAACCAACCTTCCATTTAGGAAGAGTGATTGTATTCCCGTTTTAGGAATCTGACTGTCCAGGATTGGACAGTGAATATTATTTTACGATTTCGGTTCAAACAGATTCCGTAAATGTGGAAAGTGTTTTTTGGTGAGTAATAGTTGTTATGCTACGTGTTCCTGCTGCACATATCAATTTATATAGTATACAGCATTTCAACGTAGCCCCGTGAGACGGTGGTTCCCCGCGAGAAACTGGTGCGTACCTGTAGGTACGGTTGTTATACAAGTGTACATCAAGTACGTTTGTTATCATGGTTATCCAAAAGTCAACGGGCTAAGTTTAACTTAGTCGCCCACAAGGGTTGAAAGATTTCTAATCCTTCATTTTGGATGATTTGAAACTTGCAGTATTAAATTTCCTAATTGGAAATAAGTTCACGTTTGAATCAGACATTATGTCGGATTGAATATATAAGCTGACTGAACGATTTGTTCTGTCAGGTGGGTAACGATTTGTTACAGACCTTTATATATTGGAAGTGTTTTAAATCCCATTTCCGTTTATAGTAGTAGAACCGAAAATCCGGTTGTATTGGCTGATGGTAACAATATTACTACCAGATGACAGCTTAAAATTTGGCTGTCCTAATTTTGGACATCCGAAAGTACAGAGTATACACTTTAGAAAATTGAAAAAGCAAACGGTTTAAAGTGTTTGGTAAAATAAATTCCGTTCACCTTCTACAGTGATCGAAACGCTTGTATCGTTTGATTTTTCAACGGTTAGCCCAAATGGGCGAACGAAAATTATTGCTATCGTGGGAGAACCCTTTTCCTTCACGAGAATAGACTATTTCTATTCAAAGTGAAAAACCTTAAACCTTGCGATGGGTTTAAGCCCAACACCTATAAGGGGATGAGTTTTTCATAGAAGTGTGTAAAAGGTTGCCCCACGGTGGTACAACTACAAATTATATGAATATTTGAATTAGTCCGTTGTGGTCTAATCATCTATTCGACATGTTGTTGTCGATGGATGCGTCTAAATGGACGCAAGCAAACACTTTAAAATGTTTGTTCTGTAAATTCCCCCACAAGTGGAGGAAAATCAGTGTTTCCAAATCTGGAAATGTCATACCTTGAACCAGTCGTACTAAACGGGTAGGGATATCTGGTATGCCTATTTTTTTACTGGTTTTCTGAGGGCATACGTTTTATGGTAGGTATTTTAAAATTTCTGATATAAACATGCCCCATGTAATAAATGTTTGATATTTGTCGATTAATGGCTTGAAATACCAGTATGTAGATATTATAATTATATTTATTAAAATTATTTGATATTCTGATGAAAAGGGGATATAAAAAATGGGAGATAGGAATTGGACTTTTAATGTATCTGATGGAGGGCAGGTTAATGTTGCGGAAGATAATGCAACAATATATGCTACGCAAAATATTGGTGTAAGCGTAAATGAACTAGATCAGATTATAAACGCAATTACTAATAACTTATCTGATTTGAAAGAAGAGGATGCAGACAGTATTAGGGATATCGTGGATATGGCAAAAGATGAATTAGAAAAGCCAGAACCGAAAGTAAGTAGGTTGAGGAGTTGTGTAACCTTGCTTGCTCCAATGTTTACTATAGCAAATGGAATACCAACATTGGCAGATAATTTGCAGAGATTAGTTGATTATATTACGCCATTTATAAAATAGGGGGATAGTATATGGGAGAGGATGTAATAAATAAGATAGAAGTAAATATTAATAAGGGTGGGCAAGTTAATTATGCATCAGATAATTCAACTATATACGCATCTCAAAATATTATAATCGATACTAGTTCTTTTCAAAAAAAAATAACACCTGCTCCTATAAAAAATTCTTGTTTTGTTGGTAGAAGTGATGAAGAAAAAGAAATTCTTGAAATTTTATTCAAGTATCATGTAGTATTGATTAACGGCATAGGTGGAATAGGAAAAACTTCGTTAGCAAAAAAAATATATTTTGATTATGAAAATAAATATGAGCATATTGCATGGATTGAATTTAAAAATAGTTGGGCAGAGTCGCTTATTTCTTCAATGTTTACCATAGATTATTTTTTCCCAGAGAAGAGTACGGAAAATGAAAAATATGAGATAGCATTTCAGTTTTTATCCAATTTAGAAGGAAATATATTAATCATTATTGATAACTTCAATTCGATTGAGCCTGGAGATTTATCGGATGTTTGTAAATTGTCAAATGCGGATATTATTATAACTTCTAGGTGTCAACCTGTGGGAATACCAATTTATACATTAGAACCGCCAAGTAGAGAAGAATGCAAGCAAATTTTTAAAGCAAATTACTTGTTTAGGGATTCGTTGACTTTTGAGGAAGATGTGATAATTGAGGACATTGTAAGAAAATCGCAAAGATATACTTTGGCTATTGAATTAATTGCCAAATCTATTTGTTATGCAAATAAAAGTATTAACGAATTTTGGAATGAATTGATCATGCAGAATTTTCAGTTAAAAGAGTTAAAATTATGTGCGAATTCAGATTGGAATAATCGTTTTATAAATGAGGATATTGCTTTACAGATTAGTAAGGTATATGAGTTGGTAGTATTGACTGATGAGGAAAGAACATTGGCTCAGATACTTAGTATATTACCGCCTTTTTCAAAAATTTTATTATCTGATTTGAAAAACTGGGTGCCTTTTACATGCACTGATACTATTATAATTTTATCAAATAAAGGATGGATAATTTGTGAAAATCAGGAAGTTTGTATGCATGAAATAATATGTAGTTGTATCAGTGGGTATAATTCTATTTTATTTCAGCAATGCAAATTATTAATGGAAGATTTAAAAAATAAACTGCAAGTGGGGCCGCAAATTGATACATTAGGTCGCCTTAAATATGCAGAATACATTTATAATATTATCAATTTCAAAAAAGGAGATTATGAATTTTGTCGTCATTTAGCTATAAAAGAGGCAGCTTTGGTATTTAAAGAGTTGGGTAAATATAAGTTGTCAAAGCAACTTTTGGATATTATTATTTCATATTATCAAGATACTACCAATAATGATAAACTAATTTTGGCTGAACTATATAATAATTATTCTAAAGTTTATAGCATGGAATCTAATATTTTAATGGCATTAAATCTTGCACAACATGCAGAGTCCATTATAGATTCGATTAATAATGATAATTCAGAGAATTATTATTTTCAGCAAATGATTATAAAAAAAACTGTTGGTATGCATTATGCTCATTTGAGAGATTATAACAACGCATTAGAAAAAATGGAAGATGCAATAGAAATTTCAAAAAAAGTTAATGAATCACAGAAACATCAAATTGCTAATCTCTTTTCCGATTACTCTTTGTTGTTGCAAGATGTAGGAGAAATAAGCGAGAGCATAGATAACTATCAAAAGGTAATTGAATTATATGATAAATGTGGCATTACTAAAAATAGTCCTTGGAGAAACACTACCTATACGAATTATGCAGATACGTTGATTTTAAATAGTCAATATGAAGATGCTATATATTATGAGTATCAGGCATTGGTTGGCAAATATAGTTGTTATGAAGAAGATAACTTAGCAATAGCAAATGCGTTGCTTGGAATGGGGAATATCTATCGAGTGGAAAAACGTTTATGGGATATTGCGGCGATGTTTTATTCAAAAGCTGCAAACATTTATGGAAAAATAAATCCTGTATGTGATGGCTACTGTGATGCCACAGCATGTTTTGCAATAGTCACAGAAAATCGTGAACTACCTTTAGAAATATATGATATTATTATAAATAATACCACAACATTCTATTTATGGTCTACGTTGATTGATGTTATGTGTTCTCTTAAAGATGTTTATCCAAAACAGTTGATTTTGATAGGAGAAAAAGTAGAAAATGTATTAGAAAATCTAAAGAAAAATCATGTGGCAGAGCAATTTGTTTTTGCACTAATGGGGGAGGCTTATTATAAATTAGATGACAAAATTAAAGCCAGAGAGTACCTTTTGAAATCAATTAATAAAAGAATATTTCCAACCTCCTTTTATTATAAAGAATGTACAAAAATCTTAAAAAGAATGCCATCATTGATTGAATAAGTGGTTTGAATTAAAAGATTCTGATAAATAGTTTAAAAGAATGCTTATTTCAACCATCAGGTTTGCCAGAAGGTGTATAATTAAATATATGTGAGATTTGTAAAAAATCATACATATTTAAAAGGATTTTCGATTTTTACATGGACATACACTATATACAGGACTTTATATTTTCAAATTTTTTACATACCCCCTATATGGATGATTGCATATAAATATCGCATTTTTGCTTTATAATCAATGGTGTATCTTTAATTTCTGGATAAAAGCATTATAGGTGATAAGTTGATAAGGTAATGGTGTTGTGTCTGAAATTCTAAGATGTACGTTAGATTTTTAGAGATATTAAGGGTGACTTAGAAGGGCCGTATTTATATAGGGGTATACCCTTATATGTAGGATTCTATTTTTTGGATGGAAACATACCCCCTCCCTGGGGTTATATGGTATTCATCAACAATCAAAAAGTTTTTAAGGGAGTAATGATTCATGTTAGGGAATCATTGCGATAGTAGTCTTTATTTATTATTACAGTCTTTATTTATAAAAAGACGGTTGATTCTGCACACTGTAGTGTGATATACTTTGCCATTTTTCTCTAAAGCATATCACACTGTGATGTGACATACCTTAAAAATAGCATTGTTTTGGTATAGTTTTATATTTACTGAACTTTCGTGGTTTGGATATTTAGTTATTGGAAAAGTATATTGTTCGGTTCGATGCCAGATTTTTAAGTCGAGGTGTGGAAGCAACAGAAAGGCACTTTCCCACGTTAATGCCAGAAAAATATAATGTAAACTCACCGGCATACACCCTTACACCCACCACCCTATACCATCATACAGACAGCAAACAAGCGATAAATCGCCACAAATAACCACGCTACAAGCCGATTCTAGCCACTTTTCAGGCGTTACCCTAAAATGTATCAATGAAGCCATTTCAAGCCGAAAATAAGCCTAAAATCGCATGATAACCATACGATCATGATTATTCCGGGGCTCTTTGAGCCACCTGTCCGGACTTTGAGAGCCACCATTCC
>CANOFW010000048.1 GCA_947565425.1 uncultured Lachnospiraceae bacterium
TTTTTTAGGATAAAATATTTTTCATTTTTCTATTGACATTTATTAGCTGGACTTCCCTTAATAGGTAATTAAATCTTAATAGAAAAAGGATAACTATAAAAGTCCGTTATTGGCTCGATAATGGACGCATAAAGGGTACATAAAGGACACTTTATATTATTTCTTAATTATCTAGGAAATCACCGCTTGCGTGTTTTCCCGATAATCCGCCTTACTTCTGATGTTTTCATGCAATGTATATTCCTGCTGCCTGTCACGTCATTTATATAGCCCTTTTTCAGATAGATAAAATATCCCTCGTCTTTGGTATAGGATAAATCTTCTATCATTTCATAATATTTTCTTGGCACTTGCCACTTTTCAAGCATCCGCTCCTGTTCCGCATTAAACCCCTGCTTCTTTTCTGCCATTCTGCTTGTACCGCCCGCAAGGTCATTGCAGACAAGCATATAGAGATATTCATTAACACTTGCCCCTATTTCAGAGCATACGCCCTTTATCCTGTCCTTTTCGCCTTTGGGAATAACAAGGTTTATCCTGTCGTAATGCTCTTTGATATGCTGATTTTTATATGATGTTCGTGTCATAGCTTCGCCCCCTTTGCTATCTATGATATTTTTTGAGAACCTGCATAATAAGAAACATATCAAAACAGCTATTTTAACTGCAAATTCCCTTGTTTACTGGCTTTTAAGCATTTTAGAAAAGTCTTACGCAAGACACAACACAGAAACTATCTATAAATGGTGCTGTACTGGTGTTGTAGTGGTGCTATATGGTAAAATTTATGGCATTTTATGAAAATTATTGAACACTTAAAAATAAAGAAAACCCCCGGAAATACTGAACTTCCGGGAGTTTTTAAGACTTTTTGAAATTGTTGTATAATTATCTCTTACTAAACTGCGGAGCACGACGTGCGGCTTTGAGACCGTATTTCTTTCTCTCCTTCATTCTCGGGTCGCGTGTCAGGAATCCTGCCGCCTTCAAGGTAGGCCTGTAATCTGGGTCTGCCTGTAACAATGCTCTTGCAATACCATGGCGGATTGCGCCTGCCTGACCGGTAAATCCGCCACCGCGAACATTTACCAATACGTCAAATTTATCAACAGTATCTGTTGCCGCCAAAGGCTGACGAACGATAACCTTTAATGTCTCTAATCCTAAATAATCGTCAATATCTCTTTTATTGATTGTAATCTTGCCTGTTCCCGGCATCAGATATACTCTGGCAACTGATTTTTTTCTTCTTCCTGTTCCATAATATCTTGCACTAGCCATCTTTTTCTACCTCCTGATTAAAATGTTAAAACTTCTGGTTTCTGAGCTTCGTGTTTGTGTTCCGGTCCAGCATATACAAACAATTTCTTGTACATCTGTCTTCCCAAAGGCCCTTTGGGGAGCATTCCCTTAACAGCAAGCTCTACAACTCTTTCCGGTTTGTTTGCTAACATCTCTTTTAATGTAGTCTCTTTCATTCCGCCTACATATCCGGAGTGATGGTAGTAAATCTTCTGGCTCAACTTCTTACCAGTTACTTTCACCTTAGCGGCATTGACAACGATTACATAATCACCCATATCCAAATGCGGTGTAAAGACAGGTTTGTTCTTTCCTCTCAACACCTTGGCAATCTCGGATGCCAAACGGCCTAATGTCTTTCCTTCAGCATCAACTACATACCATTTTCTTTCGATTGTCGCCGGGTTGGCTATAAAAGTTTTCATTGAATGTTACCTCCTTGAATTTTACGATGTTACTCTGATATCCGCATGCCGTCCCATAAAACCAGATTCCATCCGTTCTATCATTTTCACACCATTTACATTTTTCCTTATACCTCAAAGCAAAAACGCTTCTCGGGGCTGGCTTGTTTCTCACTCGCCATACTTTTACATTCTATTATAAGTTCCCCGTTCTGTCAACATTTATTTTCCTCATATGCAATACCGATCATTGTCAGCCCATGCGCCGGAGCTGTCGGTCCTGCCGCGCTGCGCTCCCTTTTCGCCAAAATAGCCGCTATATCCTGCGGCTCTATTTCGCCGATTCCCACCTGAATCAACGTTCCGGCAATAATCCGCACCATATTATAGAGAAATCCCGTCCCCGTAACACGGATAACCACCACATCCTGCGGCGTCCGCTCCACCTTACAGGAAAGAATCGTGCGCACCGTATCCTCGACCGTAGTTTTCACCGAACAAAAACTTTTGAAATCATGTTCCCCCAATAAAAAAGACGCCGCCTGCTGCATATTCGCCACATCAAGGTCACGATAATAGAAATATGTGTATTGGCGCAGCGTGGGCAGGGGAAGCTTACGATTTAAAATACGGTACTCGTATGTTTTTTCGCTGTAACAGCGTCGTGGATGGAAATCACCCGCCACTTCACAAGAACTCTGCACGACAATATCCTCCGGCAATCTTTGGTTCAAGGCATAGCAAAGCTTGTTCGCCGGAATACGCGTGCTCGTATCAAATACCGCCACATTTCCCAGAGAATGCACCCCTGAATCAGTGCGGCTTGCGCCTGTTACACGGATTTCCTCGCCCAGAAGCGTTGACAACTCCCGATTTAATACTTCCTCAATCGTAATTCCGCTGGGTTGAATCTGCCAACCACAGTATTGAGAACCATCGTACGCTACCACCAATTTGATCCTCTTGCTTTGCCCTTTCATTTGTTCCACAATCACTAGCCTTTCTCATTCTCTTTTCCAAAGATGCTTGTTACAAAAACCTCCGCAGCAAAATCACCACTGCAAAATACACAGCAATCAGCAAATAGGCGATACCGTCCGCACCTTTATATTTGAGAGGCTTCATCTTCGTTCTTCCCTCACCGCCATGGTAACAGCGCGCCTCCATCGCCAGTGCAAGGTCATTGGCGCGGCGAAACGCCGAGATAAATAACGGCACCAACAAGGGCACCATTGCCTTTGCTTTCTTTACAAGATTCCCGCTCTCAAAATCTGCTCCCCTGGCAAGCTGCGCCTTCATAATCTTGTCCGTCTCCTCAATGAGAATCGGAATAAATCGCAGCGCAATCGACATCATCATAGAAATCTCGTGCACCGGCACGTGTATTTTATTCAACGGCTTTAACGATTTCTCCAGCCCATCGGTAAGCTGGTTAGGCGTTGTCGTCAACGTCAAAACGGAACTGCCCAGAATCAAATAAATCAGACGCACCGTCATAAACACCGCATTTTTAAGACCTTCCTCGGTAATACGCAATTTCCAGAAAGAAACCAAGGTCTCGCCCGGCGTGAGGAACAAATTAAAAACCACGGTAATCAAAAGAATCACTACAATCGCTTTCAGTCCCTTAACCATATAGCCAATTGGCACCTTCGACAACAAAATGACCAGAAACAGCCCCAGTGTCACTGCTGCAAACCCTGCCAAACTCCGAAAAATAAACAATGACAGAATATAGATCATTGTCGCCATCAATTTGGTTCTGGGGTCCAGTTTATGAATGACGGAATCCGCCGGATAATATTGTCCAATCGTAATATCTCTCAACATGTCATTTCCTACTTTACAATTCTCTTATCTGTGACATTGCATGCTTCTGTGAAAATGCCTGCAAAATTGACTGTTTTGCCTCCTCTAGCGTAGTGGCAACGCCATTTGCCGGGATTCCCCGCTTGCGCAGCTCATGCATCAGATATGTCACCTGCGGCGCCGCAAGCCCTACTTCTTCCAATTCCCGGTAATGAGCAAACACTTCCACCGGCGTGCCGTCATACAGTACGCTGCCGTGGTTCATAACGATGAGACGCTGCACATATTTTGCCACATCTTCCATGCTGTGCGATACCAAAATGACAGTCATTTGCCGTTCTCTATGCAGCTTTGCCACCAAGTCAAGAATTTCATCCCGCCCTTTGGGGTCAAGCCCTGCCGTGGGTTCATCCAATACCAACACCTCCGGCTCCATGGCGAGGACGCCTGCAATCGCCGCACGCCGCTTCTGACCGCCACTCAATTCAAACGGCGAGCGATACCAGTAATCCTCGGCAAGCCTCACGCTGCGCAGCGCCGTAAAAGCTTTCAATTCCGCATCTTTTCTGGAAAATCCTCGGTTGCGGGGACCAAAACACACATCTGCAAAAACGGTAGTCTCGAACAATTGATGTTCCGGGTATTGAAATACCAGCCCCACCTTGCCACGAAGCTCCTTTAACTCATAATCATCATCATAAATATCCTGCCCATTATAATAAATTCCGCCGGAACTTGCCTTCACCAATCCATTCAAATGTTGAATGAGCGTGGATTTCCCAGAACCCGTATGCCCGATAATGCCGATAAATTCCCCGTCATTTATTTTTAAATTAATATTTTTCAACGCTTGTATTTCATACGCTGTTTTCTCACTGTAAACGTAATTGACCTTATCTAATATAATCGACATAGCGCCTCCACTAGCTCCTGCCTGGTTAATATGCCCTCTGGCACCGGTACGCCTGCGTTTCGCAACTCATACGCCAGAAGCGTTATCTGCGGCACATCCAAGCGGTAAGATTTAAGCGTGTCCACCTGAGAAAAAATTGCCCGAGGCGTTCCCTGCATCACAACTTTCCCATTATCCATCACATACACCCGGTCCGCACGAATCACTTCCTCCATATAATGTGTGATGAGAATAACGGTCACACCTTTTTCTTTATTGAGCTGTCCAACTGCTTCCAACACTTCTCTGCGCCCATTGGGGTCAAGCATCGCTGTCGGTTCGTCCAATACGATACATTTGGGCTCCATCGCCATCACCCCGGCAATGGCAACGCGCTGCTTCTGCCCGCCGCTGAGCCGGTTGGGAGAATGCTCCCGGTACTGTATCATGCCTACGGACTTGAGGCCTTTTTCCACACGTTTCCAGATTTCCGTTGTGGGCACGCCAATATTTTCAGGTCCAAATGCAACGTCCTCCTCCACCACACTGGCAATAATCTGATTGTCCGGGTTCTGAAACACCATCCCGGTACTTTGTCTAATATCCCAGAGGTTGTCCGCATCCTCCGTGTCCTTACCGTTCACCCACAACGTTCCGCCGCTGGGCTTTAACAGTACGTTCAGATGTTTGGCAAGCGTTGACTTTCCCGAACCGTTATGTCCCAGTACCGCCACAAACTCGCCCTCTTTTACATCCAAATTTACTTCGTCCAAAGCCGTAAGGATGCTCTCGACATTATCGTCTTCATCGCGCCTGATATATTCATGCACTAATTTCCTTGCTTCAATAAAATTCATATGATCAGCCCTCATCCCAGCTCAAACGGTGTAAATTCCCTTGCAGCTTCATGTGTGCAAATTGATTCTGCCGCAACGCCTCATAGAGCAAAATTGCCACGGAATTGGAAAGGTTTAAGGAACGCGTCTCGCCTATCATCGGGATACGCACGCAGCAATCAGCATATTCCTTTAAAATTTCTTCCGGAATTCCGCCGCTCTCCTTACCAAACATAAGATAACAGTCCTCTTCATAATTAACTTCCGTATAGACATGGCGTGCCTTCGTGGTCGCCATATAAATTTTCGCCCCTGGATTTTTTGCCAGAAAATCCTGCCAATTGATATAGCGGGTGACGTCAAGCTCCTGCCAATAATCCATACCAGCGCGCTTTATAGCTTTTTCATTTAACTGAAATCCCAAAGGCTCAATGAGATGAAGCCTGGTTCCTGTCGCTACACAAGTGCGCCCGATATTTCCCGTATTTGCCGGAATCTCCGGCTCAAAAAGAACAATATTTAGCCCTGCCATGTCCTTTGCTCCTATTCTTTCTCGTTACAGCTTTTTCCACGAAGCCTTTTATCTAATCTAAACCATTACAGCTTTTCTACAAAGCCTTCCATGCGGTCTAACGCTTCCTTCAATTTGTGCAGGGAGTAAGCGTAGGAAATCCGTAAAAATCCTTCTCCGCAGTCGCCAAACGCTGTCCCCGGCACAACTACCACCTTTTCTTCCTGCAACATCCTGGTGGCAAATTCATCAGAACTCATATTAAATTTCTTAATACAGGGGAACGCATAAAAAGCGCCATAAGGCTCAAAACAAGATAATCCCATCTCACGCAGACGTTTGACAAGATAACGCCTCCTGCCATTGTATTCCTCGCGCATTTCTCTCACATCCGCATCGCCATTTCGCACTGCCTCCACTGCCGCGTACTGACTGGTCGTAGGGGCGCACATAATTGCATACTGATGGATTTTCAACATCTGTTCCAAGATTTCTGCCGGAGCACAGGCATAACCGAGACGCCAGCCCGTCATGGAATATGCCTTAGAAAATCCATTAATCAAGACTGTCCGCTCCCGCATTCCCGGCAGTGAGGCTATCGTCACATGATTATCCAGATAGGTAAGTTCCGCATAAATCTCGTCACTGATAACATATAAGTCATGCTCTATGATGACTTTGGCTACCGCCTCCAAATCCTTGCGCTCCATAATGGCGCCGGTAGGATTGTTGGGAAACGGCAGCACGAGAATTTTCGTCTTTGGCGTAATCGCTTCTTCCAATTCCTGCGCCGTCAGACGAAAATCATTTTCCTCTTTGAGATTGATAATTACCGGGCGACCGTTCGCTAGGACTGTGCATGGCATATAAGACACGTAACTTGGCTGGGGAATCAGCACTTCGTCTCCTGGGTCGAGCATGGCGCGCAACGCCATGTCAATCGCCTCACTACCTCCTACTGTAATCATCATTTCCCTATCATAATCATATGATACCTGAAATCTGCGTTCTAAATACTTAGCAATTTCTATTTTCAGTTCTTTTAAGCCCGCATTGGATGTATACGCTGTCCGTCCTTTTTCCAGGGAATAGATACCCTCGTCCCGGATATGCCAGGGCGTATCAAAATCTGGCTCGCCCACACCCAGCGAAATTACATCCTTCATCTCTGCCGCAATGTCAAAAAACTTCCGAATTCCCGAAAAAGGAATATCTACAATGCGTTCTGACAGTGGATTTCTCATAAGCTCACCAGCATCCTTTCATCATCCTGTGGTTTGGCGATCACCGTACCGTGATCTTTATATTTCTTCAAGATAAAATTTGTTTTCGTACTCAGCACAGAATCAAGCGTAGAAAGCTTATCCGATACAAACTGTGCTACCTCGCGCAGCGTCTTGCCCTCCAGTGTCACCAACAGATCATAGCCGCCGGAAATCAGATAAACGGCATTGACTTCCGGGTAATTATAAACCCGCTCGGCGACACTGTCAAAACCCCTGCCGCGCTGCGGCGTAACGCGCACTTCAATCAAAGCGTTGACCTTCTCAATACTGGTCTTCTCCCAATCAACCAGCGTATGATAACCGCAGATAATATGCTCTTCCTCCATGGCAGCCATCTCATTTGCCACCACAGCTTCCTCTACGCCCAGCATAACCGCTAAGTCCTTTAAATCCACACGACTGTTTTTCTCTATATACGTTAAAATTTTTTCTCTCAAATCCATGTTCCTGCATCCTCCATTTCCGAAATTATTACCATTTATTTCCGCGAGCAATGCACGGAAAACCTTTCCATTCTGCTCTTATAATACCTTATAAAGCTCATCCGTCTTGGGCGGCTCCAAGAACCTTCTCTCCTCTTCGTTACACAATACACGGTCATTGCCCGCTACCGCCTTGCCTATAACGGCGGCATGAATACCGGCACGCGCAAGTTCACGCACGAGCATATTCCCGTCCGGCGACGCCATCAGCATACAACCGCTGGAAATCAACTCATACGGATTGAGATGGAAAAACTCACAGACCTCAATAGTCTCCTGCTTTATCGGTATTTTCTTCAAATCAATTTCCAGTCCAACGCCAGAGCTCTCCGCCATCTCCCACAGCGCGCCAAATATACCGCCCTCTGTCACATCATGCATAGCGCTAACGCCGGACCGGACGGCGACTGCCGCCTCTGGCAATACCGACAAATATTTGTCAAAACACTGTGCCGTTCTCACAAGTTCCAGTGGATAACGCGCGAAAAGCTCATCTTCTTTCTCCTTAGCAATAATTGAAGTCCCTTCCAAGCCAATCCATTTGCTGGCAAGAATATCATCTCCTGGCATGGCTCCGGCTGTGGTTACCAAGGTCCCCATCTTTGCCTTGCCAACGCCGCAGACATTGATTAACGGCTGATTTACCGCTTTTGTTACTTCCGTATGTCCACCCATAATCTGCACATTTACTTCCGCGCACACACGCTCAATCTGTCCCATCATCTCTTTGAGATCCGCCTCCTGCGCATGCTCCGGCAGCAGAATTGTCAGCATGACCCCAATCGGCGTGGCACCTGAACTGGCAAGGTCATTCATGGTGATATGGATAGCAAGATGTCCGATATCGGTTGCGGTCCCGGTAATAGGGTCTGTGGAAACCACAAATATCTCTCCATCCTCCAGCTTGACTGCCGCACAGTCCTCTCCCACTCCAGCCCCCAAAAGAACCTCGCTTCGTTTCGTATGTATTTGTTTAAATACAGAACGTTTTAACACGTTCTCCGGTACTTTTCCCACTTTCATTCATATATCTCCTGATAAAAGTTAAGGCTGTTTCTTAATTGAAACAGCCTTATATGCATCTGCCTTCTATTCCTCGGCGTCATCGCCGTCTTTCTTATCGTCCTTTTTGTCCTTGTCGCCTTTCTCATCGTCTTTATCTTTTTTCGGTTTATCGTCTTTGGGCTCTTCATCACCTGGTTGCTGCTCTTGCTGCTCTTGCTGTTCTTGTTGCTGCTGCTGTTCTTGCTGCTGCTGCGCTGCCAACGCTGCCTGCGCTGCATCATTCCATTGTGCCGCAGCCGCTTCAATCGCTCCCTGGTTCTGGCTGGCAACCGCCGCGTTCATCGCACCCACAGCCTCCGGGTTCGCAGATGCAGTACCTACCACGACAATTCTCGGCGAAGGCTTATAAGTACTCTTATTAAACACTTCACGACTCTGTTCAACACCGCCGACTTTTACAATCTTCCACAACTGTGCCGTATACCCCACATGGGATGACTGCTTCTGGCTGATATAGCCAATGGGATGCCCGCTTGACGCCTGATACTGAACCCCTGGATCTGTCGTACTTAACGTCTCGCTCTCAAAGATCACTTCACGGTCGGACGGTCTTGTCTCTTGTCCAAACACATTGAAATAAATTACCATATCCTGAGTATATCCCTCAATGTAAATCGGCGCATCCGTATTGTTCGTAAATTTCAAATCTTTGTATGTTCCTGCAATTGCCGCATCTGCCGAAGGGTCTACATATCCTACAATCATGGAATGATTAAAACGCTCCGTAATATCTAGTTCTGCACGAATCACCGCATTATATAAGGTGGTCGATACCTGACAGATTCCTCCACCATAAGTCTCCACGGTCGTTCCATTCTCATAAGAACCGGCAAGTTCATAGCCATTTTCCGCATCAAAGGGGCTCACCGCCTCATAAACAGAGAAGGAATCTCCCGGATAGATAACGGAACCATTAATCTTAGCTGCGCCATTCTGTACGTTCTTGGCACGCCCTGCACTGGACGTCCCATAAGAAGTATGGAATCCGCCAAGCAGATCTTTCACCTTGCCAAGCTCTTCTTCTGAGCCTCTCGGTTCCACCACGTCTGCCGCAACCTCAATCGTTGCCTCTTCTCCTTTCCAATCGTCTGAAAAGTATTCTTCCAAAATCTTTGCTGATTCCTCGATATTAACGCTCACGCCCTGACTGCCTGGAATCACGGTAAAACCACCATTCTCCCTGGTAAGGCTTCCATCTTTTGCCTCCGTATTCAGCTCCTGCGCTTTCGCTTCTAACATCTGACTGATTTTTTGTTCATCAGCCTTATAGGAAAGCTCATATACCTTATCTTCATTTTCCAAATCCTTCATTGCCTTATAGCGCACAATCAGATTGCCGCTTTTGCCAAGCGCTATCGCTTCTTCTGCAATCTCCGGATTCGCCCAGGTCAAACCTATCTGGGAAAGCGGTACGTCCACACTGTTCTCTCCCGCCTTCAAGGTCACCGACTTACTTTGCAGCCCATTCAGATAATCCTGCACCGCAGCCGCAGCTTCCTCTTGCGTCATCCCTCCTACGGCTATATCTCCAAAATATACACGCTGCGGAATGGTAGATGTCTCATCTGTCTTAGCATTTGCCGGAATCATAATTATTGCCGCCACTGCAAGAATCAAAAATATCCCCGCCAGAGGCACGTATTTTCTCCACTTCTTCATAATCACTTCTCCTACTATCCTGCTTCGTTTACACTTTACCTACCTAATTCTAACACAAAAATTCATTTTTTCAAGATACACAAAGCACGAATTTCGTTGACATAACAGGATTCTTTCTGTATATTATGAACAGGCATAGGCGCATATACATGGTCAATCTGCAATTTATTCAAATGCAAAGACAAATACGGAAAGTACCATAGATATAACAAGAATCAACGCAACGATTGCCGCAAACGTTTTTTTCGTCTTAGGATTATTAAAATTCAGCATATTATTCACCTCCATTTATAAATATCTTACGCCCGCTGCCATATTAAAAGTTAAGCAAGAGGGCTGACAATGACTGCAACTTCCGCTCATTTAGAAAGGAGCCAAAATTTATGAGATTTCATACATTTTACTATGTTTTCCTCGGCTGGACAATCATTTTTATGGCTGTTGTCTCTTACAAACGTTTCAAGGCAAACCGACAGAACCAGAATGCAGAGGATCGTTTCTGGAAACGAGAAAACGACGCCAACAACACGCGCAAGCAGGATATCTCCGGTTTGGACTATGTAGATTTTACTGGCGTATCCCTCCCATTTGCATTGTTCGAGGACGACCTCTTAAAAGAGTGTGAAACGCAGGTACTTGCCTTAAAAGAAAAGAAAATTTTAAATCTCACAGGCATGAGCAACACCGATCTGAAAATGATGTACGGTCCCGCCAACCTGCCGCTGCTGACACAGTACGACCAGAATTTTACGCTTCTGGTTCGCACCCTCAACACCTGGGGAAAACGTCTTCACGAACTTGCCCATAACCGTGAAGCTATCTGCGTGCTTGCCTTCGCCGCTTCTATCGGCAGCGATATCAAAGCAACCTGGACGCTGCTGGCGGAGCTCTATGCCGCAAATGGTGAAACGGCTGAAATAGCGAAATTAAAAACGACCGCCGCTACGCTCAATTCGCTGATGAAAGAACCAATCCTCAAGATGCTGGACAGTTATAGTAAACGCATGAAATGAATGCGTTTCCTATACTTGTCCTGACACGCCAGCCCTGCCATACGCAAATATTATTTTGTCCGTGATACGGGACGCCTCATTCCTGGTGAGGCTTTCAAGCTCCTTGTCCAAATCAATTTTATGATATTCTAATAATTCTTTCAAGTGTCTTTTTTGTACCGCGGTCGCCGGCTGCTGCTTTTTCAGCTTGTAGCGCAGCGGTTTTGCCGCAAACGCCTCGGCGTCCGTCTCCTTAAAATGCTCCCACAGATACGCCAGCAATTCTGCTGTCGCCGCAGCGTCATAAAGCGCTCGGTGATTCTTTTCGCGCGCAATATGCAGGTATTCGCAAAGATAATCTAAAGACTTCTTCTCCGCCCCAGAAAGCAATTTGCGCGCCAGTTTGAGCGTATCAATTCCTTCTTTTTCCAGCAAAATCCCCTGATTTACCGCCGCCTGCTTCAGAAAACTATAATCGTACATTAAATTGTGCCCTACCAGGGGAAAACCTTCGGCAAACTGTACAAACTCTTTTACCGCCTGCGCACTGTCGCATCCACTGCGCGCCAGCTCATCCGTGATACCGGTCAACGTCACAATTTCTTCCGGTAATGCCATGCGGGGGTTTACCATACGCTGAAAGGTGTCTGTCATCTTTCCCCTCTGCACTTTGACCGCGCCAATTTCCAGGATGCGGTCTGTCTTGGGGTTTAAGCCCGTCATTTCCAAATCCACTACCACGTATGCATCCGTCATCCCTCTTCCCTCCTTATGCGCTCCACCTTCGCCTGCCCGCTCAAGGGATCGCGCGTTTCATAAGAGAATAAGAAATACATTTGACATACGCCCTTTGCGGGATAATCCTCTAAAGTTTGTGCCTGTAAAATGTCCTCCATATCATACCAAAAAGCTTCCACATGCATACGTCTGCCCTTGGTACAATACTTTCTTGACAGCTCTTTTAATGCTGACAAAGGCGGCGCCCACGAAGGACGGCTCTTCATACATTCCCGGTAATACAAATCAAAGGTCAACGTTTCCTCATACACTTCGCGGTGAAGCGGATCATTCTCTCCAATATAGTCCAACAAAATCTCACAACGTCGAATCCTTGAATGGCTCATGGCAAGCAGCCCACGCTTTTCATAGAATTCCCCCAGCCTCAAAAATAAGTGAAAGGGGTTATCTTCCGTCAATTCCAACACCTTGACTGTCAATGCAAACTGCCCACTGTTGTAGTAGACTTCCAGCATTTCTTCCACAAGCTTTATCTTCAATAATTCTTCGTAGGACAGCCAACGCGTGCGCATCACCTCATAGGGCGGATTTTCCCGGTAGATAATCGCATACTTCTGCCGGTGTTCGTAGAGATACGAACCTTTTAATACCTTGAGAAATCCAAGTTGAAGCTGCTGCGGCTTCAGCGCGTACACTTGCCGAAATGATTCTTGAAAGGTTATAAAATCTTCTTTCGGCAGCCCTGCAATCAAATCAAGATGCTGGTGCACATTTCCCATAGCCCGCACCCGGGCAACCACCTGTTTCACCCTTGACAAATCCATCGTCCGCTGAATTTCACGTATCGTTGCCTCATGCGTGGACTGCACGCCAATCTCAAGCTGGATTAATCCCGGACGCATAGTACGAATTAAGGCAAGCTCCTCCTCCGTCAGCAAATCCGCCGAAATCTCAAAGTGGAAATTGGTCACGCCATTGTCGTGTTCTTTCAAATACCGCCAAATGTGAAACGCGTGGCGATGGTTACAATTAAATGTCCTGTCCACAAACTTCACCTGTGGGACCTGATGATCTAAAAAAAACTGCAATTCCTTTTCCACCAACTCTAAGGAGCGCAGCCGTATGCCTTTCTCAATGGAAGAAAGACAATAGCTGCAAGAAAACGGACAGCCACGGCTGGTCTCATAATAAATAATCCGATTCGTAAAATCCTCCAAATGTTCATAACAAAATGGCAATTCGTCCATGGATAGAAGCGCTCTTACCGCAGTCTGCACAATTTCTCCTTTTTCGTCGCGGAACACCAATCCTGCAATCTCGGTCAAGCCGCCTGGTTCATCTTTTGAATTTCTCTTCACATAGAAACGGCATAACTCACAAAAGGTAGCTTCCCCTTCTCCAACCATTACGCCTTGTATCATAGGCGCATCCGCCAGAAACGCTTTCGCCTCATAAGACACTTCCGGCCCGCCAACCCAGATAGGAACCTGCGGCGCAAGCTTATGGAACTCCGCCGCTAATTCCTGTACATAACGAAAATTCCAGATATAACAGGAAAAACACAGCACATCTGGCTGCTGCTTATAAATTTCTTGCAAGATATAATCTATGCGGTGATTAATCGTATATTCCATCAACTGAATATGCTCCCGGTATTCCCCCGCATAGGCTTTCAAACTGTAGACTGCAAGATTCGAGTGGATATATTTTGCATTGATTGCAACCAATAAAATATTCATACCATTATCTGAAAACTTTTGACAGTTTTTCCTTTCTGTGATATTTTAATAGGTAACAGTTAAGCTATTCATGAGGTCTGGTGCCTATAGAACTGAGGCGGACCAGACTGTTTTTATATTTCATCCAGCAAAGAAGGACAACATATGAATCAACACGAATTTGAACAATTAGCCGAATTATTTAAAATATTTGGAACTCCAACCCGGCTGCAAATCTTGTATGCATTGCTCGATCAAGAAAAATGTGTCTACGACATCGCCAAAGAGCTTGACATGTCACAGAGCGCCATTTCCCACCAACTCAGTATACTCAAACAAAACCGTTTGGTCAAGAACCGCAGAGAAGGCAAAACCATCTACTACTCTCTGCTTGATTCCCATGTTTTCACAATTATTGCCCAGGGACTTGACCACATTCGGGAGTAATTATACCTCAGAAGTCAAATACCCCGCAGCAAGCTACGGGGCATGACCTAGCTTGTTCTTTCCGCCCCAAGGGGCGGGGTATTTGACCCTCGCGGCATTCGCCAAATATCCGCGCAAGCGCGGCTGCTTGGCTCATTGCTCGCGGGAATAAAGTGGACAAGGCACATTGACGCTTTCGCGTAACAAAGTCTTTCTGCTTATAGATGAAAAATCCGAAAAGCCAATCGGCCTTTCGGATTTTTCAAGTTTCTTTACGTCTGCGTCTTTTTCATTTTTCCGCCATTTTCTTATAAATTTGCAGACTTCTATTTTGTCTTAACATTTTTGGGCTTGCTCCAAGATGAAACGTATTTCTCCTTGCCCACCATCTTGTAGGTACGAATTCTCACATAATAAGTCTTCTTCGCTTTCAATTTGCTAATCTTCTGGCTGACCGCTTTCGGCTTATTCACCTTCCTGATCTTTCCCTTGGTAAACTTCTTATTTGTAGCATATTGCAGCTCGTAACCGCTGACACCAGACTTTTTCGTCCATTTGGCGGTAAATCCTTTTTTGGCCCCTTTGAGCTTGGTGAACTTTGTCCCTGCTGGAACAATCTTAAATTTCTTCGTCACCGTGCCGCTATAATTGCCTTTAAATTTCACCGTTACCTTATAGGTGCCAATTTTCTTTCTGCCAGATTGCTTTGTCACACTGTAATAAGCGGATAATATCTTGCGGGAGTTTTTATCGTATACTGTAACCGTCGGATTTTTCACCTTATTATTGTAGGTATATGTCTCCGCAGAGAGCTTCACATCCTTAATCCTAGGAATTGTGGACGTAGACTTCACGTCGCCACAGGCACATTTCATAATAATCTTGCCATCAGCTTTTATGGTTGCCGTCTGAACGCTCTTTGTATACGTATGTACATGTGTATTATCCTTAAAATATGCGGTAACTGTCGTATCTTTCTGCCCGATATCCGTACGGCTTGCCGTTGTGACGCCATCGCTCCAGCGGTCAAACGCTTTGCCATTATCCGGTATTGCGGTAATTGTCACACTCGTTCCCTGATAGGGAATATAAGAAGTGACCTCCGCCTGCGCTGTGCTGCTTCCTGCCTGCACCTTGCCGCCCGCCTCTGCTTTATAAACTACCTGCACATTTGCGGTCACTGCTTCCTGAATGCCCTGAAGCGTTGGGGTAATCTTCTGGATATAACCTTGTGCGTCAAAACTGACTTTCTCTAAACATACTTCACGGTGACAGCCTTTGACATTTTTATCACCCACATAATCGGCAAGCGGTGTGCCGAACCTCGCATATGCGATATAATACTCCTCCGTTCCCGGAAGCTTTACAAAACAGTGATGTCCGGTTCCCAAAATGTCTTCCTCTGGCACTTTGAAGAGAATGGTTCCTCTGTTTTCTGCTTTGAAAGCGCCCCAGCTATTGTCAGCGTTCTTCTGCGGATAAAGCGTATCCGCTACCGCATAACTGATGCTGTAGGTGTCCTCACCCGTATCGTTACAAGACCAGGTGAAATGATATTTGCCATCCTTTTTTAACACATGGACAGACTCGCGGAAATTCGGGAACGTACCGTCAGGATAATGGTACATGGTGTCTGCGTCCCAGCTCACCATATCCTCATGCAGTTTGACAATGTTATAGCCGTTGCCGCCGTTGCCAAACAACATATAGGAATCCCCCGTCTCCTCATCTGTGTAGATTGCCGGGTCAATCGCCTGCGACAATTTTCCGCCTGCACCCTCGCAGGCAGCTTTCGTCATCAACGGCTTCTCCTCTGCGACAAACGGGCCTGTCGGACTGTCTGCCACGGCAACGCCAATCGCCTGCTGGTTTGTCGACTTATCACGCCCGCAGAAATAGAAATAATACTTTCCGTTCTTGCGCTCAATTGCCGGCGCCCACGCATAACAGTTTTTCGTATCTGCCCAAGCGACATCGCCTGCCGACAAATCAAGAATCACACCTTCATCCTTCCACTCCACCATATCTTCGGAAGAAAATACATGGAATTTCTGAGTATTCCAACCTGTAAAACCATCTGTTGTCGGATAAATATAATATTTGCCGTCAAACACGTCAATATCTGGATCTGCATACAGCCCGCCAAGCGCCGGATTGTTGCAGGGTATCGCTTTGATCGTCCACTCAGCACTGTCCGTAGCATCTGTCTGGGATGTAAGCGTCACTTTGGCGCCATCCAGCAGATTGTACCTGCCTTTCAAGCCACTGATTGCATAGCCGGACAATATTGTGAAATCTACCGCCGCACTCTTTAAATTTTTCACGGTGCTATTATTGACGCTGACATACTGCGTTACAGTATGATTTGCCTCATCAACTTCTTCTCTTATCACCTTTCCGCCCTGAATGGAGACTTTTTGCAGCATGCAATTATTTCCGGTCTGCGGATATTTCTCTAAAATTTCTGCATCGGTCAGCGCTCGGTTGTAGATCACAATATTATCGTAACTGCCGTTAAACATGCCGTCTTTTTCAAAGAAAGATTTCCCCAGGTAGGATTGCAGATTATTTCCTAACTCAGAAATGCGAATCGTATTCTTTATCTCCGCCACCAGCACGCCGTTACGGAAGACACTAATTCGGTCAGGCTTGATAATGTACATGATATTGATTGTCGTGTCAAAATTCTCCATGGTCACTTTACTGTCCGCTTTCAGTTCAGAACCATAGCCCGTCTTGGTGATATGGCCCAGGATGTCTCCCTTGCGCACCCTGCCGTAGAAATATTTGCCCACTGTAGAGCTGCATGTGAGCGTCTCATCCCCCAGTACCCAGGTAAAATAATTTTTATTCTGCGCGCTTTTGGCGTTCACATCAAAGGAAATCGTCATCGTGTCCATGCCTTGATTAAAAATCGCCGGGAATTTCAGACAACTTCCACTTCCGCTTCCAGAAGTCACGGACGTACTGTTATTTAACGTCAATACACCTTCTGACACATTCCACTGGTTGCTTCCGCTCCCTTTTGTACCAATCATTTCCGCATCGTTACCTCTGCCGGAACTATCTTTGATTACATTTCCTTCCACCGTCTCAAAATCATACACAGCTATGGGATTGCCGTCGTTGGGCACAATTGTGCTGTCATCCTCATACGGAGAATCTGGATATGTACTGGGAACCGTATGCGGAATTGTCGTAGAAGAACTGCCGGTTCCCTCTGCCGAAGTTTTCCCCCATTTTTCCCACAGTGCATCATACTGCGCAGCGGTAATTGGAATAACAGCACCATGCTTAGGATTACCGTCCCCTTCCGAAAAATTAATAGTACATTTATCTTCTGCTACCACGTCCCAATGTACAAGATCATCGGATTGAGCCATGCCATAATATTTTTCCCAATTGTAATCGGCAATCAAAATCCATTTTTCCTGTCCATTCAAGTTAGCAACCCCCATTTCAAATGGGGGTTTAATTGTAACCCCTCCGGGGTC
>CANOFW010000049.1 GCA_947565425.1 uncultured Lachnospiraceae bacterium
ATAAAAAGTTCTATGGAATAAGGCTGTTATATAAAAATTAAGGCTAAACTGTTACAAAAATGGGGCCACTCAAAGGTTGTTCGGATTGTCAAATCAATAAAAATAAAGTATAATTAATTATTATATTTTTTTAGAAAAGATGTGAACAAACTAAGAAGGAGAAGAATATGAAACAATTTCAAATCCTCTATAAAGAGGATGGGGGGTTTCTTGAAAATCTGAAAGAAATTAAGCAATGGCGCGCTTCTCATTCGGCATATGTAACCATATTCAGGATATACTCGGAGGATATGAATTTAGAACATGTGAAACATATTTGCGAATGCCTGGATGCAGAAATGCCGGATGCGCTGTATTTGGGATGTACAACGAATGCCAATATCATGGAGGGGATATTATCAAACGCCAAAATTATTTTAACCTGTACCATTTTTGAATATGAAACTACGCAGGCGAGAATTCTTCAGTTTCCTTTTTTAGAAGAAAATGTGGCTCGCGATGTAGCAGAACTAAAAAAATACTGTGATGAAAATCCATGGGTTCATGCAGTGGAAATGTATGCCACGATCATGGATATGTCCATGATGGAGTTTTGCAATGAGATGAGCTGTTTGCGAGAGGATATCCAGGTATTTGGCGGCGGTGCGTTTAATCCCGATATGGATGATGATACGGCGGCTGTGTTTTCCAAAGGAAACGGCTTTTTAGAGCATGGTATTATTTTTCTGCTTTTGGGAGGAACAGATTTCCATACATACAGCACCTTTATTTCGGGGTGGAAGCCATTAAAAAGAAAATTCAGGGTGACAAAGGCGGATAGAGAGATTCTGTATGAATTGGATGGCAAACCTGCCCTGGACGTATATCGGAGATTTTTAAATATTGACAGAAATGACCGGTTTTTCTC
The DNA here is from genome assembly GCA_947565425.1 of uncultured Lachnospiraceae bacterium. Lineage (GTDB taxonomy): Bacteria > Bacillota > Clostridia > Lachnospirales > Lachnospiraceae > Petralouisia. The sequence goes on from CANOFW010000049.1 coordinate 908, forward strand.
CAATACGCTGGAATTTCCGCTTTTTTTAGAACATGGTGATATTGATATTCTGCGGTGCCCACTGGCAGCCAATCATGACGATTCTCTTGTGATGTCTTCTGATATACAGGAAGATGCGTTTGTCAGGCTGGCATATGGCGACCCCGAAACAATCCTTGTCAGTATCAGGGAGGATGGGCAGAAGATAGCGGACTTTTGCCCGGAGGTGATACAGGCTTTTTCCTGCGCTGCCAGAAGAGCATTCTGGGGAGATGAAAATATCAGTGACGAAACGATTTTGTTTAACAGTGTTGCGCCTACAATGGGCTTTTATACACACGGTGAGTTTTTGCGCATAAAGGGCGATATGCTCAATTTCAATGTTACCCTTGTGCTTGTGGCCATGCGGGAAGGGGATATGCCTAATACCGTTCATAAAGTAAATTTTTCCGGCGCCCAGATTGACAATAATGAAAAAATACCCATTATCAGACGTTTTGTTTCCTTTATTGAGGCGTCTACGGCAGAGTTAGAGGAAATGAATATGAAGCTTGCATTAAGCTCGGTTACGGATGGGTTGACGAGGCTTTATAATCGTGCGGAGATTGAGAGAAGAATTTGCAGCGCTTTGGATAAACGTAAAAATCAAGAAACTGGCAACGGTATTTCTCTGATTATGCTGGACATTGATAATTTTAAAAAGGTAAATGACATTTATGGGCACAAAGAGGGAGACCACGTTATCCAGGCTTTGTCTGATGTCCTCAGGAATGTAGCGAAAAAGGTACACTCCTGTTTCCTTGGCCGTTGGGGTGGTGAGGAATTTATGGTATTGCTGTCCGACAGTAATATAGATACGGCAGTAGCCTTGGCAGAGAAGATCCGCTTGGAGTTTTCTTCGGTAACTTATGAAACTGCCGGTCGTCAAACCGTTAGTATTGGCGTTACGCAGGCAAAGGATGAAACTGCTGACGCGCTTTATACCAGGGTAGACAAGGCTCTTTATATGGCAAAAGCTGCCGGAAAAAACCAGGTTGTAAAGCTGGATTAAAAAAGACTGGAAGGTGATAGTGTGAGTGATATTTTCAATAATGAATTATTTGAAGCATTTGCATCGGCATCTGATAACGTTTACATTTATGTGTGCGATATGAAGACGGATGTTTCCCGCTGGTCGAAAGCTGCCGTGGATTATTTTGGGTTATCGGGGGAGTACCTGGAAGATGCAGCGAATGTATGGGGACGGCATGTACATCCTGATGACCTGAACGTTTATACGGAGGATATTTCAGGCGTGTTTTCCGGCGAAAAGAAATATCACGACTGCCAGTACAGGGCACGGAATGCGGCGGGCAGATATGTGTGGGTGGAATGTAAGGGCAGCGTCATCCGCGATGCCCAAGGAAATCCCATTATTTTTGCGGGTCTTATGACAAGAATAGACGGGCAGAGCAAATACGATTCTTTGACCGGGCTTTTGACAACACAAGAGATGCATTATTTTGACTTTGCCTCACAGTCTGGAATAGCCCTCTTGATTGGTATAGATGGATTCCGAAAAATTATAAGCAATTATGGGTATAATACCGGGGATGATATTTTAATCAGATTTTCGAGAGAGATAAGTGATCTATGCAAACCAGGATGGAAGGCGTTACGATTTGGCGGGGATGAATTTCTGGTGCTTGCTTTTGCGTCCGATTTGCAGGAAGTGATGGATTTTTACAAGAAAATATGCAGGGAAACGGATATCGTGAAACTGGAAGATGGGCGGAAGGTCGGAATTTCCATATCGGCCGGTGGAGTGCTTTTCCCTCAGGACGCGGATACGAGGGAAGTTCTGATCAATAAATTGGAGCATTCACTGGAGCATGCTAAGAATAAGCAGAGAGGAAACTTGGTATTTTTTTCGGAGGAGATCGCCAGAGAACAAGAGAGAGGACTGGTTTTGCGGGAAGATTTAAAGCAGTGTATTAGAAATGCCTTTAAAGGGTTTGAATTATTTTTCCAGCCGTTTATCAGCCCGACTTCCGGCATGATTGCAGGCTGTGAATGTCTTCTCCGCTGGAAAGGGGAGAGGATTAAAGATTCCTATCCGCTGGAGTTTATCAAGGTGTTAGAGGATTACGGCGATATCCATGAAGTGGGCTTTTGGGTTATGGAACAGGCAATCAAACAGCAGGCTGCATGGCGCGATACATATGGAGAGTTACTGGTAAGTTTTAATGTATCGTATCAGCAGTTTTTAGATGATACTTTTGAAGAGCGAGCGATTTCCTGTGCCCAAAAATACGGTGTAGATCCGAACTATATCATTATAGAGCTTACGGAAAGCTGTCAGGTAGAAGCTCCCATAGAGCTTGCGGCCATGTTTGGCAGGTTGCGAGAACAAGGATTTAAAATAGCGCTGGACGATTTTGGAACGGCATATGCATCCATGGAGATGTTAAAATGGCTCCCTGTGGATTATATTAAAGTGGAACATTCTTTTATCAGGGAACTTGCGCAGCCGGGACACGGCATAGATTATGTGATTGTTGACAGTCTGTTAGAAATGTGCAGACGTTTAGGATATAAGGCAATTATAGAAGGCGTGGAGGACAGTAAAGTGGCAGCTATCGTGGGAAAGATGAATGCCACGCTGCTACAGGGATACCATTATTCACGTCCTATCTGCCGCAAAGATTTTGAAAAGATGTTGGATGAAGATAGAAAAGGAGATTAATTGTTTGAAAGAGGGATTAGGCGTAAAAATAGATAGATATTGAATTTTTTCATTGTCGAAAAGGCAAAATAATTATTTGTCATAGAATGTATAGATAATGGAGGAATTCAAAGTAGTGACCAACGCGGTAGCCGGTTCCAGTGAAGAAGCCCATAAATATGCCTTGAAAGCGATAAAATATTTACAGAGTGATGCTCTGCTTACCGTTGCAGACATTATTTAATGTTTCGTTCTTGGGTGATACCAGGTATGGATATTTTTTGTGATAAGCATATTGAAAAAGATTTCTGCATATGCTATAATGCCAATAGGCAAAAAGAGATTACAAGTCCATTTGGACAAAAGAATGAATCCCCAGACCGTATTGCCGTACAGTTTGGGGATTCTTCTTGTCTTTTATAGTGGCAAAGAACCCACTAGGCTATTTGTTGCTTTTGTCGTCACCGTCTAACCATTTGATGATGCAGTGGCAAACTACACCACCCACGACAGTAACAAAAAAAGAGATTACAACTTCCATTCAGACACCTCCTCCCTGTTGCGGGTATCGGTGAGCAACAAAATAATTATAACATATTATTCGATGCGCCTCTATAATTAGTTCTTAGAAAAAATATAAAATGGATTCTTTCGGCAAGTTAAAGCTGAATATATTTTTGAGTTTTATCCTTATCCAGTGTCATATTTCGCCTGTTTTTCATTTAAGTAATTATGTCATGCCCCGTAGCTTGCTGCGGGGTATTTGACTTTTTTGTCCCAAATAAACAGTAAAGCATCCCATCATGTAGAGTTCAAATTTCAGAAATGATATAGTGTTTCCATGAAGGAGGAAATAAATTTATGAGAAAAAGTAAAATACGGAGAATGAAATTATGTAACTGGTTAGTTGTTATGGTAGCCTGCTTTTTGCTGTGTTCTACAGCGGCGTGCGGCGGTGGCGAAAAACAGCCCGAGGATACCGCAAAGCAGGAAGAGATGGGCGGGCAGCAAAACGTCGGCAGCCAGGAAGATGCGGATGTTTCTCAAAGCACAGATAAACAAGACGCAGATACGTCTGCAATTGCTGATTTAGTGGGGGAGCCCTCGGATTATGCGCAGGAAGAAAATTGGCTGAAAATCCCCGAAATTACGCATGAAGTAGATACCTTCTATCTTTATCCTACCAGCTATATGGACGAGGCGGAGGATGCCAAGCCAATCTGCGACATAGATAATAAGAAAGTGCAGGATAGGGCAAGGCTGGTTTATGAAAACCAGGCGACGGTCTATGAGGAGTCTACCAATGTGTTTGCGCCATTTTACCGTCAGAGTAATATCTATCAGGTTGCAGGCATGAGCAATGAGGAGTTGGAGGAGTATCAAAGAAATGAACAGCGCACGGATGTTTATGCCGCGCTGGATTACTACTTTGAGAATTATAATGAAGGCAGGCCGTTTATCATTGCCGGCCATTCTCAGGGCTCTATTATGACAAAGATTGTTCTTGGCGAGTACATGCAGGCTCATCCAGAATATTATGAGCGAATGGTTGCGGCATATCCTATCGGTTATTCCATTACCAGAGATTGGCTGGAGGATCACTCATATCTGAAATTTGCCCAGGGAGCGGATGACACTGGCGTCATTGTTTCCTGGAACACAGAAGGAAAAGGGAATAAAGGGCAGCAAAATCTGGTTGTGGAGCCCAACTCTATCAGTATCAATCCGATTAACTGGAAATTGGACGATACTTACGCCGGATTTGAGGAAAATTTGGGCAGCCGTATTATGAATGAAGAGACAGGAAATTATGAGATTGTGAAAGGTGTTGCAGACGCGCAGATAGATACAGAGCGGGGCGTTGTCATCTGCACGACGGAAAATGTAGAATATGCGCCCGAAGCTTTATTTGGGCCGGAAAGCCTGCACTCGCATGATTATGATTTTTACTATGAGAATCTGCGGGAAAATGTAAAAACGCGGGTGGAAGCTTTTTTGAAAACGAGGTAGTTTATACGTTGGGTAGAGGCTGTTGCTTCACGAATTCTATTCGTTAAAGCGACAGCTTCAATTTTATTTACAGTCTGGTATATGCATATTGCATATGCTTTTCGATTTTTTAATCCTTTACCTTCTTTTTATGTATGCAAAAATATGATAGTTTTATAGCAATAGCTGTGTTAGTGTATCATTAAAAAGGAGTGAAAAAATGTTAAAAATTGACGAAAAAAGATAGGGGTTTATGTTTCGCGATTGATTGAAAATAAGTACGATTCGGCAAGACAATTTGCCAAAGCATATATTGAAATAGACAGAGGAGGAGCCAGCGAAGATGAAATTCAAAAAATGGCGAATCGTTTGTCTTAAATAAAAAAGGGGACGAGAGCAATCCAACTTTATGATTTGCCGATATTTTCCCAATTACTTGAGGTATCTTATGAGCAAATATTAAGCGATGGAAAAAGTGGCGTTTCTCAAAACAATAGAATGACGAACTTTACTATTGCTCAGTCACATAATAGAAAAGTGTGGATGAGCTATATCGAAAAAAAGGACAAGCCGATTCTTAATCCTGATGAATATGGAAAGACAGTGTTGGACTATGCTATTGAGTTTAGCAACTATGATTTTTTGAAGTTCCTTATGGACGAAAATTATATCTGGTTTGACAGTCGAAAAGACAAAGATTATATAATGACTTTTGGCGCTGGAACCAGCATTCAACGTATTAAATTTGAAGAATGTGAAAATGGTGTTTTTGTACACTTGCCCGGAATGGATGATTTACAATACAAGCTTGCAACGGAGGATCAGTTAAGGATGCATATCATTTCTCTGGCGACTGATCATAATGACTTGAAAACATTGGAAAAACTGCGTGCCAGGGAAATTCCAGAATTGTATTACAAAGTACATTATTTAGCTTGTACATCTCCGGACTTTAACGCTCATTACGACAAAGTTATGGTAAGCCATATTGCGGAAGCAAGCAATAAAATACTGGAGTATTTCACAGATTCCTTTGAGATTCGGGATCAAATACGATATAAGGATGGCAGTAAGAGAAAACATACATTTGTATTTCCGTATATTTCTCAACTGTTGAATATGTTAATTGAAAGGAATAGACCATTTCAGAAAAAGGCTTTAGAGAAAGCTATTGTGCATAATGAAGAAACATTGCAAAAACTAAAAACGTTGATAAAGAATTCCATCAACAATGACTGTTATTTCAATTGGAAAATGGAAATTGACTTTTATGAAAATGGAAACATTGTTAGTTTTCGTGATACCGTAGCTGTCACTGGAATCATCACAAACATCGTGAATGTGACCCCAAAATCGAAAGACGACCAGATAAATGAGCTTATCAAAAAACTAAACGAATCCTATGATAGGATTCGTAATATCAAAACGGAGGGGCTGCCGTAAAAAGTTTCTTAGTGGTGTAAGGATATTGAAGAGGCTAAGCCAGAACAGGATAGGGCAAGGTTACCATAATATCTCCCGCCCCTTCCGGCACGCAGGCAACCACAGGAACATTCCCTTTCAGCTCTATCATCCTGCGGTTATCCTGCTCCATCTCATTTTCAGGATGGAAATGGTTCAGTATAACGCCTTTTGTCGGAATATGCATGCTATTTAGGTATTCCAGAGTAAGTAAAGTGGCATTGATGGTTCCAAGCCCGGAATCTGCCACTACCAGGCAAGGCAGGTTTAGTTCTTTTATCACATCTTCCAGCCAAAGTTCCTGCCTGTCATCCAAGCGCAGCGGACACAGAATGCCGCCGCTTCCTTCCATGATAACAAAATCATATTGGCAGCACAAAGCCTCATATCCCTGGCGGACGACCGAGAGTTCCACAGGATTTCCCTCGCGCCTGGCGGCCAAATGAGGGGAAACGGCTTCCTCATAAACATAAGGAACCATGCTCTCTAAAGGCTGTGAAATCGCGGATATTTCTTTCACATACTTTGCGTCCCCTGGCACAAGCCCCTGTTTTTCTCGCTGATTTCCACTGACGGCAGCTTTATAGTATGCTGTCTTTATGCCGGATGCTGTTAATTTTTTTACCAGCAGAGCTGTCACATAAGTTTTGCCTACATCTGTTCCAGTTCCAGTTATAAATATTCCTTTTGCCATCATCAAATCTCCTTGTTTATGCTGTAATTTTTCCCAGAATGCTTCTGGACGCCGGTACAAGGCGCACGGCAAGTCCGGCAGACAGAAAACAGAGCACAATATCGCCAGGCATGTCCAAGGGAAAACAGTCTGCAAGTACCATCACAAAGGCTGTTTTTTCTCCCACATACAGATTTAACATCATATATTTGTAAACCAGTCCAATGGCATAAGTCACGGTAAAGCCTGCAAAGGCTGCTGTCAAGTATTTGGTATAACCTTTAAGACCAGATTTATCAACAACTATGCCGGTAACAAAAGCTGCTAAAATAAATCCCAAAAGATAGCCAAAACTTGGGCGGAATATGTAGGCAATTCCTCCTCCTGCCGCAAAGATGGGCAGTCCGCAAAGTCCTAACAATACATAGACGCCAACGCTGACGGTTCCCATCTTATATCCAAGAATCATTCCCGCCAATATTACAAACAGAAATTGCAGGGTAAAATAATCCATTCCCGGGACGGGAATTTGTATAAAAGCGCCAGCTGCTACAAGTGCAGTAAACATTCCTCCGCAAACGATTTCTTTCACACTTAATTTTTTTTCCATCATATTCCTCCTTAATCTCAAGGTAATTGTTTTCTCTGTCTTAGGTCTCTATATTTTCTACCACTACTATATAGTAGGATGGACTGTTTGTCAACTATAAAAATAAATAGGTTGACAATAGAAACGTTTGCTATCTTTAGAACCCTTCTGTTATAATGAGGGAAAAGGAAGAGCCAAGGTCTGTGGAAAGCATTGATTGTGATAGTAAGTGAAACGTGTATCATGAGACAATTCGTTTACTGATAGAGGTGAAGTAGATTTTAAGGAGGAAGAAATGGGATTTATTTGGGTTGCATTAGGCGGAGCAGTTGGAGCAATGGGAAGGTATGCGATAAGTCTGATTCCTTCAAAGACGGAATTTCCGTTTTTGACATTAATTACGAATATCATCGGCGCGGTACTAATTGGATTTGTGGTGGGACTTGTAAGTGAAGGGAAAGATATGTCGCAGAATAATATTTTATTTTGGAAAACGGGTGTTTGCGGGGGATTCACAACGTTTTCTACATTTTCACTGGAGGCGTGTGGATTGCTGGAAAATAAATTATATGTACAAGGCGGGGCGTACATTGTGTTGAGTGTGGTTTGTTGTGTTTTGGGAGTACTGTTTGGCAGGAGATTGGCGCTGATGCGATAAACGGCAAGGTGCAATAAGCGTTAAGCCAATGCACCGAAGAATCCCGCAAGTAGCAGCATAGCCGCTGGAACAAGATATTTTCTTGGATGATGCCATAAATCGCTTTCAATTTTCCATCTTCGGAGTGGATAAAACCATTCTAAGAAAACAGAGCAAATTGCACTTAGCAGGGCGAAGAAAATAGCAGTGGCAATCATGTGGACCGTTACGCCGCCAATTTGTACTTGCAGACTGCCAAGGAAAATGATATCCGCAGTCATATTGCATAAAAAAATAAACAGGATGTAGGGGAGGCAAAACGATTTCATTTGGCCGGGTAGGAAACGAACCGCTTGCTCCAGCGCGGGGTCACAAGATAATAAAATACAAATGGGCGTGTTTAGGGATAAAATGGCAAAGCCAATGGGAACGGCAAAGCGCTTTTCCATCTGTGCACAAAACAGCGGCAGTGCGCAAGCAACACAGTACATGATAACGGTGTTTATCAAATAATTCTTGTGAGTGAAAAGATAACGGAAAAGATAGCTCCATACCGAATGCTGATGTTTGCGTCTGTTTAAGGTTCGTTTCTTTTCATGTCGTGGAAGATAGAAAATATATCCGTCTGCATATCGTAACAGTAGAATTGCTAATATGCTGTTGACTATTATGATAAGCGCAAACCAAGGTTGTTGCCCAAAATGTAAAATAGCGCCAAGCACAGCAGCGCTCCAAAGACCGCCAACATACCAATATTTTTTGAGGGAAAAAACAGCGGCAGTTACCAGGACTGCATGAATGGAACAAAGAAAAACGGCAAGAATTTCTGTTTCGTTCCAGGTGGACACAGCCAGTAAAACTGTCAAAAGCGCCGCCGTTTTTGTCAAGCATGTATAGACGCCCAGAGCGGCTACATAGGAGAAAATAAATTCCCGCTCCTGAAAGGGAAGCATCATCATATTTTGCATATAGGCAGCGTTATCTTCGGAAGAAAGCGCTTGCCACATCACGCCAGCAGTAAAGGTAGTTATCATCAAATATAAGATAGACGGCGCTAGTTGCACTTTGAAATCAGCAATGTGTAATCCCTCATACACAAGCAGATAAACAAATAGTGTTCGCAGTAATCTTTCGTATTTTACACCAAATAATTTTTTGCCAAAGGCATTAAATAGTAACTTCATCGTGCAACGCCTCCCGAATGTTTGCGGCGTTTATTTGTCCGCCGGTAAATGACTGCCGTATCTGTCCGTGTTCTAGGACAAATACACGATCAGAAGTGAGTGTGATACTTTCCAAAATGTGAGAGGAAAACAGAACGGTTCCATACGCTTTGTAGCCGGCAATTCGTTGATACAAATATTCTGTACTCTCAAAATCCAGCCCATTGACAGGTTCATCAAGGAAAAGCAATTCTGGTTTTAGTGCAAAGGCGGTGATCAGAAATGCTTTTTTGCGGTTACCGGTTGAGAGGTCTTTCAATAGTACATCTGCATAATCTTCAAAGTGAAATCCCTGCATAAGTTCTGATATGTCCGGTAATTCTCTTCCATATGCGCCAAAAACATAGGAAAGATATTCCCAAAACGTAAAATATTGAAAAGAATTATCCTCAGCAAATACCGTGTAGCGGCAAAGCTTGAAATCTCTGCTCCGTAATTTTACCGGCTTTGTGTAAAACGAAAGTTCTTCGGCATGATAACTCGTGAGCAGACCGGATAACACTTTCAAGAATGTAGTTTTTCCAGCGCCATTTCGCCCAATCAGACCGACCACTTCATGTTCTGCCAACTCTAAAGAAAAATTTGATAATACCTCATTCTCGCTATTGTACCATGCGCTCAAATTGTTGATTTTCAGCAGTGTCTTGTTCATATTATCTGCCTCCTTTGCGGTCACAATTTTTCTTCCATGTGGCGTAAGTGGAATACAAAAACACACCGCATAAAATTACATAAAGACCCGCCATTTCAAAATTGCCGGACACACTGCTGATGACAGCCGCTGCTAGCCAAATCAAACTTAAAATACCTCGTATATATACATGACGCATAATGGTTACCTCCTTCATTTGTTCTTCGTTTGTTGTGTCCTTATCATAGCGGAAAAAGGGCAGTTATGCGGAAATGTCCGTAAATGGTAGATTTTTGACCACAAAGGATAATGTAACGATAGCGGTAAATGTGTGATCTGTGTAAGAGGTTTGGAGCATACCGTCGTATTTTTCGGCTGCTGTTTGCGCACTTTTTAATCCCCAACCATGCAGTCCGCTTTCGTCTTTTGCAGTTTTCAATGTGCCGTTTGTTTCAATAGGCGCGGTGGAAAAACTGTTTTCTACTTTTATGACGATCATTTGATGGATGCGTCGAATGGTAAGCCGAATAAAACGCTCTTCGGATGCGTGTTGTTGTTTTGTTGCCTCTAAAGCATTGTCCAGCAGATTTCCCAGTATCGCACATAAATCCGCGCTCCGCAGGTTGGTGTGACGAGGAAATTCTACTTGCACTTGATATTTTATGTCATGTTCTTCTGCTGTCACTGCTTTGCTGTTTATGAGGTAATCTACGGTCTCATCGCCCGTCCATATGGTATCTGTCATCGCCTGCACAGGTAATTGTAGTTCATCCAGATATTGCATAGCTTCTGCCGATTTTTTATGGGAGAGTAATTGACGCAGTACGCCAATATGATTATGAAAATCGTGAAATAATTTGGCGTTGATGGCGTAGGCATGATTCAAAGTAGTGTAATCACGTTCCAACAGTTCTGCCTGTTCGGATTTCAGTCTTGCCAGCTCTTTTTCCACTTCGTATTGCCGGTTTATATTAAATATCAAAACAGACATCATCAATACAACAGACAGAATTGTCCACATATCGAGCGTGTCATCGGCAATGGTAAGAGTTTTCTGTTCGGACAAGCTTATTACTGCAACAAATCCTGCAACAGCAATCACAGAAGCCAGACGGAAATTCTCTCTTCCTGTCGTATTTGGATGTTTTATCAGATACCACGTTAGAACAATCAATAGCAGATGCAGCAGCCAAACGGCGACTTGTCCATTTCCTGTTTGGACATTCAGAAATAACGTCGAATGGAAGAACACGCCGAGCCACGCTGCAAAAAGAAACTGCCAAAAGGAAACGCCGAGCTCATAAAATATAATCACAAACAGGCCCATTCTAGTATCTGCATTTTGAAATTGACTGGCGCAGATGGCTAGTAAGATGGTTTCCAAACCCATGCGATAAAAATCCGGCAGACCTATCATGGGTAAAATGACAGAGATAACGGCTATTCCGATAGAAGCAGTCACAATACTTTTTTTCTCGGGTTTGCGGGCAGAAAGCAGCCGGGAGAGAAAGAATAAACAGACAATACCCCGCACGCTTGCAGCCGCAATATTGGAACATATGATTAGAATATTCAACATTTGTACACCTTTCATATATGCGCTCCCCAATAGTGGTTAATCTGCATTTTCACTTCCTGCAAATGCGTGCGGCTGATGGGAAGCGATACGCCGTCCTTTAGAATGGCCAAGCCATTTTTAATCTGCATGATATGTATCATATTTACAATGCAGCCTCGGTCAATATAGATAAATTCTTCCGCGTCTAATTCGCCATAAACTTGTTGCAAACTTTTGCGCACTTTGGATATCCCGCTGCAAGTACAGATACTGGCGTTTTTTCCGTCTCTTTCAATGTAGTAAATGTCCTTGTAAGGGATTTTTTCCAGGCGGCTGTTTGTCTGAATCGTATAAACTTTTCCTTCTTCCAGTACAATCAGTTTAATCGCGTCTTGTATAGCGGTGGACAACCGTTTTTCTATATCATTTTTCGGTACATACCGGAAGATGGATAATTCAAAAGCATCTATCGCATATTCAATATGGGAAGTGATAAAGATAATTTTCACATTCGGAAGATATGGTTTGAGTTGTTCTGCAATTTCCATGCCTGTGTTGCCTGGCATTTCGATATCTAACAAAATTAGGTCGAAGAAAAAAGCATCTTCTGCTATATCGTAAAGTAGATTTTCGCTGGAAGTATAGGTGGTAATTTCTCCGATACTGTTGCTTTGCATGAGACATACTTCCGCAATCGTTTTGTGTGTTGTTACTGCATGCTTGTCGTCGTCACAAATTGCTATATGTAACATTATCATCACCTCGCTTTTAGATTTCAATTATTATACTATTTTTTGGTGTAGTTCTCAAGAAATAGAATCCGCAAGAACGGATTCAAATTTACAAGGAAAAGTGAAGTCACTTAATTGATTATCGGAGATATAAGCAGTTTTTATTGATTTATAAAAAAAGATTATGAGAAAATGAAAGAAGAGTATTTGGTTGAGATTTTGGCAGTGGATTGTAAAGGATTGCAAGATTAGGAAATAACCGGGCATTTTTTAAACTGACGAATTCTTTAAATTATCTGTATTATTTTACTAAGATTAAAACGAAAGATAGATAGAAAGGGAGTAAAATATGGAGAGCAGGATAGAGTGGAATGATGAAAGAAAGGAACTGTTAATTAAGGGAAATTTTTAAATTATTGTGCAAGAGAAGGTTTTCTTGAGATTATAAATGACATATCGGATGGTGACAATTATAATATTTCAAAATGTAGAGATTATAATTTGATTGGTATTGAAAATTATGAAACTGTTTTAAAAACTAGAATTATGAATATGGATGAAAGTGTGATTGAAATTGAGGAACATGTGAATGAACTATTGCATGAAATAAATGAAAACAATTTGAATATTGATAAGGAGCAAAAGTTGTATGTAGTAGTTGCGCTTAGAAATATATTACAAGAATTGATAGATAATGTGAACCGACACGCATATGATAACGAAAAAAAGTATTATGCGATCTACATTAGAATGCGGTACGCAAATGATACAACAAAAAAAGAAGGCAATAGAAATAACGAATATGGGGGCAGGAACAGGACTAAGCCAATAGAAGTTTATGTACATACGGCAATAGAAATATATTTTCAAGATATAGGAAAAGGAATCGTTAAATCACAGGCTGAAAAGGATAGAAAGTATGATAAAAGGCCTTTAAGAGAGATTGTGAAAGTGATTTTTTTTAGAGAAGATTTTGAAGAACGTATAGATAATACGTCTATTAATGGGTTAGCATTTTTAAGAAAAATACTTCAAGAAAAAAATAATTATTTTTCTGTTTACAACCAGTTTGAAGGTACTGGAGCCTTTGGAGTCAAAGATAGACAGATGAATACTAATAATATTTGCCTTTCAGATCTAATAAAGGATGCATCGAATGGGATAGAAGGACAAATATACAATTTTACGCTATTTGACAGACATAATATTGTAGGAGATACGGAAGAAAATTACGAAGATTTATTGAATATATACCAGGAAAGATATAAAAAAATAGAAAATCCAGTCATTGATATGAGGAAGGTTAATCCATCTTTCATAAAGATTAAAAACGAAAATTGTGTACTGCTGTTTATGCCGGAATATCTTACGAAAAGCATTATTTTGGGAAAGTTGAAACAGGCGTTGAAGCTTTTAGATAAGGCGGAAAATATAATAATTTCAGATGTTAAAATAAGAAGGAAAGACGATGAGACTGTAGTAAGGAATACGAACAGCTATGTAAGCGAAAAGGAGATGTACAAGATATTACATCAGTATGCGTATTCATCAGTTCTATGCGGACATCTCCACTTTGAAAAAAGGCATGATTTATTAAGTATTAATTTAAATGCAATTATGTATGATGAAAGCACTAAATTGAAAGAGTATGTTAATAATGTGATTCGTTATAGTTGAAACAGCGTCTCGGCATTGCGGCATCGTTTCTTGGAAATCCCAATATCCTTGTTTTGGACGAGCCGATTAACGGGCTTGATCCAGAAGGTATTAGGGAAATTCGTCAAACGCTGCTACGGCATTATCAAAAATGGGAGCATGGCAAAGGAGATTTCCGCAGAAGATTTATCACGGGAATGCAGGGATTATATGCGTATTAAGGTGTCGCACCCGGAGAAAGTGCTGCCCTATCTGAAGCAGCACATTCAGATGGATAGCAGCGAAATTATTGATGGCGAAATTCATTTATTAAATGCAAAGGATGGGGCTGCGGTCAATCAGTGTATGTTCCAAAATGGGGATATTGCCAGTGAAATTTCCTTCCATCAGTTAGATTTGGAAGAATATTTTATGAATCTAATGGGAGGTGAAAAAAATGCGTGATTTGTTGTCGCTGAACCTAAAGCGGGTTAGGAACCTGTTCCGAATGGATTTGCACCGGATGCTACACGGAAAAGCGTTTTATGTCATGATTTGTATTGCAGTTTTTATCCCTGTAATGATGTTGACACAGATGAATGATGTAAGAGATATTACAATGTTTATTGGCAGTGATGTGGTTTCAGGCGGCAGTTTTGGAGCTGGAATGAATCTTTCCATGCTGAATATCCTGACTGGAATGCTTCTTAGCATTTATATTGGTAAAGAGTATACAACTGGATTTATCAAAAATATTATTACGGCACATGCCAATAAATATGACTATTTGGTGTCTAAAGGATTGATTGCCTTAATTTGCAATATTGTGTTTATGGCTGTCTACATGATTACCCTGTTTGTGATGGGAGCAGTCATGGGGCTTCCGGCGGAGATTCCAAGTATAATTGGATTGGCATTATATATCGTTGAAAAACTGCTTTTGTCCATTCCTATGTCTATGCTGATGATTGCCGTTAATCTGGTTTTTCGCCGTAGCTATGGTTGGAGCATAGTGTTTATCTGTATAGCCGCCACAGGAATCGTTGTCATGTCAATTCAGATGGGACTGCAGATGCTTGGATTCGGGGCACTTGCCAATATATTTAACTTTACAATTACAGGAGCATCGGCATTTACGACAACAACGCCGAATGTGTTTTCGTTGTTGCTCGTTATTTTTGTAAGTATTGTATGGACGTTAATTTGTTCCTTAATTGCAAACATTTTAATGAATAAAAGAGATGTTTTGTAAGCGGATACGTTGAAGCGAAAGGAGGATACTATGAAGAAATTATTACCCATTGCAGGAGCTGTAGCTATTATTACTGCAATCATTGGCACAATTGTTGCACACTGCAGGAAATCAGGCAGTAAGTCTGCACGCTATGCGTCTATTAAAGTATGATTTAAAGGAAGGTAATGGAATGAACATCGCAAATAAGCTAACGATTTCCAGAGTGAAATGGCGTCGTATGTCGTCGATGTGATGGGGAAAAGATGGATTCCGTCTTAGAGTTTACGGCAGTCAAAGGCCAGCTCCATAAGATGGAGGGGAGGCAGAGAAAGGGCTCATACAGTCGCTCAAAGGGGGCAGTAAACAAGCTGGAAGAGGACTGCAAAGCCATGAAAGAAAAACTGTCTAAGGTCAAGGCAGTGATTAAGTCAAAGGCAGGGGAGATTGTAACGGCGGCAAAGCAGAAAGGGAAAGCGGCATTAAACAAGGTGGCGGAGTTTCCTGGGATTAAGAAAAAATTAGAAAATATCCGCTAGAACGTGCAGGAGTCTATGGAGGACGTGGATAAAGGCATTGGAAAAATAGACGCTTTCGGCACAGGCATGAGGGAAGCCGGACAGAAGATCGCCAACACGTTCCGCACGTTTGCGGATAAGCTGGAAAAGGAATACGGGGAGAAGAAGTTCTCAAAGACAGAGCTGATAAAGAAGCCGTTTCAGGCAAAGAGAAAGCTGCTGTCCGGTATCTTGAACTGTGCGGATGCCGCCATAGCAAAGATAGAGCAGCTTGCCGCAGATGTGAAGCAGTACCAGACGGATAAGGCAGAACGGGAGACAGCAGGAGCTTCAGTTCCGCGAAAATAGCGTGATTTAGCGTTTCTGAAAGTCATTGCAGGAAGGGGTATAAATTATGGAACGGACAGAAAAAGCAATCCTTGATGGCCTCACGCTGGACGACCTGTCGGAAAATCACAGGGAAATTGTGAGGTAATCGGGATGGATGGATTGAAGCTCCTGAGTGATACATTTGAGGAACTCCCATACACATTCCAAAATACAAGGAACTTGTAAAGAACAGACTATACAGACCCATATATGAAGAATATGATGGGACGAATATCAAAAATCTCAGCCGGAAATATGATGTATGCGAGGCAACCGTTTATAAAATCATCCGGGACAGGATAACCAAAAGGTGAAGCCGTTTGGATACCAAACAAAATGCATCAAGGCATTAGCACCCTGCGGCAGCAGGAGACAAACTGATTTTGAAAGTCTTTTCACCTTTTTGCATCTTTTTTCGGTTTTTCTCACTTTTTTTTATTTTGGTTGATTGAATTCGTTTTTTCGCGCGACAGCTTACAAAAGACCACCACGGCGATCGTGGGGCCCTCCGGTGGCGGAAAGACGACACTGTGCCATCTGATTGCACGCTTTTGGGACGCGGACAGGGGTAGTGTGCTGTTTGGCGGCAGGAATGTGAAGGAGTACAGCTATGACAGCCTGATGCGCAATTTCAGTTTTGTGTTCCAGAATATCTATCTGTTTCAGGACACCATAGCCAACAATATTCGTTTCGGGCAGGAGGACGC
>CANOFW010000050.1 GCA_947565425.1 uncultured Lachnospiraceae bacterium
CTACGGCTTATTCCATTCTCCCCATCTCAGATGGGGGATTAAAATACTTTTTCATATAGACGTCGCCGCCCTCCACATATTTGGGTCCGCATAATTCTCCCGGACTTTGCGGCGTTTCCGTTCCCGCAGAGGTATCATAGCCAAGCGGCAGATAACCCTCCGTCAGCTTGTCGGAAACTGCCAGTTGCGTACCCGCATTGGAGCCGCCGCTCCACTTATAATACATGTAAAACTTTCCGTCCCGCTCTACAATATCTGCATCCAGGCAATTGGTGTCCGACGAACCCTGCACCGGAGCAAGATTAAGCCCGGTCGGTCCCGGATTATAAAGCACTTTCGGCTCCTGGGTCAGACTCTTGAAATCCTTCGTATAAGAATACCAAATCATCAATTTATCCCCATACTGCTCTCCGCCCTCCATGGACCAGTAAATCATATATTCGCCTTTTTCCTTGTCCCAAATTGCCTCCGGCGCCCAGACCATGCGCTGATTATCCGATTTCGTGTTATCATATGCACCGCGAATCGTAATCAGCGTTTCATTATCCCAGTTTACCAAATCCGTGGAATGCCAGGTAACGATACCGGTATTGGCGCCCCACACATATTTCCCATTATTATCCAGTTCTTCCTGCTGATTTCCGCCGTATAAATCCGTAGCTACCATGTAATAATCGCCGTTCTGCCCTTTGATAATATAGGGGTCGCGCGCTGATTTCCTGCCTACGGTTTGGGAAATCACCGCCTTATTGCCATTGAGCGCCGTATAGTGATAACCGTCTGCACTGACTGCAAAATGGATTGCCCGGCTTGCGCCTGTGAAATACGCAAATAGATAACCTGCATACTCTTCCTCGTTTTCTTGCGTATAATCGGCAGCCTTTTCCTGCGTTTCCAAGACAGCCGCCTTTTCCTGTACTTCATTTTGCGTCTCCGATACTCCCGCCTGCGCATAGACAGACATACCCGGAAATACCCCTGTCAAGACCATCGCTGCCGACAGAATCATGGCTGTAAGCCTGTTTCTTCTTTTCATCTCTTTTTTCCTCCCAACCTTTCACGTTCTTGGAGCACACGAAAATGCAGGGGCATGAAAAATCCATGCCCCGCATACATTCCGCACTATTTAACGGTAATCGTAATCTTCGCTTTCTTCTTATTGAAAGTCGTGACTGTGATGGTTGCTTGCCCTTTCTTCAATGCTTTAATCTTACCATTAGCGTCTACCTTTGCTACTTTCGACTTGCTACTCTTGTAGGTAAGTTTATTGCTTGCCGTGTTCTTGGGGAATTTCACCTTAATCTGGAAAGTTTTGCCCTTTTTCAACGTCTTTGACTTCTTATTCAGGCTAATCTTCTTAGGTGCATTCTTCACAGTTACTTTACAGGTGAGAGTAGCTCCGCCTACCTTAGCGGTAATGGTAACCGCTTTCTTGCCAACCTTCTTCGCCGTAATCTTGCCATTCTTTACGGTAACTGCTTTCTTGTTGCTGGTAGTCCAGGTAGGTTTGCTCTTCGTACCGCTCACTTTGAGACTGAACGTCTCGCCTTTGCCCAGCGTCAGTTTTGTCTTGTTCAGAGCTACTACGGTTATCTTACAGCTTGCCGTCTTACCGTTTGCCGCTGTCACCTTAATCGTTGCCGTTCCCGCCTTCTTTGCCGTTACTGTAATCTTGCCATTCTTATCCGGCTTGGAAATAGATGCAACCTTACTGTTGCTGGTGCTAAAGGACACATTCTTGTTCGTCGCATTTGCCGGAGCAACAATAGCTCCAAATACTGCCTTCTTACCTAGAGCAAGCGTCAATGATGTTTTCTTAGGACTCAAGGTCACGCTGCTTACCGGAACAACGGCATAGGGATCTTTTACGGTTACTTCACAAGTTGCCGTCTGTTCTCCCGCTGTCGCGCTAATCGTTGCCTTTCCTGCTGCAACTGCTCTCACCCTGCCATTGACAACGCTTGCCACTTCTGAATTATCAGAAGTCCAGGTAACTTTCTTATTCGTTGCATTTGCCGGCAGCACCGTCGCCGTAATAATCTGCTCATCCCCGATATTTAAGGTCAACGCGCTCTGATCGAGCGAGATGCTCTCTACCGGTATTTCTTTTACCAATACCTTGGTGGTAAAGGACTTACTAATCTTACTGCTCAACGCGACTGTCGTCGTTATTTCAGCTTCTCCAGCCTTCACTGCCGTCATCCTGCCCTTATCGTCTACTCTTACCACTTTAGAATCGCTGCTGGCAAAACTCGTTACAACCTCCAGGTTTGCCGCTTTTGCTTTTTCCTCCAGATCAACAGGGTACTGCACTGTAATCTGATACGTGTCGCCGATAGGCATTACTGTCTGCAAGTACCCGGAAGGAGTCACGGTCACGTTGTTCAATGCCGCCTTTGCCGCTTCCTTCTTAGCCGCAAGCTCCGCTTTCTCATCTTCCGTCATCTTTTTCTCAATTGCCAGTCCTGCGATAACAGGAGCCGGAGTTTTTTCAACGCCGTTGGGATTCTCTGCGTAGAAGTGTACGTCCACCATGCCTGTAACACCGGCAACGGTAATCTCCACTTTTGCAGTCTGACTCAAATTTGTCTTACTCAATTCAAACGTAACGGCGTCGCTTGTCACTTTATTTCCTGCTCCATCCGTATACTCTGCATAGAACTTCAGCGGTCTCGTTACATTCCACCACTCTGCAAAATAACCCGTTGCCTCATATGTGCCATTCTCCAAAGGAATGATATAATCACATACCTTTTTATCTCTCGCCCACCAGCCGTTGGTATAAATAGAATTTTCTGCGGACGTACGGTTTCCTGCATTCACATAGTCCCCACTGCCGCTATCTTTGGGGTTATTGAATCCCCAGCTTCCCTCTTTGTAAAGCTGATCTGGCGCTGTATTGCGCAAATCTGCACTCTCTGAAGCCAAATCATAATATGCCGACTCTGATAAGTTGCTGTTCCAACTGCCAACGCCGGAATCAATAAAGTAAATGAAGTTCTCATTGACAGCGATTACTTCGATCGTCTTCGTCGCTGTGCCTGTCTTGCCATTGACTGCAAAAGTTCCTGTTACCGTCACTTTCCCAGGCTCTTTAAAGTCGTCTGCGGTCTTATCCCAAGTTACCGCAACTTTCCTCGTCTCTCCTGCGTACACTACATCAACTTCTGTTGGCAGCGTATACCCGGTTCCTACTACATTTGGAAGGGTGTCCTTCGGCATTGTCGGCAATCCCCATTTCTCCTGCATCGCCTGATATTCAGCAGCCGTAATATTTATAACCGTACCATGACGCGGCCTTGCTGGAAGATTAGCTGAAATCCTGGTAAACTTGCCGCTTGCCAAGTCATCGGTAACCATCGGATAATAGCCGCCTGCACCGAACGCATCTTGCAGCAGACACCATTTGGCTCCTGCTTTCTCGACATCATCTTCATTGAATGCAAAGCAGCAAGGACCTTCCACACCACCAGCAATATTAGAATTTACCATCGTCCATTCTCCCAATAAGGAGTCGGATTTTTCCATATAAATGTATGTTTTGCTCTCATTTTTCGTGAATCGGTAATAAGTACCGTCCACATCGCGCACTACCGTGGAATCAATCGCACTGTGACTCTCGTCAATCCATACCTTGGGCTCTGTAAATGTATAGAAATCTCTGGTCTTGCAGTAATAAAGCCTCTGTTTCCCATAATTATCAGATTTCACCTTGGATGCCCAGAATACCATATACTCGCCGGCAGACTCATCATAAAAAATTTCCGGCGCCCAGGTACATCCAGCCTCAATGCCAGCGCTGATAGTCATCATCCGCTGTTTTGTCCAGTTTACAAGGTCTGTAGACTCCCATACCATGATGGCCTGGCTTCCTTTTGTCTGTGCAACTCCCCAGTCGCCGTTCTTAGCGATACATAAGTCTGTCGCAATCAGATAGAATTTATCTCCCTCTGGAGAACGAAGAATAAACGGATCACGCAGTCCGGTGGTTCCCATATTCGATTCCAATACCGGCTTGCCATCGTTCAATTCATCCCAGTTGAGACCGTCCTGGCTGGTTGCAAAATAGATCTGCTCTTCTCCGGCTCCATTTCCAATAAAGTAGGCAAACATATAATCCGTCATTTCGCCTACAGCGGCTTTCTTCTTCACGGTAACATTGAATTCCTTCGTCCTGTCTCCGCCTGCCGTCTTGATCGTTGCCGTCAGTTTTACCTTCTTATCAGTATCCTGCCTGTTTACCACGCCCGCCGGCTTATCACCCTGCGGCTGCGTACTAATTACATTCTCGTTATCAGATGTCCAGGTGATGTCAGAGCCTGCCACACTCTTACTCGGAAGTGTGATATTGCCCCTGATGTCGTCCATATTGGGAATCGTAACGGCTTCATACTCCACATCCCCTTTGCCTAACACCTTAACCTGATAGGTCTGCGTCTGCACGCCTCTGCGGTTATACGAAGCTTCTACCTCTATTTCTGCTGTTGTTTCCGTGTCCTTAGGGGTAATCTTACCATTATCACTGATTACCTCCGGTGTAAGCGACGTCCATTTCAAAGTTACGCCTTCTAACTCCGCCGGGAAAGAAAGATCAGAAATAACATGGTCTTTGTCTGCATTCGCATTGAGCATCACCGGGAGTATTTTCTCTTTGACAGCATTTACTTTCTCCAATGCCGGAGCCTCTAAGGGCGCTGCGATTTCCTTATGGTTCTCGCTTACCTGCGCGTCTGTCAGAGCAGTCTCGTAAATCTTGAAATCCGAGAGCGTGCCTTTGAAATACGGGTCTGGTTTATAGAGCGACTTTCCAATATAACCAATACAAGTATCTGTACTGTGAGCGCTCAAAATATCTTGAATCTTATAGCCAGACTCGGTAGGCTTTGATTTGAGGCCATTCATATAATAGGTAACGTTACCATTCTCAAACACTACCGTTACAATATTTTTACCTTCTTTTTCACAGGCAATTGCCGTCTCGCTGTCATAACGCAGCTCTGTGTTGCCGTCTTTGATTGCCGCCAGCATCTTACCCGAGTAACCGCCGGAAATGGGCGCCACAAAGAGATAATTCTTTACGTTCGGCCATTCCCCTACTGTTGTACCCAGCGTAAACAGCCACGCATCAGACTGTACCTCGTCTGTAAAAGTAGCTTCCAACGTGAACGCCTCTTTACCGTCGCCCTTAATCACGCTGGACGGAATCTCTACATACTTAGCCGAACCGTCAAATTTTAACGTCGTACTGTCCCCGTCCGCCACAAAATCATCTTCTTTAAAACCGTTCAGTTTTCCGTCATGCGCGTTCCCGCTGACATCTGTAAGCTTCCCGTCCTCATGACTCATATCATAATGCAGCACGGGCTGCGGCGCCTGCGCGTCTGCCGCCTGAACTGTCCCCAGCGAATGCGCGGGAAACAGTGTGACTGCCATGGCAAGTGATAAAATTCCTGCCAGGCATTGTTTCACAAGTTTCTTCTTCACCATAATTACCCTCCTTTTTTAATATAAAAACTTGTAGAAATTGCTGAGAATACTATCGTTACACAAGCATTCACTTATGAATATTTTACTAAATTTTTTACTAAAAATCAAGAACAACTATAGTAATTATAGTAAAAATCCTTTTCCTATTTGGTAATTCGTGCTATACTATTAGTGAATTTTATACAACAACTATCTTTAAGGAGGGATACTATTATGAGACCTAAGAATTTTCTCAAATCAGCAATCGCAGGATTTACTGCCTTTGCTATGGCTGCCACCATGCTGCCAATCGGCAATATCAGCACGGTACAGGCGGCAGACGCCACAGCCGAACAACCCGTTTTTGCCAATGCAGCAGGCACGCCGGAGACTACGGATTACCTGTTTGTTTATTTCCCCTATACCAACGCAGGCGGCAAAGACGAACGTATTTATTTCGGAATCAGCGAGGATGGCTTAAACTTCACCGCGCTGAACAATGAAAAATTTGTTCTGGAATCCAGACTGGGAACACACGGTCTGCGCGACCCGTTCGTCATCCGCTCTCACGAAGGCGATAAATTCTTCTTAATTGCCACTGACCTTACGGTAGCCGGACTGGAACAAGACGGCATAAAATATCCGGGCCAGGGTTGGAGTGAGAACCAGGTTAAGGGCAGCCAGAAAATCATGGTATGGGAATCTACCGATTTAGTAAATTGGTCTGAACAAAGAGAATGCAAGGTAGCCCCGGATAATGCAGGATGTACCTGGGCGCCTGAGGCATATTGGGACGATGATCTACAACAGTATGTTGTATTCTGGGCATCTAAGACCGGCAACGACAACTACAGCAAGCAGCGTTTATATTACGCTACCACCAGCGATTTTTATGAGTTCTCTGAACCACAGGTATGGATTGAGGAAGCAGGCTCCGTCATTGACACCACTGTCATTAAAGCCGACGGTTATTATTATCGCTATACCAAGAATGAAGACGGAAGCGCAAATAGATATGGCACCGGCAGCAAACATGTATATTGTGAGAGAAGCACCTCTTTGACAAGCACAGAATGGGAACTCGTGTATAAAGACTCCCTGACGGAAGACGTAAGTTGGTCAATTGAAGGGCCCTGCATTTATAAATTTAACGAGGATGACAAAGAAAACGCCAAAAACCTTGCTGCTCTCAAAGGCATTACCTTAGATGATACGAAAGACATCTACGGCCTGATTGCAGACCGCAACGGCAATTATATCTTCCCTGGTATTTCCGATGATATCACTACCGGTAAATTTAACAGGCTTGGCGATTCACAAGCTGAAAGCGTAGATGGAACCTCCATTTACTCTATGCCGAACCCCATTGCCAGCCATGGCACAATTATGCCGATTACCTCCAAGGAATACAATAATTTACGCCTGAAATACGACGAGGCTTACAGGACCGCTGCTACTCCATTTGTAGAGCAGGTGGAGACCGCCACAGAAGAATTGACATTACCCAATGGAAAAGTTACCGCTAATCTGTCGCTTCCCACTGTTGCCGCTAACGGCGCAACCATTACCTGGGAATCCTCAAACAGCGCTGTCATTACCCCTGACGGTAAAGTAAACCGTCCAAGCTACAAGCAGGGTGATGCCACAGTAACCTTAACGGCAACCATTACCGCTAGACCGGACGATCCCACTATCCGCGATCAGATCCGCACAAAGTCCTTCCAGCTCACAGTAGAGAAAAAAGCACAGCCAATATATTCGGTAACGTTTAACAGCGACGGCGGCTCCTCCGTGGCAAAACAATCCGTTGCAGACGGCAGAAAAGCAACCGCACCTAAAAATCCGACAAAAAAGGGATACACCTTTGCAGGCTGGTATAACGGAAATATTAAATATAACTTTAACAACATCGTTACAAAGAGCCTTACACTGAAAGCAAAATGGAACAAAGTAACCGTCAAGACCCCTTCCAAGCCCACCTTGAAGAACAACAAGGCAAAACAGCTTACCATTACCATCAAGAAGGTAGCAGGCGCAGCAGGTTACAAGGTTACTTACTCCACCGACAAGAAATTCAAAAAGAAAGTCACTAAGACAAAAGACATCAAAAAGAATACACTAACCCTCAAGAAGTTGAAAAAGGACAAGACTTATTACGTAAAAGTCCAGGCATACAAGAAAGACTCCAAGGGCGGTAAGGTTTACTCGAAAGTCAGCAAGGTAAGCAAGCTGAAAATCAAAAAATAATATGACAAAATACTTTGCTTTCATGCACAGATACTATTAGTATGAAAGCAAAGTATTTTTCTCTACATAAACCCAGCAATCACATCTACGCTTCCGACAATCAACAACAGTCCTCCCAATACATAAGCTTTCATCTTATGCTCAAATCCAAGGCGATAGCCGGTGTACATGCCAACTACTGTAACCAAGATTGTCGCAAACATCGTCAACAGCAGTAGGACGGAAATGCTGCCGCCGAGAAAGCCCAGGGCAATCCCCGCAAGAAACGTGAACAGAATGCCTTTACTGTACAGAGTGAGGAATCTTTTGACCTGAAATTTCTCTTCACGGCGTTCGACAATCCGCTCGTTTTTCCATGCTTTGAGTAATAGGCGAAGCCCCAGCAGCAGGAAGATTGCCGCAGCAATCACCTGCCCTAGAAAACTCTCCTTCACCTGCGCTCCATGCCGGGAAAGAAACAATGATAAGACATCCCCAATTCCCAGAGCCAATGCTTGCCCAGCAGCCAACACCGCACAGAAAATCAACAACTGCTTTTTTTCTATTTTTGCCACCAGGGAACCCTGACACTCCATCGCACCAAAGATCTCCAGTGATATTCCCAATACAACAACCGTCTCTACTAACATGTTCATCGGCTTCTCTCCAAACTTGTGCTAAATCCTACTCTTCCTCTGTCTTTACTGCGTCCGTACGGAAAATAAATTTTACCGAACCTTTGACACCGTCAGCAACCTTGGTAAACGTCTGATAATCCTTGCCCGCGTTTACAACCGCTTTCAGCCTGTTCAGCATTTCCTTGACATCACCGTCGTAAGCCTCGGTCAATTTCTGAATGCCCTCTTCGTCAAACTGAACCATACCATCCATCAATTCCTTAGAGCCATCGTCCAATTTGTTGATGCCCTCTTCCACCTGAGCAGTTGCACCGGAAAGTTTCGACGCACCGTCTACCAGCGCGGAATTATTCGCTACAAGCTGTGCTGCCCCAGTGGTAAGCTTACCAATTCCATCCGTTAATGCCGGCATACTATCGCTCATAGTCTGAGTTCCCTGGCTTAAGGCTTCCATACCGCTCACCAAACTGTAGCCGCTGCCCGAATCCTTGGCATTGATAGCGCCTGAAATCTGTGCTTTCGTCGCGTCTACCGCCGTAATGGTCGCCGACTCTGCCGCTGTCTTTGCGGCTGTCTTCGCTGTATCTGCCACCGCAGCTCCTACCGTATCTTTCGCGCCGTCTGCAATTCCCGTCACAATCTGACTTGCCACCTGACCCATAGTTGCATTTAAGGTTTTATCAGACATTACCGCGCTTACGGTCTGATTCACCAGCTCATCTACCGTAGCTTTAATCTGTGCCTGCCCCTCAGCGGAATTGATTCCAGCCTCAACCTGACCTTCCACTTCTGCCATTTTAGCATCCACATTTGATGCTACCAACCCGTTAATCGTCTCTTGCTGACCGGCAACGAGCGCATTAATTTGTTGTTGAGCCTCGGAACCATCGGTATTGACCGCTTCATTGACCGCATTACAAATCTGTGCCACCGCCTCTGCATTCAATGTACCGCCTGCCTGTGCCGCCGCCTGTTCTGCTGCCGCTGTCTGTTGAGCAATCGCCGTTGCTGTCACACCGGAGGTCACCTGTCTGGTAACCTGTTTCACAACTTCTTGTGTAACGCCCTGTACGACCTGAGGCTTCAATTCCGCCATCTTTTGTGCCTTAGCTGTCTGTGTTGCAACCTGCGTATATGCCGGCGCCAATGCAGAATTTAGAACTCCCTGCGTATAAGTACTTAATCCTGCGGACACTTGATCTTTTGCCTGCTGGTTACCTGTCAAACTATCATAGAACACCTGGGAAGCCTGCTTTTTAATTGCTTCCGTGCCCTGCTTTTTATCCTTAAAGGTGCGATCAATGGCATCGTCAGCCTGTTTCACCAGTGAAGCCTTCTCTTTTGCTGTCATCTTTGCTTTTAATGTTGCATCGAGCTGCGCCACTCCCTTGTTTAAGGTAGATGCACTGCCATTTAAAGTTGTTACGCCGTTCATTAAGGTCCCTGAGGAAGCTGAAAGCGTACTGATACCAGCATTTAACTGTGAAGCGCCATTCGTATAATTCTCAATACCGCTTTTTAACGTGCCAATCCCGGCAGAAAATTCTTTCATACTGCTCGCTAAAGTATTCATTCCCTTAGACAGCTCTGTCGTCCCGTCCACCAGTTTGCCGGAAGACTCCGATAAAGTGTCTACATCCTCTTGCAAGCTGCTCAAGTCAAATGCTTCACTCAAACCGTTGCCGCCAAGCAAATCATTCATAGCGATTGTCATCGTCATTTCCAGGGAAAAATTCTCTACATCCGCGCTAATTTCCACATACTCAGGAATCTCTACCTTCTCGTCAAGCTCCTCGTCCTTTATATCGAGACTATCCTTTAAACCCGGCATCGCAATGCCTACTGCAACTTTGCGGTTCCCATCCGAAATCACCTTTCCGTTTGTGATTTCAACATTACTATAGTCTTCCGGAAGAATCATTCCCGTCATCACGGTAAACGGCACAAATACTTCATATTCTTCCCCGTCCACAATTTCCGTGGTTTTCAGATTGTTTGTGTAATCAAAGCGTATTTTTACCTCTCCGCTCTTACCGGCAATTTCCTCCGCTGACATTTCCTTTCCATCCAGGAAATACGTAATTTTCTGCGTTACCGGAAGCTCTTTGTCCGTAGTGCCCTGATAATAGATATCTTTTCCATCCGCCTGCCAGGTAAGTTTATCACCTTTCTGGGTGAATGTCTCATCTCCCTTTACATTCTCTATATCCTTTAAGTCAGATTCATCTTCCAAGGTCTCCTTGCCATCTTCATTTTTCAACCACTCACTGACAATCACATTATTTGCCGTACCATCTGCATCGGCAACAACATAGACCGTTTCCTCCTTGCCAGCATCCTCCACTTCCTTAGAAGCAGAAATCACGTTTTCCAACGCACTTTTAATATCCTTCTCATCCGCGCTAGCCTTTTTGTCAGACTGATTTGTTGTCCCGTCCGCTTTCTCAGCATTCACTGTATACGCCATTCCAGCGCTTCCACCCAACATTGCAATGGTGACTGCCCCTGCTACTACCTGCATCATATATTTTCTTTTCATTGTAATTACCTCCTGATTTTTTGCTATTGCATTTTTTAGCTTCTATACTTCAATTTCCCTAACATTTAAATAAGAATTGAATAGTTTAAACTGCATTTATTTTTTCTGCTTTCGCCTTTTTTTCTTTGCCCGGACCAAAATGTACACTTGTGGCACAAATAACTTTATCAAATACCATGAACATTGCCGGCAAAATAAAGATTGCTACGAACATACTGATAATGGCTCCTCTTGACATCAGAGTACACAAAGAACCAATCATGTCAATCCGGGAATAAAACGCCACACCAACAGTCGCTGCGAAAAAGCTCAGCGCACTCCCCACAATGGAGGAAATGGAAGTTGATAATGCAATCGTGACTGCCTCCTGCTTATCTGCTCCGCGCCCACGCTCTTTCTTATAGCGGGTCGTCATAAGGATGGCATAATCTACGGTTGCTCCCAACTGGATCGTTCCAATTAC
The DNA here is from genome assembly GCA_947565425.1 of uncultured Lachnospiraceae bacterium. GTDB lineage: Bacteria > Bacillota > Clostridia > Lachnospirales > Lachnospiraceae > Petralouisia. The sequence goes on from CANOFW010000050.1 coordinate 11,333, forward strand.
TACAGAGGCAATAAACGGAAGTACCGTCCCGGTATACGCCGGAAGTCCCATATTGATGAAGATAGCAAACTCAATAACCGCTACCAAGATAACCGGAACGGAGATGGATTTAAAGGTGAGCAGAATAATCAAGAATACTGCCACAATGGAAATTACGCTTACCACTTTGAAATCCTTATCTGTAATCGTAATCAAATCCTTGGTACATGGCGCCTCGCCAATCAACATCCCTTGGGAATCATACCCTTTCAAAATCGCATTCAGCTCTGTAATCTGGTTATTCACCTCGTCGGAAGCAATCTTGTACTTCGAGCTTATCATCATCATCTGGTAATTATCACTCATAAATTTCTCTTTTGCTTCCTCTGGTATCATTTCCAAAGGAACAGAGGGACCAACTACAGTCTCAAGCCCTAACACTTTGGATACGCCAGCGACATCTTCCATCTCATCCATCATTTTCCCGACATCCTTCTGGGACATTTTACTGTCAAACAGCAAGATATGAGTAGCATTCATCTGGAAAGTCTCATCCACCTTCTCATTTGCCTGTATGCTGAGCAAATCTTTGGGAAGTGTCCCCGCCAAATCATAATATACTTGCGTATGGGTATATCCATATAACGCCGGAGCCAATGCAACCAGAAAAATAGCTACAAATATTTTATAATGTTTAACCACAAATGGGGCTATTTTACCAAGATCCGGGATGACAGGCTTGTGTTTCGTCTTGGAAATTGGTTTGTCAAAGACCAGTATCATGGAAGGCAGTATCGTCACGCAGCAGATTACACCTAACAGAACACCTTTTGCCATGACAACGCCCAAATCCAATCCCAAGGTAAAGGTCATAAAGCAGAGCGCTACGAAACCGGCAACAGTAGTCGTGGAACTACTCAGTACAGAACCAAGCGTATTAGAAATCGCATGTGACATCGCGCGTTTCTTATCATCTGGGAATCGCTGCTGGTTTTCCTCGTAGCTGTGCCATAAGAAAATGGAATAGTCCATCGTCACGCCTAATTGAAGCACTGCCGCCAATGCCTGGGTAATATAACAAATTTCACCGGAGACAATATTGCTTCCCAAATTATATAAAATCGCCACACCAATACTTAAAAGGAAGAATACCGGGGCTAAGAAGGAGTCCATGGTCAACGCTAAGATGATACAAGATAAAACTGCTGCAATCGCAACATAGGCAAACATCTCTTCCCGGCAAATATCTTTGATGTCCGTAACTACCGCCGACATACCGCTGACAAAACATTGCTTGTCGGCAAGTGCGCGAATCTGTTTGACCGCATCCATCGTCTCATCCGATGACATTGAAGTGTCATACATAATCGCCATAATGGTATCTTCCCCATTTACAAATGATTCCTTCATATCATCCGGCAAAATTTGCATGGGCACCGATAAGTCTGCAATCGAATCATACCAGATTACCGTCTTTACATGGGGCACCGCCTCAATCTGTTCCCGCAGCGCCGATACACCTTTATTATCCATGCCCTCCACCACGCAGATGGAAAATGCACCGGTGTTAAATTCATCCATCAGGATATCCTGCCCTTTCATCGTCTCAATATCCTTCGGCAAATAGGAGAGAATATCGTAATTGATTCTCGTGTTCACAATTCCGATTACCGACGGTATCAAAAGCAGCAGGCTGATAATCAGAATCGGTATTCGCATCTTTACTACGCCTTTTCCAAATTTTTTCATCTTTTCTCGCTCCTCTTTCTTTTTGTTTCATCGTTCAAGAAGAGTATAAAAAAAAGAATTGAAAAAATAAATATTCAATCCTTTTTCCATGTATCACCGAACTATACATTTCTGCCATTTTGTAGTTTTTCCTATACATTTGCCACTATCTGTCACAGCTCTTCAATAACGTCCATCATTGAACGCGTGATAATATAATTATAAATATCTGTAATTTCGCGAGGTTCCACCGTCATACCACTCTTTATCCAGCTTACAACTACAAAACACATAGACTGCGCATAATACTGCGCAATATGCTCCGGTGTCAGCCAGGGATGACGTTTCCTGCCAACATGCCCTTTGCCATGTATTACCTCCAAAAGCGCATTTTCAATGCATTTTTTGGTAATTTCCTCAAAAGAATTCTGTCCTTCTAAGCGCACTGCCTTCTGATAAAACTCTCCATCCGCTTTGACAGAGGTAAAAATCAGCATCAACGCTTCGTCCACCATCCCCGCATGGATCAGCGGCTTGGTCGGTTCCAAAATCTGGGTGCGGATAATCCACTCCAACAGTTCATATTTGTCCTGAAAATGATTATAAAACGTAGGACGAATGACGCCTGCCCTATCTGTAATTGCTTTGATGGTTATTTTCTCAATCGGCTGCCGGCAGGCAAGCTCCTTAAAGCTCTCTGCCAACAGCACGTCTATCGTTTCTTTCTGCCCTGTCATTTAAACACCTAACATACCGGAGACACCAGGACTTCTCCGCATTCTATTTATACAATCAGTTCCAAAATTGTCAGACTTCTGTAATCATCGTCCGCCTTCAGATCAATAATCTCACCCGTAGGAATGACTTTCACCTTGGGCCTCAACACAAATTCCTTATAATTCTCCATTACCACCGCCGTTCTTCCGTCAGACAGGCTAACCTCGCAGCCCACCGGATAAACAGCAATCCTGCGCAGGAATACATCTACTAATTCCGGGTCAAACTCCGCCCCGGCATTTGCCATGATATACTCCACCGCCTCAGAAGGGGAGACTGCCTCATGGTAGGGAAGTTTAGAAGTTAATGCGTCATACACATCGGCAAGCTTGATAATCCTGGCATAAATCGGAATCTCTGAGCCGGATCTCCTCAAGGGATACCCGCACCCATTATACCACTCGTGATGCTCCAAAACGCTATTGTAGATTTCCGGCAAGAAATCGAAATTATCCTTCAAGAATTCATACCCCAGCTTGGGATGCTGGACAATCATAATTCGCTCTTCCTCCGTCAACGCACGCCGGACATTCAGCACATCTTCCTCCACAAACCGCTTGCCCACATCATGCAGCAATGCCGCTGTCGTCAGGATATTCAACTCCTCCTTGTTCATGTTGCACGCAGCGCCAATCATCGTAGACAAAACCGCCACATTTACAGAATGGAAATAGACATAATCGTCATACGTCTTGATATCCAACATGTTGCACATCACATCCTGGCTGTTGAGCACATCATCCATCACATTCATAACAATTTCCTGAAGATTATGCTGTTCCATTGGTATATTCTTATTATCTAAAAACAGGTCGTGCACCATCTTCAATGCCTCACGTTTTAACTGCGGGCGTATCACCTGTTCAATCCTCAAATCTTCTGTAAATTCATCATCAATATAGATACCCGGAAATCCGAGCTGAAGAAGCTGTTGCAGGGAATCATCGTTCAAGACCAGATGCCTGCCCATAATCAATTGCCCTTCTCCATTGTAAATATCCTGTCCTAATGCCATACCTGCCTCTACTCTCGCTATCGGCATATAACGCATATTCAGCCACCTCCTATTTATGTATCTCACTATTATTATTCTTTATTGCTTTCTGTTTCTGCTTACACCGATACATATGCGCATCTGCGCGACCAATTGTATCTTGTAATTTTAAATCCTTACTACGGCTAAATTTTGCAAAACCAGAGGCAATTTGCATGGCATCCTTCACATATGCACCTTGCAAACTCGCCATCCAGTCATTCATCCTCTTTCTCTTTTGCTCAAAAACATCTTCCGTAAGGATATCCGAGATCAGACAAAATTCGTCTCCGCCAATACGGTAAATTTCCCCCATATCGCCATATACATCACGGATTATCTCACTGCCATTGATAATATAACAGTCCCCCACGCTATGTCCATATTTATCATTCATCATCTTGAGATTATTCAAATCAAACATCGCCACGCTATATCGCGGAAATTCCCCTCTGGGAATATTATGTAAGTCCGCCTCAAAGCTCCTGCGATTCTTCATATATGTTAGCGCATCTAAGCCCGCTTCTTCAAGAATCTCTTCTGCATGCCGTCCAGCCTGAATCAACTTGATAGACTCATCCAAAAATTGTTTACTCAAAATAAAAATATAAATCAGACAACCAATTCTGGAAAAAAACGCTACGTCTTCATAAAATCCAAAATAATAATTGATCGCGTCCAAAACTGCACAAACACTAATGACACAGACACACGCTACATTTATCCAAAACTTCCTGTCATGTCTTGCCGGAACTCTCTCTTTCCTGAGCAGCATTCGTACCCCCAGCAAAAGTACAGTTACCGATGCGCCTACCCCCAATACATGAGTAATCCACAAAGTCTCCCTGAGATCGTACCATCCCATAAGCTGCATCAATAAACATGCTGCAAAATCAACTACGCAAGCCCAGGCAAATGCATCCAGTAATTTGCTTCCCTTCCTATTATATACAGAGCGGATAAAAAACACAAATGGAAGAAGCATCAATTTCAAACTTATAAATGTGATCATACTAGACAACAACGGCCGTTCAAACATCAGCACCGGAATCTTCGTCTCAAATGCTGACCATACTGCAAAATGTATGGAAAATAACCCCAACCAGGGTACACCCTTATGAAAATACATTTTCTTGCCAACCGTAAACCATAATGCTACCAACACCACACCCATGGCAAACATGATAAAGCTAATGATTACGGACAAAAATCTATTCTTTATTTGGCTGAGTATAATCGCCGATTGCGGACCATAATAAACGGTGGGCATCTTCACTTTGGAAGAACGATAACAATTCCTGATATGTAACTCCAATGTCTTTCCTGCATTTGCCTCAGACAATCGGATAAAATTCCAACAATTTCCTGGCGTCTTACTCTTCGCCCACTCAGGGACCTTCCGCTCAAAAACCTTCACACCATCTATATATGCTTCTGACACTTGGTGCGTTGTATAATATCCAACGGAGTCTGCCGGGCGGTAATCTTTCGGCAACTCCTTCTTTATTATAATCTCTTCCTCTTGCTGCGGTAGCCTTACAGTCTCTGGAAGCATGTCGTATTCAAAAGTCTCCCCATCAACAACAGAAGTCCACTTCTGATTATAGGACATATCCTCAATTACCTCTTCCCCATCTCCTTGACAGAGAATGAACACCAGCACTATGAAGAAAACCGCTACGGCAGCCTCCAACAAGTGCATTTTGAGAATTTTCACTGTTAATCTCCTTTCACACTCCCCCAATCGCTACTGCTTTTTCTATTCTAACATATTTTATTAAAAAATAAAACAATTTTCCTTGAAAATGAAAACCCCCTAAACGGCATATCATACCGTCAGGAGGTCTCTTTTCGCTCACTTAGCCATCTCGTTTACATCATCATACTTCCCCAAAGTATCGACCATATCCGTCAACACCAACATGTTTTTCGGAGAAAGCCTGCTTATTTTCTGAAGGAGTTCTTCACCGCTACAATGCGATTGATATACTAACCCATCCTGCAAAAGATACTCAGGAGAAACCTTCAACGCATTACAAATGCGTATCAGCATATCTACCTGCGGTAAACGCCTTGACTTCTCATAGTTTCTGATTACATTTTCGGAAGAATCACACAATTCGGCCAACCTTACAATTGTCATATTGCGTTCCTTCCTGATCTTCCTTACTCTTGCTCCAAAATCACTCATACTCATATTACACCTCTTCTCTTTTGTACAGACTTACCCCAAAAAAGGATAAGCCTAAGCAAAGTATAGGATTTTCCGTGAGAAAGAAAAAGGCACCATTCGACATGGACACATTACCTTTTTGTAACGAATTGATATGCATTTCGCGCATTTTAGGGGGGATGGACAAAAATATAGCGGAAACAAACTGTTCCCGCTATATCCAAGAAAGCGATAGACGGGGCTCGAACCCGCGGTCTCGACCTTGGCAAGGTCGCGCGTT
>CANOFW010000051.1 GCA_947565425.1 uncultured Lachnospiraceae bacterium
GACATCCCGAAAAGTATTGTTAAATCCATACGAAATCAGGCGGGGCTGAAATAAGCCCCTGCCTCTTAAAATAAATCACGGAAAGGAGCATTGATTTATGAATTATGTGTACCCGGCTGTTTTCTATGAGGAAGAAGGTAAAATATCAGTCATTTTCCCCGATTTGGGAAACCTCGCAACTTTTGGGGATAATGTGGCGGACGCTATGCGCATGGCCCAAGATGCCTGCGGCCTGCATCTGTTTACTGCCCTACGTGACGGCGATCCCCTCCCGGCTCCCAGTTCATTAGGCGAAATCAATCCTGCTGCCATCCTGAAAGAATTTGAAATGGAATCCGCTGCGGAAAGCGCTTTCGTCAATATGGTACTGGTGGATATGACCGAATACGCAAGGCAGCACAGCGACAAGGCAGTAAAAAAGACTTTAAGCATCCCCATGTGGCTGAATACTCTTTGTGAGGAAAAAAGCATCAACTTTTCAAAAGTATTGCAGGATGCCTTATTGACAAAAGTACAGTCGCTATGACTGGAAGCAGTCCAAAACAAAATACGCTTTACCTGATAAGAACACCGCCCCGACACTCGCCAAAAGTACAAAGGGCGGTTTTATTATTTGTGTTTTAGAATAAGGCTTATTTGTGTTTGTTGTTCCTATTATCCGGCAATCCATTTTTTCCACATCCGGCAGCCGGATTTCCAAAACCCAGGGCAGTTCCTTTTTATCTATAAAACGAAATCCCCGCCGTTTTCATTTATTTTCCTCGCTTTTTCTTTTTTTCATGCGGCAAACGCTCCTTTTCATGTTCCTCCAAACACAAAGACATAAGGCTGATGATTTCCTGTCTGCGCATATATTTGATTACTTTCCCCATTGCACAGACAACAAAACTCCCAACCGCTATCATCATAACCAGAACCAGCGCCATTACGATTCCTGAAAATCCAAAAAGGTAATGTCCATCCTCCACACCTTTTGAAACGACAGCATCCATAAATGATAGAAGCGATGTTATAAGAGCCACAAAACTTACTACCATTGCAATTATCGAAACATGCAGGTTGAGATCAAGATTTTTTATCACTGTCATTTGCTGTGCTTTCAGCAGCAGGAAACGCTCCTCATTGCCATCTGCTATGTCATTTATTTTTTCTCTGGCAATTTTCACGCTGCATTCATCATATTCCTTTTTCTGCTTTTCCATCTCGCTGTAAATTCGCTCCAAATCATTCATTCTCCTCATCCGTACCTATACCGCCTTTCCTCCATATGCATCTCTGCCCATAGTCGTTTGTTTCCTACCCCCGGGAATACATTCCCAGAGGCAGCAGGAATCCCTTTACGGTATCCTTGTCAATTCTATACTCTTTGCCATGTCCTTGCGCACAAACAAATAAATCTCGCCGTCACTGGAAAATACTCCCGGAAGCGGAAGATCTGATCCATTCTCTGAAATCTTTTGGGGCGTACGGAAAGTCTGAAGGTTGTTACAGCCGATAAACATATCCCCTCCATAAACTTCTCCTATACCGCTCATATCCAGGCTCACAAGGCTGCTACAGCCTTTGAACATATCTCCCCCGCTCATTGAACTATTTCCAGTTCCCCCGCTTCCAAACGAAAGGCTCGTCAGATTTCTGCAGTCTTTAAACATCTGCCTCATGCTTATCACATTTTCCGTATTCAGTTCTCCCAGATTAATGGTTTTCAGGCTGCTGCAGCCCGAAAACATTTCGCTCAGATCTGACACATTCTTTGTGTCAAAACTGCTCACATCCAGGCTTAAAAGACTTTTACAATTTCCAAACATATCCGCTATTTCCCTTACATTCCTCGTGTCAAATTTCCTTAAATCAAGGCTCTCAAGTTTACTGCAGCCATAAAACATCGCTGGCATCCTCGTCACATTTTCCGTTTTAAATCCACTTACATCAAGATCTGTCAGACTGTTGCAATCCGTGAACATTCCACCCATGTCCGTCACTTTACTGGTATCAAACCCACTTATGTCAAGGCTCGTAAGGCTGCTGCAATATGTGAACATTCCACCCATGTCCGTCACTTTACTGGTATCAAACCCGCTTACATCAAGGCTCGTAAGGCTGCTGCAATGTCCAAACATTAACCCCATATCTGTCACTTTACTGGTATCAAACCCGCTTACGTCAAGGCTCTTTAAACTGCTGCAATAGCTAAACACTTGCCTCATATCTGTCACACTAGAAGTATCTATCCCGCTAATGTTTAATCCCTCCATATTCTTGCAATACTGAAACATCCGGGCCATACTTTCCATACCTTTAATGTCGGATTTGCTAAAATCCACCTCCACCAGATTCTTATATCCTGAAAAACCATACCCCGGTATTACAAATATGCCAGACCCGGGACGGGTTTCATGGGCTTCTGCCTGAATTTCTGCCTCTATGGATACTATCTGATCCCTGTATTTATGCAAGAGACCCTGAAGAGAATCACCGAACCATTCACCGCTAATTTTCAATCTTCCACGGTTATCCAGCGACCAATAATAATTACTCTGTATGTCATCTTTCGGATAATAATCCACGGTCTCCACAGCACCGGACCCAGTCCCGATATTCTCAGCCGTAATTTTGGTAAGCTCCATATCCTCAGTAATTCCCTGCGGCATCGTTGTATACAACTGCCCGCTCTCATCCCTGTATGCCGCCGACAAATCGCAATCCTCATTGGAAAGATTTAACGGAACCTTAATAGATTGCAGATTCCTGCAATCAGAAAACATCAAAGACATTCTCGGCTTCAATTCGCTGACCTGAAACCCGCTCAAGTCAATACTGGTTAAACTACTGCATTCAAAAAACATGCCGGACATATCTGTTACATTACTGGTATTAAATCCGCTTACATCAACACTAGTCAAACTGTTACACTGAGTAAACATGCCGGACATATTTGTTACATTACTGGTATTAAATCCGCTTACATCAACGCTCGTCAGGCTGCTGCACTCACCAAACATATTACCTATAGATGTCACTTTGCTGGTATTAAATTTGCTCACATCTAGGCTTGTTAAGCTGCTGCAGCCACCAAACATTCCAGCCATAGATGTCACATTACTGGTATCAAAGCCGCTCAAATTAAGGCTTGTTAAGCTGCTGCAGCCTTCAAACATTCCATGCATAGACGTTACTTTACTGGTATTAAAACCGCTCAAATCAAGGCTCACAAGGCTGTTGCAGTCCCGAAACATTCCATCCATAGACGTCACATTCCCCGTGTCAATTCCGCTTAAATCAAGACTTGTCAGGCTGCTGCAACCCTCAAAAGCCATACTCCTCATATTCCGAGTATCCAGCCCCCTTAAATCAAGGCTCGTCAGACTGCTGCAGTCCCGAATCAACATATCTTCCATATTTCCGGTATCCAGCCCCCTTAAATCAAGACTGGTTAAACTGTTACAGCCACTGATGTATATTTTCGTTATCTTGCTGTTGCGTATGCCGCTTACATCAAGGCTGGTAAGATAATCACAACCGTAAAAAGACAGCTCCGTGACATTTTCTGCCGCCATAACGGCTGAGCGTATGATCTCACCGTGATTATATCCACCCCAGTACTCATCGTCAGGTTCTGACTGCCCCATCTTCCCCTTGATTAACAACTTCCCCTTCTTGTCGATGCTCCATCTCATCCCCCTGTATTTTCCAGAATACAGTACATCTTCCGGCGCTGGATCTGGTATGGGATCCGGTGTTGGATCCGGCGTCGGGCCCGGAGGCGTCGGATTGGACGGCGCAGGATTGGCTTTGGGCTGTACCACAATGGTTACCGTCACCTTTTTCTTGCCGGATTTCCCCGTAATGGTTGTCTTTCCCTTGGAAACAGCCTTCACCAGACCGCTACTTTTATTAACGGAAGCGATCTTCTTATTCCTGGAACTCCATTCTATGGGCTGGGCGCCTTTCTTGGGGCTGGTAACCTTCGCACTGAGCTTCTGCTTTTGTCCCACCTTTAAGGTGTAGGATTTCTTACTGTTTAATTTTATTGTCTTTGTCGCCTTGTAGACCTTAATGCGACATTTTGCTTTTACTCTGGGATTGTTCTTAGACGTTGCCGTGATGGTAACCGTGCCTTCCTTGCGCGCTTTCACTTTTCCGGAAGACGTCACCGTGGCAATTTTCCTGTTGGATGACTTCCATGTTACTTTCTTAGATGCCTTGGACGGTTTGACAGATTTAACCTTTAAGGTTATGCCCCACCTACAAACATTTGTTCTGTGCTGGAATTTAAAATAATTTTGGTTACTTTGGGCGCCGCTTTTGCAGTCACGCCTCCCGCCATACAGTTTGCCGCCACTAACATAAGTGCAAGCAGCAATGACAGCGTACGTTTCATGTGTCTTTTCATGACATATCCTCCTTTTTTTAAAATTGTCTTCTGCAGTTCCTAATTCACCACTGCAAGTCATTTTTTATTATAACACCTTTTTTCAGGAGTTCAACTGTTTTGGCCCAATAGCAGCTCTGAAAGGGTAATCAGTTCAGCCATAAAATATTTCTCCACATTTTCCACAGCAGTTCTCTGAACAAATAGTATAAAAATATTTATGGGAAACCTGGATATTTTACAGATTTCCCACTCCCAATGTCAACGGCAGACCAGACCGGGATTTCTAGTATCACTAACTCCGGGGAGGTAGAACTAATATATTAGAATACCTTATTCCGTGTCTATTAGACATACCAGATGCCCCATCTGCATCACTCATCATTCAATAAATTTGGAAGGTGAGACTTCTGTATAGCCCAATATCTCCGGCAGTTCCCTCCTTGCTTTTATGATACAGTTCTGCAACTCATCCCTGCTGTTCTTCTGCTGCCCCTGCTCCATCGTATACTGCTTACAATAGCCGGGAATCGTCGCAGCAACCGCCCCAAATCCGGCCTTTCTGGATGTAATGAGCAAATGCACGTTAGGGTAAGTAGCAACAAAGGTACGCAACTGATCTGCCAGACAGATGCGATACCTCTCTTCGGATATCTCATCCAACCCGTCAATCAGCAGCAATATCCGCCCATCTTGCAGTGCATTCTCTACCAGCACCTCAAATGCCATTTTATATTTGCTGATTTCCGCTCGTTGGACAATCGTGCCTATTATCTCTAAAATGCTCTTTGCGAAACTACTCTCTAAATCCCTGCACTTAATATAGACCAGAAACCAATCTTTATCGGGCAGTCCGTCATACACCCGTAACCTACGCTCAGGATACGCATATGCCAGGGCAATTTTTCGGATTAATGTCGACTTTCCGCCGCCTGTTTGGGACAATTAGAATAGTACAACACCCAAATCCATCCTTCCTCACTGGCAAGCAAATCCGCCATTACTTTCCTGATTGTTTGGGGGCAAATAGAAACAGGCACTGGACAAGTACCCAATGCCTGCTCGTTTCACTTATTAAGTTTCTTCCTCTCAAACTCCCGCACCCTCTGCGAGAGCTGCTCCAATTCCTCCGGTGATAACTCCGGCAGCCGTTCCAGTTTTTCTAAGAAGATGGAAATCGTCTCCTTTTCCCTAAATTTTAAATACTCCATATAGTAGCTGACAACAACGCCTGGAACCATCGCCGTCATGAGGATTCCATACGCAGAGACAAGCACCGTGATAATACGCCCAATGCTTGTGACTACGCACAAGTCGCCAAAGCCAATGGTCGTGGCAGCGACAAAACAGTACCAGAGCCCATCCCCGAACGTCTCAATTCCTGGGTCGAACAAAGTCAGCAAGGCAGCCGCCACGCACAGAAACAGCAGAAAACTTATGAACATCTTTAAGGTGCCGGTCCGTTTTAAGACCTTATAGCATCGTTTCCACGCTCTCATCCCCGGCATTTTACTGCTCACTCTGCGGCATGCTGCATGCCATCACAATCATGCTGATACCGCTCTCAATGAAATACACGCCTACCAGGATTCCTACAGTAAACGCCATAAGCATGGGATGCATCAGAGAATAGATCCCCACCAGAACACCGATAATGCCAAAAATCATTGTCCAAATCCAGCCTTTGCCCTCAGGAAGCTTCTTCTGCTTGAGAGAGATAAAAATATTCACAACTCCCTGCAAAAGGAACCACACCGCCATGACATAGACTAACATTCCCTCTGTCAGCAATTTCAGTCCCGGCACAACCATAATCACGATTGCCAGAATCAGACTTATGATTCCAAACAAGAACGGTAAGCCGTACTCTTTATCCATAATCGCCCTGACAACGGCCGCAATACCGTAAATAAGCAACAGGATTACCAGAAAATAGCCCGCCTCCATAAACGTAATCACCGGCGTACAAATGCAGGAAATCCCGCAAATTGCCATAATAATACCTAAAATAATTGTAAAAATTTTCATAACATTACCTCCTGAATCGTTATTGTTTCGTCCCCATGGATAAAAAGTAACTGCCCGCGGCAGCGGCAAAGAAAATCCACAAAAACAACTTCACCGGAAAACAGAGGAACAACAGTACCGTCACCGCCAAAGGCTTTTTCATAATTCCGCCAAGCAACGCAGCGGTCACCGTCGCCGCGGCAAAGGCTGCATGTCCGGCAACATCGTCAAATACCAGAGCCGCTTGCCCCGTTGCATTATTGAATCCCAAAATTGCCTGTCCCGACAGTCCGCCAAAGACAAGGATGGCCGCGGCATACCCCAGACACACCCCGGCAAATATAATGGGAAAAAAGTGTCCCCCCTTGAGCCCGGACTGTATACAGATATTTGTCAACAGCACCTTTAAAAGAGCAATTCCAGCAAGAAGCAGCGGCGCATAGGCAAAATTTCCGGCGACAAGTTCTCCCATTGCATCCTCACCGGAAAACATTAATACCGGAATTGCCGTTCCCAAAAGTCCCAGGCACAGTCCGCCCACGGTCTCTTTGATAATAGGCGGAAGCTTTGCCACGGTTTTTTCTGTAACCGTATGCGTGAGAAAATAAAACTTCGCCAGCAGGCAGCCCAAAAAAATATAGACAACCAGCAGCAAATAATCCGGCAGTACCAGCTGCATATCCGCAAAAGACGGCAGTGCAGAAAGACCTGCTCCAAACAATTTTGACAGCAGCATATAAGTCCCCATACCCGCGGTGGCGGCAAGCCCATAGAGGAATATCTTCATGGTCCCCGGAAGTTTTATAATTTCTTTCTCCCGATTCTCCTCTTCCACGGCAAACACGCCAAACAATGGTGAGCGAAAGAGAACGCCCAGTGTAACCGCTGCTCCCACCTGCGAATATTCTTTGGCGTTCTGCCTGGCAAACGAAAGGTTATCCCCGATCCAATAACAGAGCCCGACAATCACTCCGGTAAGCCCTGCCTCCGGCCCAATGCTGCTACCTAATAGCAATGGAAACAATGCACTGAGCAAGAGCACGATCATATTAGAGTAATCGTATTTTTTGTCCGTTTTAACTTTCGCCATCACGGTATCCAGTTCCTCCGGGTAATCCCCGAATTTCCAACGGAAACACCCAATAAGGGCTGCTCCTGCGGTACACACCGCCACCGTGTAAAACGGCATAGGAAACCTTGCGGGAAGCCATTCCCACAAAAAGTGGATGCCCACCGACATCACTTTTAAAAATGACCAGATGACACTCCCTGCCACAGCTCCCATTATGCCGCAGAATAGTACAAGATATACGTTATTTCTTGTCTTGTTCATTCGCTTCCTCCTTCCCCTAATTCCACCGCCTATCTTATCGAAATTATTCTCCTTTGGGCGGATTTACACCAATTATGCATATTCTGCAACAAAAAGGATATAATGACTGCATTTTTCATCCCCAAAAAATCCTCAATTATCCCAAAATATAGCATTTTACAGGGACAAAAGTTACAATTATTTCAATAGATAATCATGTACGGAATTTGATTGATAAGAAAGGTGTGTAGGAATATGATTCAGCTTGCCATCTGCGATGATGACAAAAGAGACTTAGCGAAAACAACGGAACTCGTGAAAGAATGGCTCCATGAGCCAAACAAGCCGGAAATAAAAATCAAAAAATTCGCCTCTCCTTTCCTGCTCCTTGACGCTGTCTCAGGAGGAGAAGCTTTTGATATCTTTCTGCTTGACATATTAATGCCGGAAATGAACGGAATTTCCCTGGGAGAACAACTTTCCAATCTGCTGCCTGAACCACTGATTGTCTATCTCTCCTCAAGCACAGATTATTACCCGGACGCTTTTCGTCTCTATGCATTTAACTATATCTGCAAGCCTGTGGGCAAGGAACGTCTATTTCCGGTTCTCGACAAAATAGCCCGCTGCTTTGAGCAGCACAGAAATCATGTATTTATTTTAAAAACGGCAGAAGGCATCATGCAGATTCCCCTGCATTCCATTGTTTACGCAGAGCTGCAAGCGCACGTCTGCCATTTCCACCTGGCAGACGGACGGCATATAAAAAGCCAATATCTGCGCTCAGGCTTCAATCAGTTTTTGTCGCCAATTTTAGAACAGCCTAACTTTATCAAAACGCATACGTCTTTTGTGGTAAACCTAAATTATTCCCACAGCCTGACAAACAGCGCCTTGTCCCTGACAACCGGAGCCGCCATCCCGATCGCCCGCTCCTTTGCCGCAAAGGTACAGCAAAGTTATATCGGCTACTGGCTCAGAGAGGAAGAATATGCATGACTTTAGAGAATTTTTGTGAACATAACCTCACCATCAATATCATCCGTGTAATTCTGATCACCAGTTTTACATTAGGTATGATGTCAAGCCTGACAGCGTTCAAATACCATACGAAAAAAGTACTGTTATTATTTGGATCCTATCTGGTGTGTATTGTCATTTCCACCGGTGTGATCATCTATTTTGCAGGCTTCTTTTCCTTTACCCGCTATATGTTTTTTACGATTTCCGTGCCGGCTGTCGCACTCGCCTATTGTATGGACTGCAACTCTCCCGCTCAGTCTGTTTTTAACTATGCCACGCAGGTGTTGCTCTCTTACATACTGGCGATGATTGTACTTTTAATCAACACCGCTTTTCACGGAAACATAGGCAGTTATTTTCTGATTTTATGCATTGCTTACACGCTTGTAATCTTTCTGGAATTCAGATACCTTAGAAAGCCTTTTTTAGAACTTACGAATGCCGTGCAAATTGGCTGGGGTTCCCTGTCTCTGATTCCAGTGTTTTTCGCTATGCTAATGCTTTTTATCGCGAATTTTCCTACATACTATACCAAGGAGCCTTTCCGTATTCTGTATATATTAGGAATCCTTCTTCTAGTTCTTGTTGTGTATTTTCTTGTCTACCAGAGCATACTGCGGCAATACCAGTATCAAATGCTTTCACACCATAAAGACATTTTAACACTGCAAATTTCTGCCATGGAAAAACAAGCGCGAAACATTCAGGCAACGGAAGAAAAATTAAACATACTCCGCCACGACGTCCGTCATTTCTCTAACATCATGCAGACCTGCCTGCAAAACGGTTCCATAGAGGAGGCAAATCATCTGTTGTCAGACCTGGAAACTGCCGTCGGCAAAATTGAGATAAAAACTTACTGTGATGATTCCATCATCAACTCTGTGCTCGCATTTTATCTGGAACTTGCTGAGCGTGAAAATATTGAGATTCAAACCACTTTCACAGCTCCCCCCAACGGCAAAGTTGACTCTTCTTCTTTCTCTGTAATACTTGCCAACGCGTTGGAAAACGCGTTAAACGCCTGCAAAGAGGAACCCGGACGTCGTGTCATCAAGCTAAAAAGCCGCACCCTAAACGGACAATATTTTATAGAACTGTCCAACACCTGCCATAAAACGGTACTCTTTGACAGGGATGGAATGCCAATTTCCCAAAAAGGCATCGGACACGGAATTGGTACCAAAAGCATCCTCTACTTTGCCAAACAGACGCGCTCCATGGTTAATTTCCGGCAGGAAAACGGATACTTTACACTGCAAATCATTGCCCCCGCCTAAATACGTTACTCCTCCAATATGCCTGCTAAAATCTCCATCGCACTGTTTAAGGATTCCCCCTCTAAGAGCAGTAAAATCGTGCTGCAAAGCACCTCATAAATATTCATTAGCATCTCGATAATACGGACGCATTTTGCCAGCTCCGTTTGATCATCCAATTCCGTCAACATCGTATAACGATGCCGAGCAGATGGCGCGCTTCCTTATCGTTCTCGCCATGCATATAGAGGATCTGTCCCACCGGCAGCCCCCGATTCAGCTCATTTATCATCTGTAAAACGTTTATCTCCGTAAACGCTTCCGGGTTTTCCTCCAATATGGGATCCAACTCCATCTGCCCATAATACTGTAAGACGTTGCCAAACTCCGGCGCATAGACAAAGTTACAGCTAATGTCGATACTTAAATCTTCCTCCATCTCAAGCCCCAGCAGCAGCGTATCCATCTCGGCATGTTTTCCTTCCTCCAGGAACATGCTTTTATAATCCAGCCCGCTGACATACTCATATAATCTCTTTAAACCTTCCCGCACAGATATCACGGAACAGATTCAAAACAGCACGGCTCGTTGCAGCAATGCTAGCAATCTGGTTGACCGTGCAACCGGTTATGCCGCTGAAGCTGACACAAAAATGGAGCAATTAATTGACGCTACGAGAAATCTCGACCAATCCTCCGAACAGATTGGCAGCATCATAAAAACCATCGAAGATATTGCCTTTCAGACAAATATTATTGCCTTGAACGCCGCCGTGGAAGCAACCCATGCCGGGGAAGCAGGAAAAGGCTTCTCTGTCGTATCTGAGGAGGTCAGGAGCCTCGCCGCTAAATCTGCGGAAGCAGCAAGGACTACAAGCACGCTTATCGGACGTTCCATCCACGACATAAAAACTGGCACGGAATCTACGGATCTTGCTATTTCCGCGGTACAGATTATCAGCGAATGCGTGCAATCTATCAAAACTCTGATGGATGAGATTTCTGTTGCCAGCGTACAGCAGTCGGAAATGATTATTTCTGTGGAAAACCGAATCAAAGAAGTTTCCAAGGTAATAGAAGCTAATTCCAGCGCTGCCGAGGAGAGCGCAACAATCTCCAATGAATTATCCAACCAGGCCAAAACGCTGAATCACCTTATCGGTCAATTCCGCATTCAGTAATTGCTTGGCCCCTGCACAAACTTTAACCTTTCTACCAAACAATACGAGGACAGCCTCGCGGCTGTCCTCTATTTAAATTTTATTTTTTAATATTATCTTTACTTTCACGCTCTTATTTGTACCATCGGTTGCGCGGATTGTAATCGTTACTTTGCCTTTCTTACCTTTCTTCGTTTTGACAACGCCATTCTTTACCGTTGCAAGTTTTTCATTGGAAGATGTATAAGATAGCTTTTTATTTACACTCTTGCCATTTGACTTAACCACAGGCTTAATCGTAACTTTGTTGCCTGCTTTTACCGTAAGTGACTTCTTCTTGACCGTAATACTCGTAACGCCATTCTTCATAATCTTTATCTTGATGGTTGCCGTCTTGCCGCTTCCATCCGTTGCCGCCGCTTTTACCGTAATAGTCTTTCCAGCGCCCTTTCTTTTCACAGTTACAACGCCGGACTTAATAGAGGCATAATTACGATACTTCTTATCAACCGAATATGTCAGTTTCTTGTTATCTGCATTTTGGGGCGAAACGGTAAATACTTTTTTCAAATCAAGCTTCTTATCTGCGGCAATTTGATAACTCTTTGCTGCCCGCTTAATGGATGTCACCTTCACAATTTTTACCAATTTGCCAACTGCTTGCACTAACTCATTTTTCGCTTTGTCCACTTCTGCTTGCGTGGCATTGGGGTTATCTGCCACAGCTTGCGCCGCTGAGAGCTTTGTCTGCATATCCCGGTAGCCTGCGGGCTTATAATCCGTTGCTTTTTTCGCCTTTGCATTGGCAATTGCCTGAAGCAACGCCGTCTTATCTGCCTGCTTGGGCGGTTCTTCCTTAACAATCAATGTGATATTCAAACTCTCTTGCGCACTCTCCACCTGCGCTTTTGTGGCATTCGCTCTGTTCAATATAACTTCCGCATTTCTGAGGACGCGTTCAGCCTCCTCCCAGTTTGTATAATTATCTTTCTGCTCTTCTTTTTCTGCAAGTTCATTTTTAAGCTTTTCAATGGCTGCCCTTAACTCCTTGATACTAACTAAGTCCTGTTTTGCCGTATCTAATGTCTGTTCTGCTTTTTCCACATCTGCTTGGCTTGCTGTTGTGTCTGCACTCACCTGGCTTGCATCTGCCAACGCATTCTGAAGATTCTTCCAACTGCCGGAGGTATAGTCCGCTTCCGTCAGATTTTTAGCTTCCTGTATCTTATCATTGATACCCGTTTTATCAATTGTCTTCGCATAACTATAGTACGCGCGGTAAGTAACAGTGTCACCTTCTTGCGCTGTCACAGAGGCAACTTTTTCCTCTCCGTTATACCACCCGGATTTCCCGGTATCTAACACATAACTTTGATTGTCTTTGACAATCTCCGCCGCAGACTGGCCTGCAAGAACACCCGGAATTTCTTTGGTGACAACGTCTGTACCTTCCTTAACATAATCCGCAGCATTCTGCGCCTTAAAATATATCTCTGACTTCTTTGTCGCATAACCTGAAATCCAGCTTATCTTGTGATTTATCAAACGGTAGCTTCCACGAACTGCTGCAAAATTTTTGACAATTCCATCCTTGGGATAAATTCGGAATCCATTGCCGCCCGGCATGGTAATCTCATGCTCAACGCCATCCGGGTCTGTGATAAATACCTTGTAGTTCCCTTTGGTCTTATCAGTGGCAGTATCTATCACGGTGCGCACACGGTAAGAATGGATTTCATCAAAAGGAATCGTACGAATCGGCTGGTTATTCGCTAACGCGTCATCCAATGCTTCATTCGTTGGATAATATACAGCTTTGTTTTTATCCTGCCCATCACCATTCTGGGTCTGGAAATACGTTACATCATTATAACCATGTTTAAATTGAAGCCTCGCCCCATTGTCCCAGCAATTCCCCGAATCAAAAGGCAATCCATCGTTCGTTTGTTCAGGAAGATAGATGACTGCCCTGTCATGTGTAGACTTCACTTCATCGGGAACGAGGTCATATTCTGCCACAAACACCCCCTTATATCCCTTCAAGGGATGAACCGCCTCTCTCACACCATCAGAAGAACCTGTTGCAATTGCATCTGCCACTTGTTCATCACATGGCAATACATCCACGGTAACTGTAATCTGCGTCCCGCCTGCTGTACCTGTCACCGTGTGCTTTCCGGCGGATGTGCTTTTGTCCCACTCCTGCCACTGTATATTTACAGAAGCCGTCGTGCCATCATTGGATTTCATATTTACTTTCTTGGGAAGTACGGGCGTGTTGCCTTCTATCACGCTATATTCCTTCTCAGTTATCGCATTTAAGTCTAACGCCGTGTCTTTCGTCTTATCTGCCTGCTGCAAAATTGCAGGTTCCACCGTGCCCTCCGGCTCAGCCGCGTGTAACGTCTGCGCTGGCAGCATGGTTACCGCCATAGCCGCCGCCAATAGAAATGAATTTGCCTTTCTCCAAAAACTTTTCACCATTTTTCTCATCCTTTCCTTCCATAAATTTTGCTAAAAAATAGCAACCTAATTATATCACAGCAGGGAAAGAATGGCAATCTTCGCACAAACAACAATTACCCGCATAAGATGAAGTAGTTACTATATCCATTAACAGTAACAGGAAATAGAAATGCGGAAGGGCGGAATCAAAATGTATAATAATCGTAATAGATTATGTTGCAATTGCTGCTGTTAAGGGCCCCAGGGCGAGCCTGGACCGCAAGGGCCTATGGGACCGCAGGGCGCGCCCGGACTGCAAGGCGAACCTTGAGTGCAAGGGCCCGCGGGACCTGGAGTTCAACCAGCCTATTTTAACGCTGTCATGCAGGGGGGATATCAGACGATACCCCCAGAGGGAGATGTTAATTTCCTGCTGGCATTTCAATCCGGTGATTTTTCATTTATACCAAATACTCCAGAAATCATTGTAAACACAGAAGGCGTGTATCGCATAGACTATTCCATACTGATCCGTCCTGCCGCCGAATCGTTGAATATTGCTTATGCCGTCGCAATCAATGGCCTGGAAAATCCATTATCATTTTTCGGGGTATACTCTGACGGCCTGTGGAATACCGAACGCATGGAACTGACCGGTATGTTCATCACTTTGATTGCAGCCGGCGCAACCGTCACGCTGCGCAATAAATCTGCCACGGAGGATTATCTGGCGGGAACAGGCGTTGACAACCAGGCAGTCAATCACGCATCTATTATCATACAGAGAATTGCTTAATGCTGTGGGCGAATACGGCAACGGCGTGTTCCGCGCATTGCCGCAACGCCCGCCGATTTACATAGCCTCCGCCATGAATTTCCCCGTCTCCGCTGTCGGCCCTGTTCATAGATACGAATTTTTGTATCATCCACAGTTGTTCAACTCTCTTTCTGACATAAAATTTCGTTTCGTTTTTTCACAATTTCACAAAAATCTGCTTTCACGACCTCATACTTGGAAGGGTCCCGCAGAATCGCCGAGGGATGGTAAGTTGCCGTCAACGCACAGTCTTTGCGATATGTCCATGCGCCGTGCTGCCTGGTAATCTTAAAATCTGCTGAAATAATACGCTGCGCGGCGATACGGCCAAGGCAGACAATGATCCTCGGTTTCAAAATATACGTCTCATATTTCAAATAAGGAAAACAAGCTTCTTTTTCTGCCTCTTTGGGGTCGCGGTTGCCGGGAGGATGACATTTTAATATATTGGTAATATAAATTTCCTCCCTGCTAAGTCCACAGTCCTGCAAAAGCCTGTCTAAGATTTCCCCGGAACGCCCGACAAAGGGAAGTCCCTGCTGGTCCTCCTGGCCCCCGGGCGCTTCGGCGATCAACATAATATCTGCCTGGTAATTTCCACGCCCCATGACGGGCCGTTGTCTGGTCTTACTCAGCGAACAATTCGCACAGGCTGCGACGTGCTGTTCAATATCATTCCATGTATATTCCATAAACGCTCCTTTACCATCTATATTCTGCCAGTGTGCTGACACATGATTTTATTTTTGTCCTAATCCAGAAAAGATGTTTTTGTTAGAAAATTCAAAACCCGTTCATTAAAATCTTTGGCTTCTTCATACGCTGCATGACCAAGACCATTATAAATAAACAACTCACTGTGACTTATTTTTGCAGCTATTGCAGAAGCCGACGCTGTTCCTACAATTTTATCGCAACTGTCGCCAATCACGAATGTTTTGCACTTGTTACCGCCAAAATGAGCTTCTGCCTGGTCTTTTGCCATTTCCCTTGTAGAATAACCTCCTTTATTTTACGATTCCAGCCTTTAGAATTTCTATATACTCTGACAAATCTTTTACATATTCTTTTTCTATCATTTCCAAATCTGAATAGTCTTGTTTTTGTATTCTTGTCAAAAAATCATCGTTAAAACCTTTGAGAAACCACTTTATCATAGCAACCGTTTTTTGCCTGTCCCAGCGAAATTGAGCCGTATCAATATCCTGTAAAAGCCAATAATATATATCTTGTTCTCTATTGCCATATTTTAATACGGTTTTTCTGTAAATATCGGTATCGCTTTGGGTGAACGCCCTGACAATCATTTTGGACTTTTGCGGGTGCAAAATATACCATGAAAACTCCAAAACAGAGTATTCTATTATCCGTTGAAAGATATCGGTGGAAAAGGTATTTACTTTTTCTTCTAAACTGGAAATAAGCTCCGCTGTGATTTCGTCAAGAACATAAAAATAAAAATCCTCTTTTGTTGGAAAATATTTGAATAAACTTCCTTTGCTGATACCAGCTTTTTTAACAATTCGATTTGTAGAACTATTTTCATAACCACAATCGGCAAATTCGCAAACTCCCGCCGTAAAAATATTTTGCCGTTTTTCCGTATTCAGCCCCAAAAATAAAGGTGTTGGCATGATAATCCTCCTGATAACTATGCGGTTATTCTGTGCGCCTCATTTCAGTGACCACATGGTCACTGAAATGAGTTTATCTGATTTCCACTCATTTGTCAATTAAATTTCGCTATTCTTTTCGGGGAATAACATACCTGCTTTCCCAAAAGCCAGAATTTGCAGTATTTCCAAGGCTTCCCGCTGTCTTCTTCCGGCATTTTACACCACTCCTGACACCAATTTCATAAATGCAGCAGGTGAACCAGTCAACAGATACATCAAAAAGGCCATTGATGAACGCATGGAAAGAGAAAATGTTTCCATTGCTGCAAAGCAGCCCATTATACCCAATGTTCCAGAACCTACTGAAACGCCAACGACAAAGCCAAAGAAACACTATAAACCATTTACAACTGCGGATTCTGCTAAGATAGATTTGCAGGAACTTATAACAAATATCTGCTACCAGCTTGATATTGCCACCGTATACGGCAATGATGTACTCTCTGCCCTGCTATTCGAAGCCAGAGAACAAAGTCCAACCCAGGACAACGGACATGCAGCATTCCAATCCATAATCCGCTGTTCAGCAGCAAGCGTCAGCAAATAATTCTAATATATAAAAACAGCTTGCTACCAGTGTATAGACTTAATTTCTTTTGCATAAAATATTTGTGTATTGTTGTGTATTCTTCTTGAATTATTGTGTATTGTTGTGTATAATATATTTATAAGGAGAAGCGCAATGAATCCACGGAGCACAGCAATCAAAGACTTAAACAACAACGGATATACATTCAAGCGGAATGGCGCAAACCATGATATATACTACAATCCAGAAACAAAGTATTCCATCCCTCTGAAACATGGCCACTTCGATGAAGACGATCTCCGCTACATACGCAAAGAAATCAAACAGGGCG
>CANOFW010000052.1 GCA_947565425.1 uncultured Lachnospiraceae bacterium
CTTTTGAATCTTTCAAGGTCATTCCACTGTTCAGTTGTCAAGGTTGAGTGCTGTTCGTTTACTGCGACAGCTCGTATATATTACCATGGTTATTTTTTGTTGTCAACCCTATTTCTGAAATTTTTTCATTTTTTTACAAAATATGTTGCCAATCAGCCCAAAATCAACTGTTCAAGAAGATTATTGTCATTCAAAAATCTTAAAAATGCATTCGTTTCCACAGAAGACATCCACTCTCTGCCTAACTCTGTTCCCTGGCACAATACAACCGCCAAAAGTATGATCCAAACAACTATCAGTCCTTCCAACAAGCCAACCGCGAGCCCACCTATGCGATTAATATTTCTTAATACCGGAAGCTTTGCAAGCACATCCAACAAATGAACCACAACCGCAAGCAAAATGAGAACTGTCGCAAAAGACAACATCCATGCCAACCGATGTACTATCTGACCCGCTACAAAATCCCCAGCTTTTTCATATATACCAGAACCTTCTAACACTTCTCCTGCCTGACCTGTCACATTTTCCTTGAAAAACTCTTGCAGTTCCGCAGGAAGCTTCATTCCTAAAACAGCAACCGCCTCCTGCTCATCGGCTCTATGCTGGATTTCCTCATCTAACGATGACTGCAAATATTCCGTACATCTCTCTTTTACTGTATCATATAAGGGCGTCTGCGTCTGTAGAAACTGTGCCACATAAGGCTCAATAGCCGTAGCAAAGACGATAGCCACAAAAACTGCCACCAGAGAAAACACCACGCGTACAAGCCCCCGTAAGTACCCATGCAACCCGAATCCCAGCAAAATCAGCAGAACCACAATCAATAATATATCCATGTTTTCTCTCCTATTTCAGCCTTACCTTTTGTGTCTCTCCCATTCTCAGAAATATGTAATTGCGAATCCCACCCGCAGACAGGACTTTCTGGATACCCTTGTCAAAATTGCCATGAAACTTCTCCCATCCACGCAATGTATAAATGGCACACTCTGTTTCGCCGCGCACGCATACCTCTCCATTTTCCAGAAATCCAATTTCCTCGTACTGCACTTGGAAATCCTGGGAAAAAATTTCCTTTCCTGCTAAATCAAACACTTGCATTTTATAAGGGGCTTCCTCGTTCTCATTTTCATAGACAAACCCCAAATACTGTTGATTATAAAAAACACTGCGAATTTCTAATTCTGTGGAAATCTCATTTTTTTCCTCAGGCCTTTGCACTCCCTCAAAGATTACTATTTTACCGTTACCGACTGCTGCCATGATGTTATTTGAGAAAAATTCCAATTGAGGAAACACCATATCAGCGTATGAAAACTCTCCCACAATGTTATCTATTTCTTCTTGCCCGGGAGTATCAAAATTGTAAAATATAATGGTTGTTTTAACTCTTCCTTCCTTAACATCCAGCAAGGATACCGCCATTTTCTTGGCATCATTGGAAATTGCAATATCCAGCGGATAACCGCTATTTTCTGTGTGATGCTCTCCTTCTGCCAAAAATGTTCCCGCTTTGTCATACAAATGAATGTAGCTCGTCCCATTCCGCTCCATTAAAACGGCTACGGTCCCCTGATTTGCCACCTGTACTCTTTGAATGGGCATCGTTGTTTTAATTTCCCCACAAGGGCCCTGCATATCCATAATATATATTTGCTCCCCCTTCTTATCGGCAACTACCGCGTAACCTTCACAAGTATCTACCATGGGAGACTGCATTTCATAAGTCTGATTCCAAACCATATGGTTAGACGCGCTAATACAAGTTGCGCCATCTTGGTTATATTTAATGATATTTCCATTAAAAACAGCAAATCCTGTACCCTCCGAATCCTCTCGACCCACAGATTCTATAATCTCATAGTCTGTATAATTCCTGGTCTGAAGATAAACATAAGCCCCCGCCATTATCCCCAATACGAAAACAACCACAAGCACCGTCAGGATTAATATTCTCCTGCGGTGTCTGTGGATTTTTTCGTTCATTTCATTTACGTTTGATGTTACCACCCGGTATGCCTGCTTGTCCAAAATTGCACCTCCAGAATTAGTACAACAACTTTAAGTCAAACTAAACATTACTTAAAATGTTGTATTAGTATAGCATACTCTCATCTTCTGTGCATTAATTTTTCATTAATACGTCATTCCTGTCTCACAAGAATTTTTCTATTTCATTTTCTCTATAAACTTAATCATATCTTTATGGGAGCAACAACTTCTGACCCACAAGAATTTTGTCCCCATCCTCAATTCCATTGACTTCTTTTAATACTTTCACCATATCTTTCGTCTTGTAAATATTAAGACAAATAGAATTAAGTGTATCTCCTGCCTGCACGGTATAGTATCTTTGCTGCCCGGCAGATGTCTCCTGTGCCTCTTCCTGCTTAGCTCCATCTGTCGGATTCACACTAGCATCCTGCCCTTGCCCATCCGACGGCTCACTGCTATCATTCTGGCTTTCACCATCTACTGAATTTTCTGCACTTGCCTGTTCGCTCCCAGTCGAAGGTTTATCGGTATCATTCTGACTTTCACCATTTACTGAATTTTCAGTACTTGCCTGCCCGCTTCCAGTTGACGACTTATCGCTATCATTCTCACTTTCCTCATCGGCCGACTTTGCACCAGTATCCGATTTTGCGGAGCTATCTTGCTCTCCACCGTTAGAATCTAGCGGTTCCACCTGAGATTCTACAGTTTCAACAACTAAAGGCTCCTCAGACGCAGCATCCTTTTTCTCTTCCAGCGCTCCAGTCCCGCTAGACGAGGACGGTTGGCCCTTGCCATCACTTATAACATTCAAGACATCCTCCACCTTCTGCATTTTCCAATAATTATTGATCGTAGTGATGCCGATCACGCACAGTACAACCAAAAAGAAGGAGGACGCTGTATAGAGAAACTTGCGGTTCTGACGTTCCTCGCGCTTCCCCTGACGCTCCAACAACATTTTGCGGTAACTTTCCAAAGCCTCTTCCGCCTGTGTTTTGGGTTCTTTCGGTATTGGTCTTGCATCCTGCCATTGTTCCGTGTGAATCGAGGATTCCGCATCCTGCTCTCCATCGTCTTCTGCAAACAATTCCGTTTGCCCGTTCTCTTCCCCGAAGACCTGACTTGCATGTTCTTTGGTTTCTGCAAAAAGTGGATCTGTTTGCCCATGTTCTTCCTCGGAAAGCCTCTCCGTTTCTTCCCCGGCGTCTTCCGCCGCCAATTCGCTATATCTAAGCTTGGCAAGACGCATTTCTTCTTCCCGCTTATAAATCATGTACTCCTGCATAGCGAGATTTTTCTCATAGTAAATATAGTAGCCCTCACGTTTCTGAAGATAGCCCTGCTCATAAACGAAAAACAGTTCTTCTCCCTCCAGAATGTCTATTAACATGAGAACTTTATCCCTGCCTGCAAAATATTTGCGGTGAGCAGCTTCCACTGCCGGAGTTAATTCCATGGTCTGTCCTGCTTTTCCCAGCGCCCAGCCCACAATCTCTAACTCCGAAAAAAATTGTTTCTGCTCTTTGTATATATAATCCCAAAAGCTTTCATCCAGACAGATATTTTCCCACTGAAAAACTGCTGCGCTGCACTCCACAACGCCGCTGACAAACGTATAACGAATGTCTTTGACTACCTGGCTTTTTCCTAAAAATACAGCCGCACATGTCTCACTATTCTTGGCTGCACTTCGCAAATATGTATACACATAATCTTCCAGATAAATCCGGTGCCTTCCTCTGGGACTGCCTACCTGACGAATATTTTTGGGCAGAAAAACAGTGCCCTCCCTATTGTCCGCAGTCGCTTTTTGGGGGTCATCTTTGCAAATAATTTCTATCATGTTCTCACCTCTTTTTCCAAGATGGTAACATAGTTGATTGGAAATTTTTGCAAATCCCTGTCACTAAGCAGCCGTAACAATGTTTACAATTCCGTCCGCCCCTCTAAAGCGCGCAGCAAAGTCATTTCATCTATATACTCTAAATCGCCGCCCACCGGCACACCACTGGCAATTCTGGAAACTTTTATTCCTGTCGGTTTAATCAGTTTACTGATATACATTGCCGTGGTCTCCCCCTCCAGACTGGAATTGGTAGCGATAATCACTTCATCTACATCCTCTTGCAGCCGCTGCATCAGCTCTTTAAGTCTGATGTCATTGGGTCCAATTCCCAGCATTGGGGAAATTGCCCCATGCAGCACATGGTACACCCCTTCATATTTGTTGGTCTTCTCATAGGCGGCAAGATCTCTAGTGTTCTCCACCACCATAATCATCTTGTGATTGCGTCCTGCATTTTTACAGATGGGACAAAGCTCGTCGTCCGTAAGCGTAAAGCAGCTTTGACAATACCTTACTTTTTTCCTTGCCTCCACTATCACAGAAGACAATTTCTCTACATGCTCAATCGGCATATTTAAAATATGAAAAGCAAGCCGCTGTGCCGACTTGCTTCCAATTCCAGGCAGAGAAGACAATTCTTCAATCAAGTTACTTATCTGGCTGCTATAGTAGTCCATGCGTCCCTCCCTAAGATTGAGGCTTTCAAACAAACGCCTCTTAAAATCATCTCAGACAAAAATATTAAAAATTAGAATGGGAATCCGCCACCCAGCCCACCGGTTATCTTTGCCATCGCCTGCTGTGATGTCTCTTCGATCTTACGCAGCGCTTCATTCGTTGCTGCCATAATCAAATCTTCCAGCATTTCGATATCATCCGGGTCTACAACTTCCTCAGACAGTTTTACTTTCGTCACTTCTTTCTTACCGGAAATCGTCACTTCCACGGCACCACCGCCGGCTGTTGCCGTAACTTCTTTTTCTTCCAGTTCTTTGGTCGCATCCTCCATCTGTTTCTGCATTTTCTGCGCCTGCTTCATCAGATTACCCATATTGCCGGGCATTCCTCCCGGGAAGCCTCCACGTTTCGCCATTTTAATATCCTCCTAATCTTCAATTGTGATCTCCATATTTATCATTTTTTCCAAATCCACATACGATTCCTCAAACGGCTGGTTGGTAGAATTCGCTTCTATTTTGAACGGAATTTCTTTACCAGTCCTTCTTGCCATGGCTTCTCTTAGTTCCTGCCGATGTTCCTCCGTATCTACAAAGGATTGCGCCACCTCATCTTCTAATATAAGCAAAAGCCGTCCACCCTCTGTCAAACTTGGCCTGGCAAGCTTTAAATAATTTTTCAACCCTCCGGACAGTTCTTCCACAATGGAACGCCAATTCCGGACAATCTGCTGCACATCTTCGGGAATCGCTTTGGGCAGCACGGGTTTCGCCGCCGGACTGCCGCCGGTAGAACCCTCGCCGTACGCTCCCGCAGGCAGATTACCCCCGCCTCCGGGCAAAAAGCCCTGCCCTGTACTTACCGAAGCGTCTTGCTGATAAGAAACGGGAAGCCCATTTTCTATTTTCTTCTCCAACTGGGCAACCCGCAACGTCAAAGAATCGTAATCCTTTTCCATTTCCGGCCTGCAAAGCTTAATCAGAGCAATCTCCATCATCACCCGCTTCTGCACCGCATAGCGGATTCGATTGGACAACTCTGAAAATATACGAATATAACGCATAAGTTCTATGCCATCCACCATTGCCGCTTCCTCTTTGAGCAAGGCAAGATTCTCGCTGGAAATATCAAGCACGTCTTCCATATTATCAGAACTCTGCAATAAAAGCAAATTGCGCAGATACCATGTGAAATCCATGACAAATTGTCCAGGCTCTCGTCCTTCTATGATTAATTCCTCCAAGCGGGCAATGACGCCGGAAATGTCTTTTTCCATAATCTGACGCAGCATCTTAGAGAACACTTCCGTATCTACCGCTCCCAAAACATTGAGCACCCGGTCATACGTCAATTCCTGCCCTAGATAAAATGCGATACATTGATCCAAAAGACTTAGTGCATCACGCATAGAGCCGTCCGCTGCCTTGGCAATATAACGGATTGCCTTCGACTCTACAATTACCTGCTCGCGCTCCATCAATTCCATTAGCCGCCCGCTAATCGTCTCTATAGAAATCCTGCGGAAATCATACCTCTGACATCTGGACAGAATAGTAACCGGAATCTTGTGGGCTTCTGTGGTAGCAAGAATGAAGATTACATAAGAAGGGGGCTCCTCCAAAGTCTTTAACAATGCATTGAAAGCTCCTATTGATAACATATGAACCTCATCAATGATGTATACTTTGTATTTGCCCTCTGCCGGTGAATATGCCACCTCCTCACGGATCTCGCGGATATTATCCACACCGTTGTTGGAGGCGGCATCAATTTCAATTACGTTCATGGAACTGCCCGCTGCAATTGCCTTGCAGGAGGGGCAGTTTCCACAGGGACTTCCATCTTCCGGATTCTGACAGTTCACTGCTTTGGCAAATATCTTGGCAATGGTGGTCTTCCCGGTTCCTCTCGTCCCGCAAAACAGATAAGCGTGACCTATCCTGTCCGCTTTTATCTGGTTCTTTAGTGTTGTTACAATATGTTCTTGGCCTTTGACGTCCTCAAACTCCTGGGGACGAAACTTGCGGTATAACGCAGTATACGACATGTTTAATCTCCAAAACTAATTCCTATTAACTTTGCCTCACGGATAATCTTGGAATCCGGCTCTACCATTTTAAGCTTTCCTGCCACGTCTCCCAACGGCACTTTCTTGGTATTTCCATCAATCATACCAACCATATAGCCATATTTATCGTTGAGGATAAGCTCTGCTGCTGCCGCACCCAATCTCGTACAGAGTACACGGTCATACGGACATGGACTGCCACCGCGCTGGGTATGTCCGGGCACTGTGACGCGCACTTCGCTTCCGGTCTTTTCCTGAATACGCGCTGCAACCTCATAAGAAACAGATGGATATTTATTCTTCTCTTGTTTTTCTTTCAATTTCTTCTTGCTGAGCTTCGCGTCCTCCTTGGAGATCGCGCCTTCTGCAACTGCAAGAATGGTAAATCCTTTGCCAGAGCGATTTCTTCCTTCGATTGCCTCTACAATCTTATTGATGTCATAAGGTATCTCCGGTAACAAAATGATGTCTGCACCGCCAGCCATTCCAGCATACAATGTCAGCCATCCTACTTTATGTCCCATAACTTCCACGATAAATACGCGGTTGTGCGATGCTGCTGTCGTATGGATGCAGTCAATCGCATCTGTGGCAATGTTGATTGCGCTCTGGAAGCCGAAAGTCACGTCCGTACCATAAATATCATTGTCAATTGTCTTAGGCAGATGAATGATATTCAAGCCTTCTTCACGTAAAAGGTTTGCTGTCTTCTGCGTTCCGTTTCCTCCCAGGATTACCAGACAATCCAAACGCAGCTTATAATAAGTCTGCTTCATGGCCTCTACCTTATCCAACCCCTTCTCATCCGGCACCCGCATCATTTTAAATGGCTGCCTTGAGGTTCCGAGGATTGTGCCGCCCTTGGTGAGAATTCCAGAAAAATCACCGGAGGTAAGCAGACGGTAGTTTCCGTAAATGAGACCCTTATACCCCTCATAGAAACCGTACACTTCCAATGCCTCCAGATTCTTGCTCAGTCCTTTCACCACGCCTCGCATTGCGGCATTCAATGCCTGGCAATCGCCGCCGCTTGTCAACATTCCAATTCGTTTCATGATATCACATCCTTTGCGTTTTGTTTGATGTCCCTCTGCATAAATATAGGGAATTTGACTTGTGCTTATAATTATATCCCATATTTTTACTCTCCACAAGATTTTTCATTTGCTTTTTTAGAAATATTTGTTATACTGTTACTGAGCACAATATAATTTTGGAGGAGTACCCAAGTGGCTGAAGGGTCTGGCTTCGAACACCAGTAGGTCGGTAGTCCCGGCGCGGGGGTTCAAATCCCCCCTCCTCCGTCTTTTGAAAGGCGTATTGTATGAAAATTATCAACGCGAATGACTACAACGATATGAGTCGCAAAGCGGCAAACATTATTTCCGCCCAGGTAATAGTAAAACCAGATTGTGTGCTGGGCCTCGCAACCGGTTCCTCACCTTTAGGGCTTTATGCAAATCTTGTTGAACGTTACAAACAGGGTGACCTTGACTTCTCTCAGGTAAAATCCGTCAACCTCGACGAATATCTGGGACTTACACACGATAACCCACAGAGTTACTACTATTTTATGAATGAGAATCTCTTTCGCCAGATTAATATAGCGCCGGAGAATACGCATATACCAGATGGTTTAACAGAAAACGCAGAGCAGGCATGTACAGAGTACGAGCAGATCATCCAGTCGTTAGGCGGCATTGACTTGCAGCTTTTGGGACTTGGGAATAATGGACACATTGGCTTCAATGAGCCAGGAACCGCATTTGAACAGCTCACCCACTGCGTATCCCTCACAGAGAGCACGATTCAGGCAAATTCTCGATTTTTTGAGAAGCTTGAAGACGTTCCCACCAAAGCCTGCACCATGGGAATCAAATCCATCATGTCAGCGAAAAAGATTGTGATTATTGTAAACGGCAAAGGCAAAGCCGACATTGTACAGAAAGCATTTTTCGGACCAGTAACAACAGATGTGCCGGCATCTATTTTGCAAATGCACCCGGATGTAACTCTGGTTGCCGATGCAGAAGCATTGAGCCTTTGCGACATATAGGAATTACCAATTCAGCCTTCTTCTAAGATGGCTGAATTATTTTATTCTCTTATAAAAAGGACTTAATACACGAATTTGTCAACGTATCTTTCCTATAAGAGAATAAATAATTATGCGCACTCGTGCAAGAGATACTAGTCGCTGAAGCGACTGCACTCGGCACGTGAAAGTGTGCAAGCCCACTTTATTCCCAAGAAAGGATGTATTGTATTGAAAATTATTGGCGGACTTGTCTTTCACGAAGGAGGAGGATTTATCAAAGAAACTCTTTATACAGAAGGTGGCAGATTTTCCTTGTCTACCTGCGAAGATACTATTTTGAATGCCGAAAACTGCTATGTAATTCCCGGGCTTGTCGACATTCATTTTCATGGCTGCGCAGGTCATGATTTCAGCGACGCCTCTCCCGAGGGACTGGCTGCCATCGCCGCCTATCAGCTATCACAAGGCGTCACTTCCATCTGTCCGGCTTCCATGACATTATCCCCGGAAACGTTGCAAAACATCTGCAAATGCGCCCGGGATTTTTCACAGGAAAGCAGCACGAATGGCTCGCGGCTGGTTGGTGTTAATCTGGAGGGCCCCTTCATTTCTAATGCCAAACGCGGCGCGCAAAATCCCGACTACATCCGTGAGGCGGATTTTTCCCTTTTAGAGCGATTGCAGGAATGCGCCGGCGGTCTTGTAAAACTTGTGACATTAGCTCCTGAAACTCCAGGCGCCATAGATTTCATTCGACAGGTCAAGCAGTCGGAATTGAGAGACATTTCTATTTCCATCGGACATACGCAGAGTGACTACGGCACCGCCAAGAATGCTTTTGCTTGCGGTGCAGACCATGTAACGCACTTATTTAACGCCATGCCTGCCTTCACACATCGGGCGCCCGGCGTTATCGGTGCGGCCTTTGACAGCCCCGGCTGTTTCGTGGAGATTATTTGTGACGGCATTCACATTGAGCCGTCTGTCATACGAGCCGTCTTTGCCATGTTCGGCAGTGAACGTGTGGTCCTTATCAGCGACAGTATGCGCGCCACGGGGCTTTCCGATGGCAATTATACGCTCGGAGGTTTAAACGTACAGGTAAACGGGAGGCATGCGACTTTAGAAGACGGTACTCTTGCCGGCTCCGTCACCAATCTTTTAGAATGTATGCGCTGCGCCGTCTCCATGGGCATTCCCTTAGAAACTGCCGTACAGAGTGCCACCATCAACCCGGCGCGTTCTATCCATATTGAAAGTGATTACGGAAGTTTGGAAGTTGGCAAAATAGCAGACTTTTTGCTGCTAGACAAAAATCTTGAATTGATCGGCATCTATAAAGATGGAAAAAAGGGGTTCTAGGTTCATTGAACCCCTCATTCCAACATGAGATTTTTAATGAGACTTTTATTTAGAAATCCGCAGAGCTTTTAACGTTGCTTTGGTAATACTACTATTAGCTTTCAGCCCGCTCGCTTTTTTAAATTTCTTCAACGCGTTTTTGGTCGTTTTATTCATCGTTCCATTGGCTTTTCCACAATTATAACCAATTTTATTTAGTCTTTTTTGAATCAGTTTAATGGTGGCCTTATTAATAGTCGCCTTCTTCACAACAACCTTTTTAGGGGAAGCCTTTTTCACCACAGCTTTTTTGACGCTATTGTTTTTCACGGGACTAGCCGTTGTAATTTTGTTCTGCCCGCACGGACCATTTCCGCATCCTTGGCCATTTCCGCGTCTTTGACCATTTCCGCATCCCTGACCGTTTCCATATCCCGGACAGTTGTCGTTGATTCCGTCTCCATTGGCATCCACAAAGTTGTCACAAACTCCGTCTCCATTGGCGTCTACATAATTCTGCCCGCACCTGCCGCCTCTTCCACCACCATACGGCGCCGCTACTGTTGGAACAGCATTTCCTACTGTCAAAGCGGCTACTAATAAAAATACGAGTATGCTTCTTTTTTTCATTTTATTACCTCCAAACGTTTATTCCCGTGAACAACAAATCAAGTTTGCTTTTTGATTGTTTTCCAGGAAATCTTTAATGGTATCTTATAGAAGCAATGTGTCATTTTGATGGCATTTACGGTACATTTTCAGAACATTTTAAAGATTTTTCAATGGCACCGTAAAAACGATATCCGTTCCCTGTCCATAAACACTTTGGATTTCCAGGCCAATACAATGCCTGTCCGCAATACTCTTCATAATCGCAAGTCCAAGACCAGAACCGTTTTCCTTCGTCTTTCCCGAACGAAAGAATTTCTTAAAAATATGCTGCTGTTCTTCCTCGGGAATGCCGCAGCCCTCATCTTTTATAGAAATCCCATAGACTTCCGACGTTTCCCATGTTTTGACCCAAACATGACTGCCACTGGGGGAATATTTAATGGCATTGTCGAGAGCAGCCGTAAACATTTGGCAAAGCCGTCCATAATCTCCTTGCACATACCACTCTGACTTTGGCCTGCGATAGTGCAGACAAATTTTCTTATTTTCAGCTAAAATACGGATTGTACGCAATGCGTCATCCAGCGTCATAAGCAGATCTAATTCCACTTTATCAATCGGAAAATCGTTGTTCTGAAGCCTTGACAATTCCAGCATATCATTTACTAGACGCTGCAAAGAAATACTTTCCTTCAAACACTGTTCCTGATACTCCTTCAGCTTATCGCCAGATACGATTCCATCACACACGGCTTCCAGAGAACTTCTGATCACAGCAACCGGCGTCCTCAGCTCATGAGATATATTGGTGATATAATACTTCTGTTTGAGCCCGATAATTTTCCCGAGTTAATTCACGGATCGTAACGGCAATTTTCTGTATGGGCATCATGAAACGCTTGGACAAAAAGATAGAGAGGACGCCTGACGCAGCTAATGCAAAGAGCAGGCAAAATCCCAGAATTGTAATAGCCAGAAGAAAACTTTGCTGTTCAATGTCCAATACGTCATAAATTACCAATGCCGCGATAACTTTATTATTTTTTCAATCGGAAAGCCAAGGTAAATCGTGCGGTTCCCCTGTAGATCCCATTTCTTTAACTGCTGTTCCGTCTCTAATGTAAAAACTTTATCTGCAACCGTTAGAATCTTCTCTGAAGGCTCTTTCTCTAATACCGTATTATCTCCACAAAGAAATATCTCATTATTATCAATAATATAGGTATCTGCCATGGAAATGTCATCCAAGAACTTCAGATAGGCGCCCTGCCCTCTGTGCGGCCCAGTTTCATTCATAAAAGTTTCTAATTGAGTTTTGATTGTTCTGGCCCGTTCCTTTAAATTTTCCTCCTGATAATGATAATTATAATAGCGGAAAACACTGTAAAATCCAACGAAAACTATGGTTACCAGAAAAAGAGCCATCAGTGTAAAATATCTGAAAAGTTTTTGTGTAATTTTATTCATAGCACATCTCGAATTTATAGCCCACGCCCCGTACCGTCACAATCTTCCAGTCGGGATGGCTGTATTTGTCCAGTTTTGCGCGCATCCTTTTTATATGGGTGTCAACCGTCCTTTCGTCTCCATAATAATCGTAGCCCCATACAGAGTCCAGAATATGTCCTCTTGAAAATACATTTCCCATTTTTGAAACGAGAAGAAATATCCAGGCTCCCTCTTGTCACATATTGCTGATGTTCACCTTCATTCAAATCCAGTCTCCGTAAAATCGCCCGCAGGCGTGCCATTACCTCAGACGGAGAAAAAGGTTTTACCACATAATCATCGGCTCCAATGTCCAACCCCATGATACGTTCAAAATCTTCCCCCCCGGGCGGTAATCATAATAATAGGAACCATGGACTTTCTGCGGATTTCCCGGCATACCTCAAATCCGTCAATCTCTGGCATCATAACATCCAGTAAAACGGCATGATAACTGCGTCTGCCAAACTCACGCAAAGCTTCTTTCCCTGTTTTCGCCATAAAAACATGATAATTCTCCTTGAGAGCATATTCTTTCAAAACATCAAGAATCTGCTCATTATCATCGGCTATTAAAAGATTTTTCATATAGCGCCTCTTCGTTATCAAACAGCAATTTAGGGGCGGGTATGGCTTATATGAGCCACAGCCGCCCCCTGCTTAGGAATGCTCATTTCAAATCATTCCCTTTTATTCAGAATAACTCTTGTCACGTTAAAACACATATGTCTCTCAAATAACGTAAAATACAAACTATCCATGTAATAATACGTATATTCTTCCTGATGTAAATTAATCTAAGAACTCCACTTTACCACTGTCAATATGGTAAAAAGCGCCGCATACCTTGAGGCCGCCCTGTGCTTCTAATTCTGGAATTTGCAGTTTCTCCTCAATCATAGAAACGCTCCGTTTTACGTTTAAGCAGCATGCGCGCGTCTCGTCTTTCTCATCGCCGATGGCTTTGCGGATTTCATCTGTAATGCTCTTTACAAAGCCGCCCGGCTCACTGCTCAAGGCAGCTCCTACGGCTCCACAATGGCTATGTCCAAGCACAACTACCAACGGACTTCCCAAATGGCCGGCTGCGTATTCAACGCTTCCAAGCTGATGGTTGTCCATAACGTTTCCTGCCACACGAATGACAAACAGCTCACCGATTCCCGCGGAAAAAATGCTCTCAGGAATAACCCTGGAGTCAGAACAAGTAATCACAATTGCATAAGGCAATTGGCCCTCGTCACACGTTTTCTTTCTGATAGCGACAGAAATGTCGCCTGGGTTTGTCTTCGCGTCCAGATAACGCTGATTGCCTTCTTTTAATTTCTCAAGTGCTTCTGCTGCTGTTACATTTGCATGTTCCATACTTCATCTCCTCCATTATTTTACATTATATTTTAATTTCCCCGATACGAGGCATCAGGTCAAATGGTTATGCCATATTATACCACACGCCATATGACGTAACAAGTATCTTTGCAACTCTTGACGCTGAATAGTTACGTCAGATAAATTATCATATTTTCTCACCGTCGCACATAAGATATAGAAATATCTATGGGAGTACATAAAATGTCTGGATTCCATCGAATGATTACTTATCTTTACCTATATGAGCAGGGAACGAAAAGCCGAAATATCGGATTTGCCAAAATTGAGCGGAGGGACCAACGGTGCCTCTTAGAAATACATATGAAAAACACAGGATGCAGCCTGTCGCCTGTCCCGATATTTCTCTATGTGCCAAAGAATGCACAGCTAGCAGGAATTTTGCTCGGAAACTTTACCCTCACCAGAGGAAGCGGCGACTTTAAGACTGTGATAGACGCAGAAAATCTCAAAGACAGCGGATATAAACTTGATGATGTCAAAGGTATCTATATTCCCCTGACTGCACAAATAATGTCCGTCAGCCAGTGGGATGACGATGAATTTGATGCAACAAATTTTATTGAATTATCAGAAAAGGAGGCAAAAGGTTCCGATGCCTCCAACCACAATACCGCAGAAACAACTTCTTCTGAAAACAATCTGCCGGCTGCACAAAAATCTGCTGTGGAAAACGCATCTTCTTTGCAGGCGGCAGCAAATTCCTCCTCACAGGACAAGGGCAGCAGCCCAGATGGAGCACCCGTGGTTACGGAAGCCATCCACGACATAGAAAAGGAAACGAGGATTGAAAAAGTTTCCGCACCACAAGCGACAGATGAAGATTCTACCAATAACACAAGTGAGCAGCAAACAGTCCCCTTACCTTCACGCCAAAGAGAGTCTTTTGTCCCACAACAGGACAAGGACATTCCAAAACACAAGCCCGCAGACGCACTTAAAGCTGTAGAAGCACTTCCTCGACAGGCGGAACAAATTCCCGAATTTCACACCATTCCAGGAAGGAGCCCGCAAACTTCCGGCAAAGGACAGTCAACCGGGCATTCTCAAACCTCTGGCATCGGGCAAACAACCGGCCACTCTCAAACCTCTGGCACGAGGCAAACAACCGGGCATTCTCAAACCTCTGGCATCGAGCAAACAACGGGACACTCTCAGGCAGATGAACCGGAAAATTGGGATTTACGTTGGCGTTTCATCCTGGAAAATTACCCAGTAATGACGCCCTTTGCAGGAGATGAAGACACGCTTTGCGTACGCATGGAATTAAAAGATCTGCGGCAACTTCCCAAACAATTTTGGTATCTAGGCAATAATAGTTTTCTCCTACACGGATTTTTCAACTACCGCTACTTCATTCTAGGCATGACCGAAG
This sequence comes from uncultured Lachnospiraceae bacterium, assembly GCA_947565425.1. Classification (GTDB taxonomy): domain Bacteria; phylum Bacillota; class Clostridia; order Lachnospirales; family Lachnospiraceae; genus Petralouisia. The sequence goes on from CANOFW010000052.1 coordinate 14,840, forward strand.
AATTTGGTGTAAAAAAATGGTTTATCGGTGTACCCGGCGTATTCCAAAATCCAGAACGCGTCATGGCGGCATTATTCGGTTTTCCTGAATTTCGCAGTGAAAAGCCTTCTCCTATTAACACCGGAGAATTCGGTTACTGGTATCGCTATTTAAACGAATTATCAGAACCATCCAAAAAGTAATTTGGCCTCCTCTGCCAACAGAGCGTAAACCTCATGGTCTCTCCAAACGCCATGAAGTTTTACGCTCTGCCTTTTTGTACCCTCCCAGGCAAAGCCAAGCCCCTCCAATAACTTGCGGGACGGCATATTTTCTGGCAAAGTATGCGCCTCAATCCGATGTAGTTTCATCTCTTCAAATGCAATACGAATACACTGGACAACGCTCTCTCTCGCAAACCCCTGACGCCAATACCTCTTGTCAATTTTATATCCAATCATGCAGGACTGGTAAAGCCCCCGCCGGATATCCCGCATAGACACCGTACCGATAATTTGCTCTGGCGCCGACTTTTCAAACAACCAAAAGCGTACCGCCGACTGTTTGATAGCAAGATTATACTCGCAATGAAGCAATGTCTTTTGATGTTCAGGTGTATAAAAATTCTGTGACCGATCAGGTTCAAACTGTTCAAAAATCTCCCGGTTATCAACATAAAACTGCAATACTTGGCTTACCGCAGTATCCGGCAGTACTTTTAAAATCAGACGTTCTGTTTCATATTTCATCTTCATTTGCATAATCCTTTGCTGTGCTTTATACTGTTATCAATAACTATACCAAATACCTTAGAAGTAATCGACTTTTTCTATTTTAGCACAATGCATACAAGGAGTGTATATGAATCAGCAAGAAAAATTTATGAAAGACGCCATCCGTCAAGCAAAAAAAGCAGAAAAAATAGATGAAGTTCCCATCGGTTGCGTAATCGTATACGATGGTAAAATTATAGCCCGCGGCTATAACCGCCGAAACATTGACAAAAATACCCTCGCTCATGCAGAACTGTCTGCCATCAAAAAAGCAAGCAAAAAGCTGGGAGATTGGCGGCTGGAAGGATGTACAATGTATGTAACATTAGAACCATGTCAAATGTGCGCCGGCGCTATTGTGCAGGCACGAATTGATAAAGTAGTTATCGGCTGCATGAACCCCAAAGCTGGCTGTGCAGGCTCCATACTGAACTTATTGCAGATTCCCTCCTTCAATCACCAAGTCGAACTAGAATGTGGGGTATTGGAGGAAGAATGTTCGCAAATGCTCAGTGAATTTTTTAGAAAACTTCGGGAACAAAAACGCAATTGCCGTAGTAATATGTAGAATTTCCCCGATATTTTCAGCAGTGGTTCCGTAACTAGTACATCGAATAATTAATAACTAGCCTAATTAATATTCGATTTTACACCAAC
>CANOFW010000053.1 GCA_947565425.1 uncultured Lachnospiraceae bacterium
TTCATATGATCCCTTTGCCTCCTTCCATATTACTTTAACATATATTTCCCCACAATCTTGCCTTACTCAGATTATAATACCGTATTTTTCTATTGTCAACGTTGTATATGATAATTTTAGGACCTATTACGGCTATTTTCTTTGTATGTTTTTCCCAAAGCCCTATTTTAGAGGATTCGCAGGAACCATGGGAAAATACGCCATTTTCAGTAAATCATTCCATGAGGGCGCTGCATTGCGGCGGTATTGCCGCCTGCACCGCCCAAAAAATCCGCAAATCGCGTTTTCTTGACGTGCCTATTTTTGCGGCTTCTTCTTACCACCCCATAAAATATGCAATTCACGCTTCAACCATTCACGGTGAAAGAGGATATGGCGGAACATACGATACACCAGAAAAAATGGAATCAATATCTTATGTCTGGCAAAAAAAGGTTCGCGCTTTTCAAACCACGCCATATCCGGGAACAGGCGCCTGCCCAGATACCGCAGTTTTCCCCAAAAGTTGAGCTGTGTTTCTCCCATTCGATATTCCTGTTTCTTGCGCTCTACATATTTCTCTTTCGTGCCGTAGACCCCTGCCCCGGCAAGGTCCGCCAACATCGTCTGTTCTTCCGGCGTCAACAAGACGTCCGCAAACGAACTTAATTTGTCAAATAGCTTGCGCGAAAGCTCCCGCAAATTTTGTTCAAACGCTTCTATCCCCAGCTTCTTTGCCTCGCTCTCCACATAACGCCAGTCAAGCGTTCCTTCTTTCTTAGAGAGATACGCATAAGTGTCGGTCAGCGCACGCAGCCCCGTGCCTTCCACACTATAATGCTTGTACGCATGAGCCGTCATATAAAGATAAAAATCTTCATCGGTAAACCGATACCCATACTGCGACTGCCCGTCCCGCAGCAGTCTGTCCTTAATCCCGCGATAATACGCATACCAAGCCGCATTGCTTTTTTTCGCACACAACACGGAATGCATTTCAAAGTTGTATACTGGAAGTTTCAGAAAATCATCCTGGTTATTTTTATCAATACATTTTACAGTATAACCGCGTTCCTTCATTAATGTAACGACGTCTTCCTGACGGTCCGTATCATAGAGAATGTCATTATCTCCCATCTGGCGCATTCCATACCGGGGATAATAATCTTTTAGAATGCTTCCTTTCAACGGCATATACCAGATTCCCAAGCGTTCCAGCTCGGCAAGGATCTGTCCGCGCTCCGCATCGAGCAGCATTGTTTTACGAATCGCGCGTTCTTTCGCCTTTTTCCATTCCCTGCCCGTCTCAGAATCGACAAACGGACAATACGCCATTTTCTCCAACGCCATATACGTCATTGCTTCAATGCTATGGAACTTGCTCATCCGATAAACCTTCTGCAATTCCATCCGTCCGACGCGGGCTGCGTCCGGCTCCTCTTCACGCATCGCGCACACGGCGAGATAAAGCGTATCTTTCACAACGTCGGATATTGGTATATCATTGATTGTTTGAGCACATTTCATATTCTTCCTCATCTTTCACCATTGCGTTTTGCATGGTTATCCAAAATCTATACTTTTATCGCAAATAGAGAGCGCCGCCCGCCGATGCGTGACAATGACCACTGTTTTATCGGTCATCTCCCTGAGGTTTGCCAGCAGCCTTGCCTCCACTTCTTCATCCAGGGAACTTGTCGCCTCGTCCAGCAGCAAAATGGGATGATCGGAAAAAATGGCTCTGGCAATGGCAATCCGCTGCATCTGCCCTTCGGAAATGCCGGCGCCCCGCTCACCCAGCAGCGTATCCAATCCCTGCTCTAACTTTTCCACAAATTCTTCCGCACAAGCTATACGTAACGCGCGTTTCAGCCGTTCTTCTTCCTGCATCTTTCGTTTGTCGCCAAAGGCAATGATTTCGCGTATCTTCCCCGATAACAGTTGATTCCCCTGGGGGACATAAGCGAAAAGCCCACGCCACCGCGACGTTAAAGGCTGCGCGCCCTGCTGCGTCCGCAGATATGCCTGCCCCTCATCCAGAGGATACAGACACATCAACAGCTTTAAAACCGTACTCTTCCCACACCCGGAATGCCCGGTAAACGCCACATACTCGCCCTTTTTTATCTCAATATCCAGATGGGAGAGAACAACCGGCATAGTTCCCTTCTGCGAATCCAGTGGTTGATAAGTAAATGTTGCATTTTGCAGAGCAAGCGACTGCATTTCTTCCTTATAAAATACCTCACATGCTTCGCTTGACAAAGGCTCCTCCTGATAGTCGTCCTCCAGAACTTCCACTTCCATCAGGCGTTCCGCACTCGCCAGCATCGCATAATAGCGCGGCAGATAACCCGTGATATTGGCAAACGGATTCTGAACCTGTCCGATAAGCTGGAGGATTGCCATCAGATTGCCATAACTCATGGTTCCCATCAGAATCCCATATCCGCAAAAAACAGCCCCCAGCACATACACGCCATTCATGGCTGTGCCAAAGGCAATATTACAGAAGTTAGAAAAATGGTTACGCTTCATCCGCGCCTTCTTATGGCATTCCATGAGCGTTTGGGCGCCTTCTGCCGTCTGTCTCTCTACCGCAAAGGTACGGACAATCATCAATGCACCCAGCCGTTCCTGAAAAAACACCCTTAGCCTGCCATCCGCTTCCTGAATGCTCTTATGAAGGCGTTTTAAGACTTTGCGAAAAGTATACGTGGCAAAGACAAGCAATATGCCTCCCGGCACAAGCGCATATACAAACTCAGGTTCCAAAAAAAGAATGGCAGCAAGCGCGCCCACCATTTTGACTGCCATACCTGCAACACCCGGAAGAATTTGCGCCAGGCCATCCGCCACCACTGTCGTATCAGAAGTCAGCCGGTTCATCCATTCTCCCGAATTGATTCGTGTGACCGAAGCATAGTCTTTGGTAAGAATGGCGGCAAACAAGCGATTCTTAAAGCGATTCTCCATCGTGGCACGCGTATATTCCTCCAAAAAGCGATTCACTGCGCTCAGCGCTATTTGAAATACCACCAAACCAGCAAATGAAACTGACGCCACGACAAATCCCGCTCTGTCCTTCGCCACAGCAGCATTGATCAATTCCCGCAGCAACATGGCATAACCTACGCCACTTATTCCGAGCGCTGCCTGCACTAACAGCAGCAGCACAATATTTACTTTCGCTGTACCGGCAACGCTGCTCATCCACAAAAGCGTGGGACGCGCCTCTTTTCCTCTTCTCATCCCAGCAACTTCCTTTTCTTCCGCCTCAGATAAGCCACTCCTCTGCGTAAAAATGCTTTCATACGCAAAATTCCTGCCCTGATCCAGAAAAAATCACACCACAGATGAACATAGGCGCGATATTTCCTGTCTGTAACGGAAATAGTCTTACCATCCCGCACTACTGCCGTCAACACCCCGATAATCTGCTGATCCGTCACACCATATTCTTTATTCCAGCAGTGATCCCCGCAGAGCACATAATCATTGTCTCGCACCTTGAGAATCCGATGCAACACATACATGCCATTTTTTCGTTTATATAGCGGAATGTCGTATTTCTTGCAACGTCCATGGGGCTTCTCTAACACAATCAAATCCCTCTTCTGTCGAATGAGCGGCATCATGCTGTAGCCAACATTAGTGTATACCAGCTTCCCACTTCTATTAATTTCTTCTTCAAACGTGATCCTATCACTCATCCAAAGCACCAATACTTCTCAATTTGTCTAATATTTTCTCCACGTCGCGCGCAATCACTTCCCGGGGCGCATCGTATTCCACCGCCATGTCCGACACAATCTGTTCTTTTGTTGTCTCTTCCTTTAACTTATCTATAATGAACGCCGCCGTCTGGTTGCTGCGCACCAGGCCGTAAAATCCAACGTCTCCTGCTGCCACCATAACCTGCGCGCCATCGCTTTCATGCGTAATAAATTCTTTTCTCAATTTCATCCTGTCCGTCCTCCAAAATGATTACCGTTTGAAGCATACTCCTGCATGTGCAAACGGTAGCGCTTCTATCCCTGCCGCATTGCCTCATATGCCATCAACGCCGCCGCCGATTCCATATTGCATCCCATGCGGTAAAGCCCAACATGCTGCGCCAGCTTATCAATCAATTCCAACGTCTTCGCCATTTTCACGGTCTCCTGCGGACGGTAGCTCTGCTGCATCAGCATCGGCCACGCATCCTTGGGCGTAATCCGCTCAATTCGATTGGTCTCACTTCGTTCCAAAATGCACAGTGACCGCAGTGGAACCGCAACGCGATTACTCAGTCTGTGTTTGCCATCCCAGGGCGTCCCATAAGCGGTCACACTATCATCCATTAATTTAAGCAACGGCTTATCATCATTCACCATAACTGCCCGCCCGCCAAACATTTCTCGCCACAACCGGACGTGCGTACTCTTGCCCGTACCGCTCTTTGCCGTAAATAAATACGCTTCGCCGTCCACCGCCACGGTTGACCCATGAAATAACAGCACATTGTAATCCAAGAGACCTTCCGCTATCTTCCGATATACCGCCAGCGTCTCTAAATAATCATCTGCAAATTGCCGGATAGGTATTCCCTCTTTCTCATCCTCGCGCGCAGACTTCTCCCGCTCATAAGCGATATCCTCTTGACTGATTGCCAGGGAAAGGGAAGGTAGCCTCATTGTCAAGTAGTCCTGGCACATCTGTTTTGTCATTTCGTATTGGGTAGTTATCTCAATCGGCACACCTGCCAGCTCAATTCTAAATTCCATCTGCCTGTCAATCTCTTCCTTATCGCACGAGTGCGCATATTATTTCTCTCTTTGGAAAGACCACCCACGCTTTCGCAGGGCAAATCACTTTCTACAAGAGAATAAAAATAAGCAGCGGTCTGCGCCGCCGCTTATTCTACAATTCTTATAGTCGCTTAGAACGGTTCTTCTTCACCGCCACCCAGACCGCTACTGGTGGTAACAATGTCCTCATTCTCAAACAAAACAACTTCCATCTCTGGCGTTTCATATTTTTTCATAACAATTCACTTCCTTTCATCTTGGAAAAATCGGCTAGTCAAAGTATGCCTCCCTACCCCTCCTTATATGCATCCAAAGTATAGCACGGATTCCGTATGATGTCAATTGTAATATTTGGATGTTCTCGAAACGCATTGTGCAATTAAAAAAATAAAAAACTTTTAAAAAACTGTCCTATTTTGACCTCCTGGATGGTTACTATTAATAGGAGTATATCATATAAATTGCAGGACAAAGACAGCCTTACAGATTTTTTGGCTCTTTGTCCTGCTGCATATTAACTAAGGTAACAATGTCCTTCTATTCATCCTGTATCAGCTCAAACCATCCCCAGCAGAGATTTCCACATCTTCTTGCCTGCGGTAATCTCCCCATCCAGTTTCTTGTAACCTAGCGCATTTCGCTGATAGGAATTGACCGCTGCCTCCATTCCTTTCCCGAAACAAGGCGCCTCCCCTTTATCCGCTTCAATCTCCCCTGCATAATTGAGATAGTCACTTTTCGATACTCGATGCGACAGGATTTGAACCTGCGACCTCTGCGTCCCGAAAAAAAAATACATATTCTTCAAAGAATGATATTTTATTTTTAAAAATGCCAGAAAATCCTTAGTTTTCAAGGCTTTCCAAGGCATGAAAACGCATCTTCCCAACTTACCGGCATTTATTTTTAAAACTGCTTTGTAGAGCACTCACACCTGCAGGCGTGGAATGAAGTCGTTATTATTCCAAACTTACAGGGGGATATATCCATGAATGAAGAGCAAAAAAATTACCGTGATACGGACGTCCTTACCGCTAGAGATGTCCAAAATATATTAAGAGTTGGAAATAAAACCGTCTACCGTCTCTTTACAAAAGATTGTCCTTTTCGGGTAATCAAAATTCCCGGAGGATACCGAATTCATACAAAATCATTCTTTGAGTGGTTAGATGGAAAGCAATAGGCTTGGGGTAGGGGAATATATTTGTTCCCCTGCCTTCTAAAACAATTATTGTCTCTCACGCCTTGAATAATCTTTAAAACTTAGCTGAAAGCTTACCATAAAATACATCGTTCATCTATTCTCCGCCCACACTTTCTGCATTTACAGACTTTCCTTGTCTTCCGCATAAATTTCCCTAGCCATCCTAATTTCCCATAGCAGTATGGACATATCTCCATAAACCATCTTGGTTGTACTATGACATTTTTTATCCCATATATATCACATTTCTCCAGTCTTTTTAATTTCAATAATGCAAAATCCGATAAACGCCTTATTAAACCGTATAATACCGATATAAACCACTAAAATTGAGAAAGAAGGTAGATATTATGTTTGAAAAAGAACCTGATTTACTGACACGTAAGCAGTGCCAGAACTTACTTCAAATCAGCAAATCCAAAATGCTGGAATTTTTACAAAACGGCTATATCCCTGCCAGAAAACTTGCCGGGAGTTACCGCATCAAAAAATCAGACCTGATATACTTCGTAAAAAATTCCATTTATTGGGACTGAAGTTTTACAGAAAGACCGCAGGGCAATCCTGCTTCTGCGGTCTCTTTCACTAAAATCCTCCTAATTTTTCCTTTCTGCAAGCTCTTTCCGTAATTCCTCTACATCATCTTTTGTATAACCAGATACTAACGCTGTTATTTCCTCAGAAGAATAATCTTTCTGTATCATACGAATTACGACTTGCGTCAATGCCTGCTGCTTTTCTTCCTCAAATATCTGTGCCACCTGCGTCATCTCAATCGCCCTCCTTATTTTTCCTGCTGTTTCCCGGTCAATGAGCTTGTCTGTAAATGCCAGTATGCCTGCCAGTATGAATAACTGCTGCCCCCTGTCCCGGATTTTTGCTGCCAGTTCCACCGTTTCACGGATTTTCTGCTGCTTTTCTTCTTTTGTCCGGTAGGACAGCGGGAGTATGATGAACTCCATCAGCTCCTCATCATCCAGCCTCTCATTGTTTTCCACTTTCTTTTTCAGACGCCTTGAAATACCCTCGGAATCCAGTTCTGAGAGGAATGCACATTCTATGTGCATCCTTACCGCCCCAATATTGTATTCTTCAGATACCTGCTCCCTTTTAATATCCCCCGTATAGATTACGACCATACGGAGCATAGGGCAGTCCTCTTTCTCCTTCAGGTAACGGTTTGCTATTCCGGCCAGGTAATTCAGGTATTTTACCTTGTCTTCCTTATTGTAATCGCTTTCATAGTCCACGATTGCCGCCGTGCCGTCTGCAAGCTCAAAGATATTGTCCAGGCGCAGTTCGTTTGCTTTCACAGCCGGGATATTGGTTGGGAGCACATTCCTCACTTCCGGCAGGTCAAGGCCGTACACCCGGAATGATTTCCCTTTAAAGTTCTCTGCAAGCATCTTGCTTGTGATGTCTTTGTTCTGGTATGCGATGTCCTCATTCGCCATATCCTTCCCTCTTTTTACTGTCGGATTCTCCTTTTCCTTTATTATACTTTCTTTTCATTGGAAAGACAATGATGTCTTTGGCTTTTGTTTCTGAAAGTTTACATCCGGTTTAATTCCGGCATCTTATATGACGCCGCCTTTCGCCGCTGCCATGCCCCGCAGGAACCCCTGTATGAAGAAATCCTTTGAGGCTTCCACAAGCCTGTCCGTGACTTCGTCCCTTATCTCCTCATATATCTCCGGTTCCATATGTTCTGACACCAGCACGCTTATATCCTCCAGCCTGCCGTTTAAGATGTCAATCACCCCGGCTGAGAATTCATTGTTTATTATCCGTTTAAGGCTCCTCATGCCCCGCCTCCTTCCTGCCTGTCCGCCATTATATCGAGCAGTCCCCGGATACCGTCCCACGTGGCAAAACGGGTATGCTCATGCTCCAGGTAAATGTTATACAGGCTTGCAGCCACATCCCCGCAGTTTTGGCATGCTTCGGCATGCTTTGGGGAAATATGCTCCGCATACAGGAAATACTCGTGGATGCACTCATGGAATGCAATGGCAATGCAGCTGTCATAAATTTCAGCGGGGCTTTGGGAAAGCATGCCGCATTTGAAAACGGCATGCTCCGCCCCCACACGTTCCCGCAATCCCGCTAGGGCACGAAACAGCCACAGACAGCTTCCCCTATTTGATAATGCCTACCAATGTTTGATACAGGTGAAGCAAGAACAGGAAGAATACCGCACATTCTTCGGAAACACCTACAAAGACTCCGGAGATTATATTTTTACAAAAGAAGATGGCAGTTGCTATGACCCAGATTTGCTATCAAAACAATTTGCCCGGGCAACTAAAAAATATGGACGTCCAGAAATATCACTGCATAACCTCCGTCATTCCTGCGCATCTATGGCAATCAACCGCGGATGGGATGTGAAACAGCTTCCGTATTGGCTTGGACATTCCGATATCCAGACTACATTGAATATTTATGCCCACTATGACAAGCAACGCCTTTATAAAGTTGGGGAGGATATGAATGAGATGGCGCAAAATGTTGCACGCCTGTTTCAAACTGATATTTTGTAGAGCATTTTGTAGAGCAAGTCCTGTTTTTTGCATATTATTTGACTTCCCCAAAGCAAAAAAAGTACCGGAAAGCCTCTATTTCCAAGCTTTCCGGCACCCCTGCCAAAAATCGATGCGACAGGATTTGAACCTGCGACCTCTGCGGTTAATGACTAACGTATTTATGGGCTTTGCGAGGGCTAAATACATAAAACTTAAGTAAATCTTAAAAAAGACATTTTAAAGCCAAAAAAACAAGCGACCTACCGGGTCGGAAAAAGAAAGGAGATTCTGGACATATGCACTTAAGGTTACTTAAGAAAAACGTAAGAACAATATTTCTCTTATGGAATTGCTGACTTTCGGCATATTCCTTCTGGCATTGCTTACATTTATTTTTACGTTTTGTAAGTAGCCTTACATAGCAAACGCCACCCTGATACTTTGACCGGTTCGGGTGGCATTGCTATTCTTAATCTCGGTCAACCCCTTGTGGGCGGTTGCTCTCTTTATGCCTATAATATAGCATACCTTGAATCCTGTTGCAAGGTTTTTCTAACATTATACCTTGTCCGGCAGACTTCCGTTCCCATCCCCCCTTTTTCCTTGTCCGTGATTTTTAGTGCCTAGTGTTCCGCAAGGCGGACGCCCAGAGCGACGGTTCCTAACAGGGCGGCGGGTCGGCTGGGCGAACGGTCGGTTCCGGCACTGTCCCTAACAGGCATGACTCCCAAAACAGCAGACATATTTTTAAGGGATTTTTTCTGCCCCCATGTTTGTATTTTTATCGGTATCTGTGTCTGTCTGGGATTCCATGCAGAACCGTAAAAGTGAAAAAAATGGGATTGTGCCAAAATATCCTAAACAAGCGTCGGACAGTGTTGAAAAAAACTGTTGACGGACGGTTTACTAAGTTATATAATTTTAGACATGAAGGTGGGCGCAAAAATGCCGGGGCATATCTAAGCAAGATGGAAAAGCCCCATTATAAAGCACCCGCATACTATAAAATACGGAAAGATGAAAGGACGGCGGTATTCATGAAAAGAACCTGGACAAAAAGCCTGGCGTTCGCCTTGGCACTCCTCATGGCAGTATCTATGGCAGCAGCAAACCCAATGCCCGCGCAGGCGGCAGCGAAGAAAATGACGGTGAAAGTGGCAAGCCAGAAGAAAAAGGCGGCAATATCCGGCAAGACGCTCAATATCCTTGCGAAAACTTCTGTAAAGCTGGCTGTAAAAAGCCCGGTTACAAAGGCAGGGAAAAAGACCGTGGTTAAGGATGTGACAGCGAAAGCCAAATACAAGACCAGCAACAAGAAAGTGGTTTCCGTAAGCGGGAAAGGCGTAGTCACCGCAAAGAAGAACGGGACGTCTACGCTCACGGTAAAATATGGCGGCAAGGCACTGAAACTGAAAGTCAGGGTCAACATGAACCATAAGCACAACTGGAAGGCACATAAGAAGACCGTGACAGTGAGAAAAGGGGTTACTCGCTGCAACTGTGGTGCAATATTGCCAGAACTTGAAAAGAAAGATTGTGATATTTGCAAGAGAAACAATTTGATGTGTGCAGATTACGGCTATTGTTGCTGTAAACAAGAGGCCCATATAAGACAGCATCTACTAAATGGTGAAAATACTAATCATTGGTACGCCTATGAATATCAGAAAGTAAAGTATGTAGACCATTACACCTGCGGATGCGGAATGACAAAAGCAGGTGAACCGAAACCAAAAGACGACTAATAATAACGAGAAGAATCCCCCGACTGTTGCAACACGGCCGGGGGATTCGTTTCTCTCAAACAGACGCCTATATTCCTGATGCGGGAAAACAGAAAGGCACTGCGCCTGACATAAAAATTCATACAGAACATCAAAAAGGGAACGGAGAGTGAGAGCCGTTCCCTTCTTCTGTCTGTTATCTATATTTTTCGTAACTATTCAGAACCCCATGGAAATAGAAAGTCAGACCGTTCAAATTTATTTGAAAAGGGCTGAATTACTATTTCCATAAGAGTGATAATCCCCCAAGCCACAGACAAAAGCCCTAGGAGGAAGGCAAATGCGAAACATTTCTGGAATGCCTTCCGACGATATGGCAGGTGGAGCTTTGCGACGCGTGCCGATACCAAAAGGGCGTATGACAGCTTTGCTGGCATGTCTGTGGCTTGGGGTTCTGAATAGTTACTATTTTTCTATAAATTTCAAAAAATTCTGTCCTATTATTGTTTTTGCGTACGCAAAAACAACTTTTTCTGGGGACTAACGTCCCCACACCCCACCAAACTTATGAAACAACTTTATTATTTATCCTCATCTATAAATATATTACCATTCGAGGACAGGCTGTCAAGTTGTTTTTTCCTTAAGATTTCTTAAGAATTTCTTAATTCCTAACCTTTGCAGTTGCAAATGCAAAGGCTGCAACTGTTGTGCCGTATGGCATCAACGAAGGCATGTTGCAACTGCCTAAACAACCGCAGGCCTGCACCCATCCAGAAAGGAAAGGGTGCGCACCCATAGAACAAGAAAAATTGACACAAGAAGAATTAGACAGGGCGTTAGAACTTGACCGCATTGCTGACAGGGAACTTGATGACACAATACCAAGACATTACATAGGCAATGTCATGTCTGAAATTGAAGATATGCGGAAAAAACGCCTAGCGGCATTGGAAAAATCAAATGGTGGTTTTCACAGTTCCCAAAACGCCTACACACAGGCAGCCTTGGCAGAAAAGGCTGGCATCAGCCTATCTGCATATAAGAATTACCTGTCCGGCGAAAGCTGCAATGTCAGCCTGCTAACCGTCCTGAAACTATCAAAGGCGTTAGACCGCGATTTGGCAGAAATCCTAAAATCTGCCAAACCAAGGGAATGACCGGGCTGTATCAGCCCGCAACCGCGCGGCAAAAAAGTTTTCCCAAATTTAAGGCATAGCCACTTGGCTGGCTATGCCCTGTCTTACAATAGACTTAACAGACAGGGGGACACCCTGTTTCAGAAAGGGGGGATTCACGGCACGGCTAACCTTAACCACCCTGTCCCGGGCATGACGCTAAACTGCCCATCCGCAAAAAACAGCCTTCCACCAAATTTTTTTGGGAATGTCTAAGCGGCTGGCTATGCCTTGTTCTAAGATAGCCTTAACAGGTAAATGACACCTGAATTTTCTGAAAGGAGGACATCCAGCATGGCACTTTGCCAATCCGTCCCGGGCATGACGGTAAACCTACCCGCTGCAAACAACAACAAATGTTATCCAGAAAGGAGAAAAGGAAATGGATAAGAATGCTTTAATAAACAAAAACACTGCAAACAACGGGGAACCCGCTGTTGGAAAAACCTTTTTCCCAGATGTAAGCCTCAAAGAATTGATGGCCATGCCGGACGTCCAGGAGGCGGTAAGGCGGCACGTCAGCGTGCCAAACCCTGTCATCCCCAAAAAAGTGCGGAACCCTTTTAAGAATGGGGAAACGGGCATAACCACCCAGAAAGTGGAAAGCGTGTCCGGCACGTCCCTCATGGACATAGTGAATGTCAGCTTTACGCTGGTGGGGACGGAAATCAACCCCATGGACGCAATCAACAAGCCTTTCCGCATCGTTGACTATGCCTTTGCGCTTGACGCGAACATGGCTGGCGGGAAATTCAACGGCTACTCAGCGAAAGGCCTCAAACTGCTTGTAACTAAAATTGAAGAAGTGAAGGGAGGGGGACAGGATGGAAACCAGAAAAATGACAACGCCTAAAATGAAAAACTTAAAACTAAGGACGGACGGCAACGCCGTAAGGACTTTCAAACAACTATTGCTGGCAATATCACTGGCATTTATTTCATTGCCGCTCTTCATCTCATTCTTTGGCGGCAAAATATTTTCCCCGGCAATTGCCACGTTAACTGCCAATATGTTCCTCACGGGCGCAAGCCTGTTAATGGCCTTCGGGACGGCAATGGCCTTATTGTCAAAATACTCCCCGGTCAGATGGCTGGCCGTGCGAAAAAAACTGGTTTTATTTACACGGCTGTTCATCAACCCCAAAACAGATGGGGCGCTGTACCAGTCCGTCAGGTGGCAGTATGCGGCAAATGGGAAGAATACCATCATTGACCTATACCCTAACGGGCTGGTGGGCGACACTGCCGGCATGGGGATGAAACTTTCCCAATACTTTGGGGAAAACCTGCTCAAATATGAGGAAACGGACAGCAAAGCCCGCTACATACTCGGGAACCCCCCTAAACGTTATGATGGGATAGGGCTGATGGAGGAAGGCAGCCCAGAGCCGGAAAGCGGGGGCAGCCTAAGCCCGGATTATGAACCGATACCCATTTACGGCAATGTATGTTGGGACATTGGCAGCGAGGCGCTGCATATCCTGCTGACCGCCCCAAGCGGCGCGGGCAAGACAATGTTCCTGCATTACCTGGCGGGCATGGTACTCAAGCGGATGCACAAGCTATATGTGATAGACGCGAAAAACTCCGACTTCGGGAGGATGTTCAGGCATTCAGGCGTCACGGTAGCCACAGGCACGGAAGAAATCATCCGGCTCCTTGCCTCGCTTGTACAGGAAATGGAAGAAAGGTATGCCAAATATTTTGCAACCGGGAAAGGCAGCAGCATAGAATCCCTGGGGCTTAAAATGCACTTCCTGTTTTTTGATGAAATCCTGTCCGTGCTGAGTTTCGCCAGCAGAAAAGAACGGGAAGAAATCGAAAAACTGCTCGGGCAGCTGGCATTGAAGGGCAGGGCTGCCGGATTCTCGCTGGTGGTTTCAGCGCAGAAACTAAACGCCACCAGCCTGCCAAAGTCCATCACGGAGCAATGCCAGACGCGCATCATCCTGGGCGGGCTGGTATCGGAAGAAACCTTCCACCAGGCAACGGGCGCATACAAAAAAGACATAGCCGCCGCGTATAAAGGCGGCGTCGGCGAAGGCTATGCCGTCACGCCCAGGACAGGGGGGCTTGCCTACATCAAAACGCCCCGGATGCCTCAGACGCCGCGCAAAAGCCTGAACCTGCTGGCACAGCTAAAGGACAGGGAGGCGCGCTGTGGAGAAGGTCGTTAAATTATTATACGCATTTGAGCTTGAGGACGGCAAGGCTTACATTGTCAGCACGGACAAAAGGCAGATGGCGCGGTGGTATGCGCTGGACTACCTGAAGGAAAAACCACAGTTGACAGAGAAGGGCTACCGGGCGGCTGTCTCTGACGGCTTTTACTTCAGCCCTGCCTTCCGAAAGCGGAAAACGTGACGCAATGACTTCTGCCGGCTGCCGTGCGGCTCGCGGAAAGCGCATTCTGCATTCCCGATGGCTGCGCATGGTGGGGCATGGCGCTTGGGATGGCTCGCCATCCCAAGCATGGCATGCGCTGCAAATACGCAGCAGCCGGGAAAGCGGGCATACGGTGTAGTGGTCAAGCTTTTTTGTAACACTTGTGGCTAAAAATTTATTGGATTGT
>CANOFW010000054.1 GCA_947565425.1 uncultured Lachnospiraceae bacterium
GGATAAGCTATTTTCTATCTGTGCATCCCGTTCCGCTTCCAGTTCCTTTAATCTGTCCTGATAGCCTTTTTCTCCCAAAAGGTCAGCTTCATAAGCTCCTTTTGCCACTTCGCACCCATGCTCATAATCTGCCCTTGCCCTGCTGATAGTGCTACTTGCGCCCTCCGCTAATCTAACCGCCTTTTTGTAATACTCAATCGTAGATTTGTTCATTATAAAATCCTCCTTAATAGATTTGCTCACTCATAGTCCTCGATGTTACGGTTTGGAACCGGATGCTTAACGATATCCTCCAGAATATCCAGATTTTTCAGAATCTGGTCATCCAGCACCATTTTTTCCGGCTTCACATAATGGTTTTTAAGTTCCACCTGAAACAATGATTCGCCGCGGTCTTGATGGTATTTCCGAAAATCATTGTTAACCTCGCTGATTGTATAATACGCATCTATCAGCCGCTCCCACTGTGTCTTGTTCATGCCTGCTAGGCAATGCGGACATATGGGCGGCTTATCGTTGTGGTTCATATTACGGCTGTAAAGTTCAAATTTACCTCCGCAATGAAAACAATGTACCTTTAAATAATCCATACCTCTCTCCTTCCTATGCTCTCGACTCCCATGAGTTCATTGCCCTCTGCAGGCTGTACCGCAGGGCGTCAATGCAGTGGTTATTTTTGTCCGGATACCCGGAAAGCAGATTGCCTTCCTTGTCCCTCTCATATTCATATTGTGTAATCTCTTTATAGGCGCGTGGCGTTCTTTTGGGGTCTATGACAATGGTACGACGCTGCAGCCACTTCATACCATACTCAACACTTCCAGGTGGCTTATATGCCGCTTTTGCCCATATATCCATATGCTTCAAATCGCTTATAGACTTCGGCTCCGCAGAGTCACATATTGTTTCGAACTGGTAATGGTACTTCCTGCGCTTGATTTCCCCTGCCAACTGTTCGTTGCTTATCTTGTTCCCGACATATTCATCCAGCAGATATATCTTCTCATGCTTTGGATTGTAATGGCTGCGGATGAATGCCATCGGGTCAGGATACCATCCAAAGTCAATCCCTTGATAAATGCGGTCAAACCTTTGTATTTCTTCGTCAGTGATTGCACGTATCTCCAAGAACTCGAATACCTCGCTGCCTGTTCCTATCGCTTCACCAAGATATTCATGCTGATATGCCCTCTCATTGACTTTCCTCAAATGCTCCGCATCATCTATGAATTGTTGGCCTAGCCAATCTACTGGCGCATCTCTATAGTCACTCCTGTAACGATAGCTGTCATTCCTCGGTTCATTTACATACATGTTCGCCCAATTGTTTATACTGATTGGCGGATTGAAACTCTTGAATACAACAAACTTCTCACCACCACGAAGAATGGACTGCTGTACTGTTCGTATTTCTTCTGGTCCCGTGAATTCGTCAAGTTCCTCGAACCATAAATACTTGAAATATCCCTGGGATGCTTTAATAGACTTCGTTTTCTTCGCCTTATCCAGCCCCCGGAATATTATCTTCTGTCCTGTCGGGAGATAAACACACTGCATTGGACTTATTCCGCATTTCCACATGTGTGCTACCCCAAGTTCATCAATTGCCCACAATATCTGTTCATATACTGATTCGCGCAGCGTTACACCATATTTCCTAAATATAGCAGCATTAGCGTCTTTATCCTTCATCATGCCAAGAATAATCTCCAACGATATAAACGAGGACTTCAAGCCACCCCTGCCGCCATACAGGTCATAATATGTATGTCCGCCCTTTAAAATATCCCTGTGCACCGGATAAAATGCAGGCGCTATCAGTTTACCAAAATCAATCACTGTCTCCGACACTGTCAATAATCCTCACCGCCTCCGTTAAGTCTACTTTCTGCTCCTGCTTGTCCCTCCACTGATCTGGTTTCCGGTTTTTCAGCCAGAATATCTGTGCGGTCACATCTGGCAGCACTTCCCTAATCACCTCCTTCGTTGTCACAAGTTCCCCTAGGTCATCTTTATTCTTCAATAACAGGACAAAGTCAATATAATCATGTATCCTCTGCAGCCTGTGTTCACTGTAAAAATCCTGCCTCTTATACCATGAAAGCATATCTAAATCTTTTTTGCTCGAATTGCATTCAAGACAGCAAGGCAGAATGTTTTCCCTCACCATTCGCCCGCCTTTACTGAGAGGTTTTATATGGTCTTTCGTAGGGGTACTTAACAACTTTCCACAATAACAGCAGCACCCATTAAAATACCTTATTGCAAAATCCCACTCCTTTTCAGTTAGTTCGCTTTCACCGCCATGCCTCTTTTTCTGTCCAGTATCGACTATTCTTTCTCGGATAATTTCTTTCGTTGTATAGCCTAATGCTCTTTTTAAAAGGGCATTCTCAACCTCATAGTCAACTACTTCTTTGCCCTTTTTTAAGGACTGAAATATCGGAAGACTTTTCTTCTTCCAGTTGTACAGAGTTCTGACAGTGACACCCATATTCTTAGCTATCTGTTCATCGGTCAATCCACTCCTCGCCCATGATTCCAGCAGAAAAAGCTTTTCGCCCTCCTCCCACTCTTCTATTTTCGCCATCAGCGCCTCCTCCAATCCGTTTTTCTTTCGTCGCTTTTATCGTATCACAGAATGACAATTAATTTGTACCATTCTAAACGGCATTTTACCCGAAGCGACTTAT
Source organism: uncultured Lachnospiraceae bacterium (assembly GCA_947565425.1). Classification (GTDB taxonomy): domain Bacteria; phylum Bacillota; class Clostridia; order Lachnospirales; family Lachnospiraceae; genus Petralouisia. Next base: position 2,694 of record CANOFW010000054.1, read on the forward strand.
CTACAAAAGCAGGACAGACGGAAGGTGTTATGCTCCGCCTGCCCGCCTTTCTTATCTGCCAAACAGCATATAGAAAAATCCAAACATAAGTATCATTCCAAGGTACAATGCAATGTGGTCTAAAATCTGTTCAAGGCAATCTTTACTCATTGGCTGTCGCTCAATGCGCGCCGCCTTGCAGAACTTGTCCTTGTCTTTCTCTGCGCCTTTGATTGTGTGAATTACCTCTTTGAATTTGCGTTCGTCTTTCATGCCTGCACCGCCTTTCTCCTTGCCCTCTCCATGCGCTTTCCGTTCATAACTCCATAGGAGTATGCCTGTGACATCAAAAGGCAAGTTGGAATTTGCTTCTTTTCCAGTGATGATAATACATTTCTGGTTATGTAGTTACCGGAGAGCATCAATCCCTGATGTTCAACTGCCTCCAAATCGCCTTGTATCTGTTTGTACTTTCTGAATTTGTCTATAACCTCTACTGTTTCACTCAATCTGCCGCCCAGCCTGTCCCTGTATTTCTCAATCTGCTCGTCGCTTGCAGACAGATGTGCTTTGGCAAGCTTCAGATTATGTTCATACTGTGCATTGTCCCTGTTTAATACAAGATATCCTGTTTCCGTATTGATAAACAGTGTAAGGCTCCCAAGAGTCGCCCCGTCCTCCCACTGGGAGAGGAACGAAGAAGCCTGTCCAAGCGTTAAATCGTTAATGCCGCAGCTTGCAATCTTTAATGTTTCGTCAATTATTTCGTACATGATATGATCTCCTTTCAAATCCTGTCTGCTTTCTTCACCCTGATAACCATTCTAAGCGGTTCCGGCTCATTCCCGGCATATTCTTCAACCGCTGTTACAACAACCGTTCTTACGCCCTTCTGCGTGCGTACAACCGCCTTATCCCCGACAGATACCCGGTCAACGAGAGTCTCCGGCAGTTCCCATGAATACGGCTTACCGCCGGGCTTGTGGCCTGCCCTCACAATCTGCCGCCTGCCATATCTGACAGGAACAATCTGAATGCCGCGCTCTTTTGCCATCAGGTATGATGTGAATCCGTCAATCAGATATCCATTTCCGTCAAGGATAATCTGCGACTGTAAAGCCCCGGTTTCCTCGAAATACTTTTCTTTCTCCTGCATCTTCTCCGGCTTCGGCTCCTGCGCCGCAAAACAGGGATAAATTTTTATATCATCAATCTTCATCATTTTTGCGCCCCCGTCTTTCTCCAAGTAGTTATCAATTACCATCAGCGTTTTACGGGTAAACCCACATACAAACGGGCTTAAACTCTTTGCATATTCTATACAGTCCTTTTTCCACTGAATCCGCTGCTCCTGCGTCCTCTCTCTCTGATAAACAATCATTTCCGCAATATCCGGGATAAAGTGATAAAACATATCTAATTCTGTCATATTGCACCGCCTTTCTCATGCCGATATAAGGCTCCGGCGCTTTGGCCTTGGTTTTGACCGTGCAACATCTAGCGAAAGCCGCTCATATGCTCCAAGGTAGTGGCCATATGAAAGCTTATTATCATATGCATCTCTCGCAAATTTCTGATGCACTTTATCAGCACGTTCAAGACGGCTTTTTGCTTCCTCGTTTCCCTCACACTTTGCCATATACTTTAACTGCATATATAGCGAATCAACCGCCGCAGCCATCTTCTTATGCTTCCATCTGCTCATGTCCGTCATTATAACCTCTTGATGTGCAAGTACACCTATTGGACATTCATACAGCCTGGAAAGCCCTACGAGCTCCATATAACGCAGCTTTTCACCGTCATTCACCACTGCATGGAGTACCTCCGGCTCGATCTCCGCATAATCGCATACTGTCGTCTCATGGCATGGATAATATTTGATCAGTTCTGCCAGATTGGGATATAAAGTCATAATGCTTCTACCTCCTTCATTTCAATGCTCAACGGCCTATAAACGTCCGTCAGACCAAACAGCACCTTGATAAGATGATTCATGCTGCTGCGCTCCCTGCTCACTACCAGCAGTATATATTTGCACATCATGTATGCGTCCGTCTCCATTGTCATTAAATCCTGCGCCATCTCAACTACCATATTCATTTTCTTTTTCATGCGATACCGCCTTTCTTCATATTTTCCAAAAGTCCCTTGACCACGTCATTGTATATCTCGATGCCCTTTGAAAATCCGCTCAAATATGCATGACGTACAAGCCACATTATTCTTTCAATATGTGTACAGTCATTTATCTCTGCACCGCCAGCATCTATCAAGTCATTAATAAATTCTGCGGTAGTTTCAGCGTCCATACCATCAGCTTCATTCTTGATAATGCCTTTGACTTCCTCGTCTGTAAGCGGACTAATACTACAATAATTTTCTGTTCTCATAAAATTTCCTCTTTCCTTTCCCCAGAAAGCCGTGTTATTATGTACTTGTATCTTTTCTTTCACGGCTCCGGCTGTGACTGCCCTGTTGATACGCCAATATCAATGGGGCGTTTTCATTCCTGCATAACTTTTTTTATAAACTCCTTTGTATGCTTGTCAGCTATCTGCCGCCTTACGTTTACTTCCGGCATTATAACGGGAACGGATACCGCATAAATTCTATCAGAAATTCGCAGGTCAGTCTTTAAATCTTCCATTCGCACATTGCTTGTAAAAATCGTCGGGTAATGGTTCGCATAACGTCTGTCAATTAACCGGAACAATGCCGTTATTATCCACTCCTTGTTTTCCACCTGTGCGCCAACGTCATCTAAAACTAATAATCCTGCTTCAAGTATGGACTGCATACGCTCCCTGCTGACATCATCTTTCGCCTTTACAAGCTCTATGTAATCGGTCACGCTGATGAACTTGACCGATATATCATGTGTTTTAAGGACTTCATTAGCGACCGCGCAGGCGATCATAGTTTTTCCGCTGCCTTTCGTGTCAGAGTAAAAATATAGTCCCCGTCCCTCACGCTGAAACATAGGAAAATTTATCACAAAGGCATTTATAATATTTTTCTGTGCTGTTGTATCTTCGGGGTAATAGCTCCAGTCAATACTTTTCCCCGTGCAATACACATATTCAAGCGGCATGCCGCTCCTGCTCCTGCGCTCGTCCAATCGGGAATCCAATATTGTGCCATCATCAAGCAGAATCGCTTGTGTACTATACCCGACATCTTTATACTCGTGATATACTAAAAGACCACTTGACGCTTCTGTCTTGATTTCTTCCACCTTAGTCACCGTCGCCAGACCCCAGGAACCGCTTATAGAAGTCTGCTGCCTGTCCCCGGCTTTGATTGTCTGCTCCAACCTCTCCACCGCCTTTCCTGTCCATATAATTGCCGTCAAGCACCTTTGCCATGTTAGAATCCTTAATAAGCCAGTCAAAATTGGCAGACCAGTTCCGGGCATTTTGCCCCTTTAAGAAACTGCTTTCTTCTGCCAGCTCAAAGAGCCGTTTAAAATCCTCAATGGCATATTGGTTCAGCCTTGCCCTGATTGCCTTTTTTCTGGAATCGGATAATTTAGTCAGACGGGGGAATGAGATACAAATCTCATTATACATATCAGCTATCTGCTGATAATCAATATTACTATCCCTTTCCATATCCTTATCCTTATCCTTATCCTTATCGGTATGTTTCGTATTCGATTGCTTACCGGCGTATACGTTCGTATTCGATTGCTTACCAGCTTTAGTCCACCGTTTTTGAATATTCTCTCGATTCTTCTCGCAACGCTTCACATATTTTTCCTTATCTCTGTCTATTGTCATGCTTAAAATATCAAAAGCCATAGCGAGCGCAGGACTTTTTTCAAAATCAGGCTTAATTTCTTCTCGCCCATAAGGAAATAATGACTTGAATAGTTTCCCTGCTTCTTCATCAGACAACCGCACTATAACAACTTCGTTGTCATAATAGACCAAAAAACTAGGCTTTTTTATTTCTTCTTCCAAAATCTATCCTCCCTTTACTCGGCGACGTGAATTCCATAGACTTTTTCCTCAAAGTATGCTTTGGATACCTTACCTGGAATCACGATAAATCCCTTTTCTGCCAGTTCGCTGTTGAGCTGTCTGATCACTCCATAAGCCTTGCTCTCACTCACTTCCAAGACTGCCGCAACGTCTTTGACATTCATGATCTGCCTTGACATTCGCCTTTCCTCCTTTCTCCTGTGCCCTGTCGATAAGCTCCATAATCTCATTGTGGCGCTGTATGAACTCCTTACTGCCCACACCAAGGCGCGCTTCATCTGCTGCCGCTATTCGGTCTAATTCTTCTCTTGATAGCATGAATGCACTCCTTTCTTAGTCCTCAATAAGTTCTTCTGTTGCTACTCCAAGAGCTTTTGCAATCTTCTGGCCAACTTCATCAGTACAGCGCTTACCGCCTTTAATGTAGTTAATTGTCGCTCTGGACACGCCGGACAACTCTGCAAGACGTTTTTGTGTCATTTCTTGCTTTTCAAGCTCTGTTATGAGTTTGATTCTGTTAATTCTCATGTGATTTACCTCCTTTGCAATTTGGTAGATTTTTCTACTAAAATTTATAATATACTACCTGTGTTGGAATGTCAATATATAATTCTACAATATTTTATTATTCACAAATTTTAGTATTATATTGACTTTTTGATAGAACTTGTTATAATATGGTGGTATCATAATCGTATATATCGAAAGTGAGGTTATTGTAAATGAGAAGTAAGGAAACTTTTGCTATACGATTAAAAGAAGTGAGGTTACAAACTAAAAAAAACCAAAAAGAATTTGCTGATATGGTACAAAGCACTGCAGCGACAATATCAGCCTATGAAAATTCAACTAAAAATCCATCACTAGAAATAGTGATGAATATTGCAGAAAAATGCAATATATCTATTGATTGGTTATGTGGATTAAGTGAGCAAAAAGAACTCAAACCAGAAATAAAAAATTATAAAGATGTTGCATTAAGAATTTTGGAACTTATAAATTTAGATATGACTCCTCCTAAATTTCTTTTAACTGCATACAAAGTGGAAGTTACTATGGATGAATCTGATTTTCCTCCACAAATTGAATATTATTATGAAGATGCACTTCAACTGCCATACAAACAAGAATTAATAAACTTTTTTCAAACCTATAAAGAACTTTATAATTTGTTCAATGACTCAAAAATCAAACAAAACGTTATTGATACTTGGTTGAATGGAGCGTTGGAAGAATTAGCTATAATTCCTATAAAAAATGATACACCCCCACAAGAATAATCCCGTAGGCGGCAGGACACAGCCAAATCAGCGGCAGGAGTGCATCAAATCAGATGCAGGGGTGCCGGTAATTACCAGCAGGGGTAAAAGCCAAACGTCCTTCACCTAGCAGGACGCAACCAAGCCGCTTTTAGCCGTGTGGTCTGTCCGAAAAACGGACGAACCACAGGACGCAACCAAATAGTTGCCTCCTGTACCGGAGCAGTACCGCAGACAAATTGACCGAAGTGATGATTTGTTCGGGAGCAAATTTGAACCAGTGAGGTTATTCTAAAATTTTAGAAATATTGATGAGGTTACTATAATTTTAGTAAGCGTATTCGTTCAAGGGTGCCCTAGATCAGGGCAGCTCCTCTTTAAAGAGGAATGCTCCTTCATATAGGGTATCATCAATTTGATGATGGTAAATCCCATTTGGGCTTAACCGCAGACAAATGGCTGTGGTTGACCAATTTTATATAACGAAAGGAGATAAACAATCAAAATATGGCAAGAAATACAACAAAAGAAGAACTTATTGCTCACAAAAACAATGCCTTAAAAACTCTCGACACATATTTAAAAGATCTAATTAACAGCTCTGACAGGAAGTCAAATGGAAAAGCCGATAAATTAAGTTATTGGATACAAGACTGGATAACTTTTCTTAATTTTGAAAGTAATTTCTCCCCTTCCAGCTTAAGAAGATACAAACGCGGAGAAATTATCAAAGTCCATTTAGGATACAATGTTGGAAGTGAGGAAGGCGGACTTCATTATTGCGTTGTCCTTGATAAAAATAATTCTATTCATTCCCCTGTTATTACTGTCATACCCTTGACATCTTTAAAACAGGATAGTGATATTAAAAAATTGCATAAAGGCGATGTATATCTGGGTGATGAATTATTTAGAAGGTTAAGCGCTAAACTCCTATCCATGATCGAATCTCAACAGAAACGAATAAGCAGCTTAGAAGAGCTTATCAATAATCAAAATTCAATTACTGCCAAATATGAGATTATGATACAACTTAAAGAAACTCAAAAAGAAGGTGAGCTTCTCGATCGTATAAGCAGAGAGGTGCAACGTATGAAAACAGGAAGCATTGCCCTTAGCAATCAAATAACAACTATAAGCAAAATCCGAATTTATGACCCCAAAACCAATCACGATATCTTGAGCGGAATAAAACTTACAAGTGAAGAACTGGATTTAATAGATACAGAATTATTGAATCAGTTTGTCGGAAAACAATCATAAAACTTGCATATTTTCTTGACAATCACATATTATGAGGTATATAATGAATATGCTTTAAAACAGAGCCATTTACTGGCAGTATAAAAGACACAGCCCCCAGCGGGCAGCATTTCATTATAAAGACCTCGTATTTATACGGGGTCTTTTGCATTGTTTAAAAACGCCTATCCGGCTTCACACAGGTATTTTATACATTTATTGATAGAAATACCATCATCAGCATTTAACCCTGTATATGGGCGGCAGAATACGTCACAATGGCATACTGAAAATTACGGGATACCGCCCCCATAATTACCGGGTGGGGTCTAATCAGCTCCCACTTTGCCCTGATTTTAAACCAGTGAACTACTGCACCATGACAATATAATATGTTTAACCGGGCAGCCGGGGGACGTGCTCTCACCCAATCCAAGTATCCTGTCGGAGGGTGGTGATTATTATGAGTACATATGAGGAATTTATGGTGCTTTTGACTATAGGACTTCTAATTGTTGCAATTCTGAATCTGAAAAATAAGAAATAGCCGTCCTGCTCCTGGAAAAGTAGACGACTATTTCTTAATAGTTTTGTTATAAATCTTCGCTGGGTCGGGTGACTTGCACTCACCTTCCGGCTGTCCTGTTAAGCATATTATACGCCATGTGCACGGATTTTTCAACCATAATTTGAAAAGACCCCAGCGCGCCAACGCCGGAGCCTTTCAGATAGATACCATACAGAGAACTGTATAATACTAACTCACACAACAGTATTATATCATCAGTTCTTTGTTAAGTATACCCATTTTTTAAGAAAGGACTGATTTTTTATGCCATCATATTATGATGAATCAACCAAGACATGGTACTGCAAGTTCTATTATACGGACTATACAGGAGCCAAAAAGCAGAAAAAGAAGCGCGGCTTCAAGCTCCAACGGGAAGCCCGGGAGTGGGAACGCGCCTTTCTGGAACGCCTGCAGGGCACCCCTGACATGACCTTTCAAGCCCTCTATGACCTCTATATAGAGGATATGAGCCACAGGCTAAAAAGAAGCACCCTGGACAGTACAAACTATGTATTTAAAGGCCGCATACTGCCGTATTTCGGTGACAAGCCCATAAATGCCATTACTGCCGCAGATATCCGGGCATGGCAGAATGTACAGATTGACAGCGGTGCATCAGACGGATACCTTCGGAATATACACAAGAAAATGTCTGCCATACTGAACTATGCAGTCACTTATTATAACCTGCCATCAAACCCATGCCATAAAGCCGGAACAATGGGCAAAACCACCCGGTCTATGAGCTTCTGGACATTAGAGCAGTATAACCGCTTTATCGAGTGCGTGGAGGACATAAGGGTACATGCTGCCTTTCAGACGCTTTTTTATTCTGGTATGCGGTGCGGCGAACTGCTGGCGCTTACCCTCTCCGATCTGGACTTTAAAAGCAGTACGATCAGCATCAATAAAACACTGTATCATCGCAACCGGGAGAAAATAAGCACCTCCCCGAAAACAGACAACAGCATACGCACCATATCAATGCCCGATGCAGTTATGCAGGAGGTACAAGCTTACACCAGCAGGCTATACGGCATACAGCCGCAGGACAGGGTATTTGGCTTTACAGATATGCCCCTGCGGAAGAATATGGCGCGGTACTCTGAAAAGGCCAGCATTCCCCGTATACGCATACACGATTTAAGGCATTCACACGTTTCGCTGCTTATCAATATGGGCTTTACTCCCCAGCTTATAGCAGAACGCATAGGCGATACCGTACAGATGGTAAATAGTGTATATGGGCATTTATACCCCAGTAAACATGAAGAAGTTGCCGACAGGCTAAACCAATTAATAGTACCAAAATAGTACCATAAAGGGCTTTCCCAAATGTGGAAAAGCCCTGTTTTATTGACTTTTACATAAATTTAGCGGTGTTCCCAATGTAGCGCAATCCCCAACTGCTCATTGGTGGCATTGATTGTGTCGGCTAAATCCTTGCGC
>CANOFW010000055.1 GCA_947565425.1 uncultured Lachnospiraceae bacterium
ATAGAGCACTTGGCTACGGACCAAGGTGTCGGGAGTTCGAATCTTCTCACGCACGTAACAAACCGGAAAGCTTTCGCTTTCCGGTTTTTGTATTTACTGCATACTATGAAGCGACAAGTACGATTTTTAAGCGATATCCGCCTCCACTCTTTCCTAGTATAACACATCACAGGCTGTCAATTTACCTTTCGACAGCCTGCATTTATCTATATCAATATTGATATGCGATTTATTCGTTTTCCCTCAAAGATAATTATTCTGCCAGCATTTCCCCTATCACATTGACCATAGGAGTAATAACCTCTTTCATCACACCTTTGACGCTGTGTTCTAGTACGCCTAATGGCTCATGGTAGATGAGCGCAAACGATTTTCCTTCTACAAGATGCGCTTCCACTGAGAACGGAAGTTTCCCTTGAACCGTTTCCAGCGCTTTCCTGTCAAAGCTTTCATCCACCCCCATTACCTTAATTAAGACGTCATTCGCCTTAATCTCCATAATGACCTTAATCTGTTTATCCGCCTCGTTTAAAAGGTCGGCACGGATGGTACAGTTATTTCCCTTTACACCGCCAATAAAATTCCATCCCGTAAGCTCCTTTGCCTCTTTCATAATTTTTTCTGCTGTTTTTATGATCTGTTTCATATTTTCTATCCTTTCTTGAATTATTTAACCATTAGAATTAAAATTTGCGTCTCATAAGCTCCCAGTTTTCCTATCTGTTCCCCTTTCAGCAAACGGCAATTTTCCGGAGGCTGGTAACATTTACTCTCTGCGGAATGATTGATGACAAATAGAAAACGCTCCCTATCATTCTCTCTCACCATACACTCCACATCTGCTACCGGCGCCAGAAGCGGCTCTATGCCAGCCTTACTACAAATCTCTGCCATCAAAGCGTCCATCAGACTTTCTAAAGGCTCCGTCCCCACATAATAGCAACGCCCTTCGCCGTATGGATGCACCGTAATACAAGGCTCCCCTGCATAAAATTCACTGTCATAATACGCCAAGGCTTCTGTTTCGGGCAGCAAGCGCATCAAGTCACTCCACACATTCCCTCCATGTTCCTGTCCTGCAAATCGTATCTTAACACTGGCATCGCGCAGACAGTCATAATCTAACACTTCCACCCCGGCTGCTTCACTAAGCCTGCCAGGAAGCTCCCGCTCTGTCATACAAAGGTTATTCTTATCTTTTACGCCGGTGCGCATCGTTAAAAGCAAATGCCCGCCCTGCCGCACATAATCCAGATACTTGTCTTCCAACTCCGGGGACATCAGATATTGCAAAGGCGCCAACAAAAGCTTATATTTGTTGAAATCACCCTGTTCCGGCACGAAATCCACTGGAATGTTGCGCTCATACAAGGCGCGATAGTATTTCTGAATCTGCCCGGTGTAGCTCAAATCCTTGTGATGTGGTTGGATTTGGAAAGCATACTCCTGCTCAAAGGAAAAGACAATTCCAACCTCCGCCCTGGGCATCGTGTTTTGCAGGGAATCCATCAACGGATTGACTTCATGAATAAATTCCTGCAATTCTTTGTATCTCCTTCCAGGATTTCCACTGTGCGGCAAAATACCATGCCAATACTGCTCCGTACCCATTGCACAGGTGCGCCAGCGGAAAAAGACTACCGCGTCTGCGCCGTGGGCAATCGACTGCATCGCCCATGCGCTGAGTTGTCCCGGCGCGGGCGCCCTGCCCATAATCTCCCAGCCCGTAATACCGGACTGCTGTTCCATAACCCAGAACGGTTGATTCTTATAACTGCGCACCACATCCAGGGTTGCCGCCAATACATGATTCTTTTCATGCGGCGTTTCCGGCAAATAAAATCCCCCCGGATACTGGTCATGAGAGACAAAATCCAAAAGCTCTCCCAATTTATAATAATCCACTTTATCAGCAAATCCCATATAGTTGTGCGTGATAAATTGATTCCTGGCATATTTGCGTATAATTTCTGTCTGCTCTCTTGTAAAATCCACAATCAAATCGGAACAAAACCGCCGCCAATCCAGCATTGCAGAAGGATTTTCACCCGTAACCGTAATCCGCGGCGCAAAAACTTCTGAGAAATCATTGTATTCCTGGCTCCAAAACGCCGTTCCCCAAGACTGATTCAAGGTGTGAATCGTCTTATATTTTCTTTGAAGCCAGCCCTGGAAATGCTTACGGCAGCACTCGCAAGTGCACAAGTCCTGATGACTGTTTCCCAGCTCATTATCCGGCTGCCAGCCAATGACATGAGGATTCTCCCCATAATGCTGCGCCATCTTTGTCACCAATTTCCTGATATATTCCCGGTAAATGGGATTTGACTGGCAATCATGATGCCGACCTCCGAAACCGCGAATACGCCCTTCACGATCCACCGGCAGAATTTGCGGATGCTTATTTATCATCCATGCCGGCGGCGCCGCCGAAGGCGTGCCCAGAATCGTATATATCCCATAGCGTCCCAAAAGTCCAATCGCTTCGTCCAACCAGCTAAAGTCAAAAACATCCTCTGTCGGCTGCAATTTATGCCAGGAAAACTCTGCCATGCGCACCATCTGAATTCCCATTTTCTGCATCAGCACGGCGTCTTTCTCCCAACGGCTCCTCTCCCAATGCTCTGGATAATAGTCTACTCCAAAATGCAGCTCTTTCATGCTTGTCCTCCTTACATTCGAGTTTATACAGCTTCGTTACCGTTCACTCCCACGCCATTCGCAGAGCATGTGATTATCTCCATATTGTCTGACAAGTGAACTGTAACTTATTTTCTCATATCTTGGCGAAAACTACAACTTCCTTATTGAAAAAATATGCCGGCAAGCATATAATAGTTACAGTTCACTTGTCAGACAACACAGCAATGAGCACATGCTCTGCGAATGGCATGTGCGTGAACATGTAGATTTAATAATTCATGAAACATTCGTAAAATAAACGAATAAGGAGAAAATTTATGGAGCATTTAATTATACCGGAAAATTACCAATCCGCCTTGAGTCTGCACGATACGCAGATTGCCATCAAGACTGTCAAAGATTCTTTTCAGAATTTGCTGGCAGAACGGTTAAACCTGCAACGCGTGTCTGCACCGCTGTTTGTAGACCCGGACTCCGGTCTCAACGACAACTTAAACGGCGTGGAACGCCCTGTAACTTTCGGCATTAAGGAGCAGAATGAAAAAACTGCTGAGATTGTACATTCATTGGCCAAATGGAAACGTTACGCTTTGAAAAAGTACGGCTTTTCTCTGGGTGAAGGACTTTACACAGACATGAACGCCATCCGCCGGGACGAGGACACTGACAACATCCATTCCATTTTTGTAGACCAGTGGGATTGGGAAAAAATTATTTCCAGAGAAGACAGGAACCTGGACTTTTTAAAAGAGACTGTGCAAATTGTCTACAAAGTATTGCGCAAGACAGAAAAATATATGGCAATTCAGTACGACTACATAGAAGAAATCCTACCCCATGATATTTTCTTTGTCACTACCGGGGAATTGGAAGACATGTACCCACAGTCCACGCCCAAGGAGCGTGAATATCTGATTTGCAAAGAAAAAGGCGCAGCATGCATCATGCAGATCGGCGATAAGCTGAAATCCGGCGAGCCGCACGATGGCAGAGCCCCAGATTATGATGACTGGGCGCTGAATGCCGACATTGTTGTCTACTATCCGGTCCTGGACATTGCCTTAGAACTGTCTTCCATGGGAATCCGTGTAGACGAGGAATCTTTGAAGGCCCAGCTTGGCAAAGCAGGATGCCCCGAACGCGCCCAGCTTCCCTTCCAGAAATCTATCCTAGAAGGAACGCTCCCACTGACAATCGGCGGCGGTATCGGGCAGTCAAGAATTTGCATGTTCTTCCTGCGCAAAGCGCACATCGGAGAAGTGCAATCCTCACTCTGGAAGGAAGAGGTCTGCAAGGAAGCCGAACAACACGGAATTCAACTGCTATAATTTCTACGGTAACATGCCGTGCCCCCTGTAAGACAAAGCTGCGTATCATGAAATTTACTATCAGAAACAGCCACCCCTTCTCACTTAGAAGGGAGAAAGAGAGGACACAAGATGAAAAACAACCCAACCCCTGAGAAAAGAAGGTTTGCCGCTCTTCGCGCGAAAAAAGGCGCCAAATTACTTTTTCTCTTTTGCATTGTAGCGCTTCTCCTTCCTGCCATCGCATATGCGGCGGGAGACGGCGCAACCGAGACGCCAAGCTATTTTTATAAGACGGTATGGTCGCTTCTGCCGCCAATTATTGCTATCGGACTTGCCCTGATTACCAAAGAAGTCTATTCTTCGCTCTTTGTCGGCATTGTAATCGGAGGTCTGCTCTACTCTAATTTCAGCTTTGAAGGAACGCTGACCCATGTATTCAATGACGGCATTGTTGCCGTGCTTGCAGACGCCTATAATGTAGGCATTCTGATTTTCCTAGTAATCCTGGGCATCATGGTAGTGATGATGAACAAAGCCGGCGGTTCCGCTGCGTTTGGACGCTGGGCGTCTTCCCACATCAAGACGCGCGCCGGCGCGCAGCTTGCGACTATCGCTTTGGGCGTGTTAATTTTTATTGACGACTACTTCAACTGCCTGACCGTAGGAAGCGTTATGCGCCCGGTATCAGACAGCAGCAAAGTTTCCCGGGCAAAGCTGGCGTATGTCATTGATGCGACGGCTGCTCCCATCTGTATCATTGCCCCAGTATCATCCTGGGCTGCCGCGGTAGCAAGCTATGTAGAGGACGGAAATGGTCTCTATCTCTTTATCCGCACAATCCCCTTCAACTTCTATGCAATTTTGACTATCGTGATGATGATCTTCCTCGCAATAACCGGCATGGATTACGGCCCAATGGCTGCGCATGAGAAAAACGCCAAAGAAAAAGGAGACATCTTCTCTGGCATGAACGATTATGCAAATGCCGCTGCTGAGAACAGCAATCCGAACGGAAAAGTGATTGACCTGATTCTCCCGATTGCCGTATTGATTGTCTCCTGTGTAGTGGGTATGATTTATTCCGGCGGATTTTTCGAGGGCGTGAACTTTGTAGATGCATTTTCCAATTCCGATGCTTCTATCGGCCTGATGCTGGGCTCCGCCGTGGCATTGATTATCACAGTTATTTACTACTTAATCCGCAGATCCATCAAGTTTAAAGATATTGCAGAGTCCATCCCCGAAGGATTCAAATCTATGGTTCCGGCAATCCTGATCCTGACCTTTGCATGGAGTTTAAAGGCAATGACCGATTCTCTCGGCGCAAAAGAATTCGTAGAAGCCGTGGTAAACAGTTCCGCCAGCAGCTTCCAGGTATTCTTACCGGCAATCGTCTTTATCATCGGCGTTTTCCTTGCCTTTGCAACCGGTACTTCCTGGGGCACTTTCGGCATCCTGATTCCGATTACGCTTGCCGTATTCCCACTGGATAACCCGCTCGGCGTTATCTGCGTATCTGCATGTATGGCAGGCGCTGTATGTGGAGACCACTGCTCACCGATTTCCGATACAACGATCATGGCGAGCGCAGGCGCGCAGTGTAACCATGTAACGCATGTATCCACGCAGCTCCCCTATGCCATGACAGTGGCAGGCGTCAGCTTTTTAAGCTACATCCTCGCCGGATTCGTACCGAATGCAATTATCGTGCTGCCGATTGCCATTGTGCTGATGATTGCAACGCTGGTAATCATCCGTAAAATGAATATCTGGCATTCGTAATGATTGTAGAGCAACAACCTCAATATCCATTAATAACTCCATTTTGAGTAGCAGTCAGCAGCCATTCCTGCTCCTGCCTGGTAAGCGCCGCCCCCTCTAACAAATCGGGGCGGCGTTCTTTTGTGCGCAAAATCGACTGTTCCCGGCGCCATGATTCAATATTCTTATGGTGGCCGGAAAGAAGCACCGGCGGTACTTTCTTGCCCATCCATTCTTCGGGGCGGGAATACTGCGGATATTCGAGCAGATTTCCCTCAAAAGACTCGGCAGAGCCAGAATCCGCGTTGCTCAATACCCCGGGAACCATGCGCGAAATCGCATCTACCATTACCATCGCCGGGAGTTCTCCTCCCGTAAGAACGTAATCCCCAATTGACAAATAGTCCGTGACAATTTCTTGCAAAACACGCTCATCTATGCCTTCATAATGGCCGCAGAGCAAAATCAAATCTTCCTCTAGGGCAAGCTCTTTCGCCGTTTGCTGGCGAAAAACAGTGCCCTGTGGCGTCACATAGACGCAGCGCGGCTTTTTCCTCAAACGGTCTACCACCGATTTCCAGGCATCGTAAACCGGCTGCGCCTGCATCAACATGCCCGCCCCGCCGCCGTAAGGGTAATCGTCCACTTTGTGATGCTTATTTTGCGCATAGCTGCGGATATCTACGGTCTCAATACGCAGCGTTCCAGCCTCCACCGCACGCCCGATAATACTAGTATGCAGTCCTTCTTCTACCATCTGCGGAAACAGCGTTAATATATAAAAATTCATTGCTTTTCCTCCGTGTCATCCACATCCAACAGTCCCGCCATCAGGTGAACTTTCATTCTTCTCTCCTGCATATCCACATCTAACACGCACTCCCGGATTGCCGGCAAAAGCAGCTCCTTTTTCTTACCTGACACTTTGTGCAAATAAGGGGATTGTTCACTTATGCGCACTACATACACATCATTTGCCCCCGTTTGAAGTACATCTACCAGCTCGCCCAGCGGTTCTCCCTCCTCGGTACTTACCTCTATACCAATCAAATCAGCGATGAAATACTCGTCTTTTTCACATTTTACGGCGTGCTCTCTGGTAACAAAGAGACCTTTGCCTTTGTATTTCTCTATATCGTTGATGTTGTCGATTCCCTTAAATTTCAAAATAACCATGTTCTTAAAAAATTTCACCTGACAAATTTCCAGTTCCAAAAAATCTTTTCCTGTATCTAAAAGGACCTTTTTTAGTTTCTTAAAACGATTCACATCGTCTGTCATGGGAAATACCTTTACCTCTCCTCTTACGCCATGGGTCGTGGCAATGGCTCCCACCTGCAATAAATCTTCCATCCCGATTCTCCTATAAAATAACAATTCTGCGCACCGCTTTCGTGGCATATTTTCTGTGCATAAAAACTGCCGCAGAACCGAATTTCAATTCCACGGCAGCTTCTCTTTGCTGCTTACTGCACAATATCAACAATAACTTTCTTGTCACTCTTAGCTGCTGCTGCTTTCACAACTGCACGAATGGCTTTTGCAATCCGCCCCTGCTTGCCAATTACTTTCCCCATATCTGCCTGGGCAACACGTAATTCCAAAACAATGGCTTTGTCATTCTCAGTCTCTGTAACCGCAACTTCTTCTGGGAAATCCACAAGTGCTTTCGCAATTACCTCTACTAATTCTTTCATTACGTCACCTCACGAAAATTATTTCTCGATGCCGGCTGCCTTGAAGATCTTTGCTACTGTCTCTGTCGTCTGAGCGCCATTTGCTAACCACTTCTTTGCTAATTCCTCATTTACATGAAATTCGCTCGGATCTCTTGTAGGATCATATGTTCCGATTTCTTCAATAAATCTTCCGTCTCTGGGAGATCTGGAATCAGCTACGACAATTCTATAGAAAGGAGCTTTCTTCTGTCCCATTCTCTTTAATCTGATCTTTACCACTTCTTATCACCTCCTGGTTATGATTTATCTATATTACTTATACATAAGTAATCTGTAATTCAGTCGGCACAAACTGTACCGCGCATCATGCCGTCTGCTAATTTACAAGCCAAACGGCAGTTTTAAGCCTTTCTGTTTACAAGCCAAACGGCAGCTTTAAGCCTTCCTGTTTACAAGCCAAACGGCAGTTTAAATCCTCCGCGACGTCTGCCCTTGCCGCCCATCATGCCAGACATCTGTTTCATCATCTTCCTGGACTGCTCAAACTGCTTTACCAGGCGGTTGACCTCGCTGATATCCACGCCTGCTCCCGCCGCAATCCTGCGTTTGCGGCTGGGATTGAGTATGGAAGGATTCGCCCGCTCCTTGGGCGTCATGGAATAGATAATACCCTCAATCCTTGCCATTTTCTTCTCGTCCACAGCATTCTCAATCTCTGCAATCTGGGAACCGCCAATCCCGGGCATCATCTGCAACATACTGGAAATGCCGCCCATCTTTTTCATCTGATTCATAGATTCCAGATAATCGTCAAAGCCGAACTCGGCCTTCTTCATCTTCTGTTCTAATTCTCTTGCCTTTTCCTCGTCAATGTTCTCCTGTGCTTTCTCAATCAATGTCAGTACATCGCCCATGCCGAGGATGCGGTTTGCCATACGGTCGGGATAAAACTGCTCCAAATCGGAAAGCTTCTCACCCATACCTACATACAATATTGGCTTGCCGGTAACTGCGCGGATGGACAATGCCGCACCGCCCCTGGTATCACCATCTAACTTCGTGAGAATCACGCCGTCAATGCCAATCTTCTCCTCAAACATAGACGCCACATTCACGGCGTCCTGTCCAGTCATGGCGTCCACCACCAGAATGGTCTGCGTTACCTCAACTTGTTCTTTAATCTCCTGTAATTCCCGCATCATATCTTCGTCGATATGCAAACGTCCCGCCGTGTCCAAAATCACAACATTCTGTCCGTTTGTTTTGGCATGTTCCAGCGCTGCCTTGGCAATATTGGCTGGCTTGTGATGCTCTCCCATGGAAAACACTTCCACGTTCTGTTTCTCACCGTTAATCTGTAACTGCTGGATGGCCGCCGGCCGGTAAACATCACACGCCACAAGCAATGGCTTTTTGCCCTTCTGCTTGAGCTTACCAGCAATCTTCGCTGTAGTAGTGGTCTTACCTGCACCTTGCAGCCCCGCCATCATAATCACCGTAATGTCCGCACCTGACTTCAAAGCAATTTCCGTCATCTCAGAGCCCATCAAATTGACCAGCTCTTCATTTACAATCTTAACTACCATCTGCCCGGGATTCAGACCGTTCATCACGTCCTGACCCACGGCGCGCTCCTGCACGGATTTCACAAACTGCTTGACTACCTTAAAATTGACATCCGCCTCAAGCAGCGCCAATTTTACCTCTTTGAGAGCCGCTTTGACGTCAGCCTCCGTGAGAAGCCCCTTGCTGCGCAGGGATTTGAATACATTCTGCAATTTTTCAGACAAGCTGTCAAACGCCATATTACAACTCCTCTAATATCTCATCAGAGATGGCCCTGATTTCGGCCATCGCCTCGCATCCATTTCTGTTACTGTGCTCTTCGGTAAGCGAGCGAATCTTTAAAATCTGCTCTTTCATTTTCAGAAAACGCTCCAACAAATGCAGTTTCTGTTCATATCCCTCCAGCGTCCTATCACACCGTTTCACAAGGTCATGAACGCCCTGGCGACTGATTCCCTGCATCTGGGCTATCTCGCCCAGGGAAAAGTCATTCAGCACAAAATCCTCATATATGTCCCGCTGATGTTCATTCAGCAGGTCTCCATAAAAATCATAGAGATATGTCTGCATTAATTTCTTTTCCATTCCTACCACCTGTCGTATCATACTACAAAAGGATTAGGGTGTCAAGGGTTTTTTCTTTACGAACTTTTGTTTGTGTTGTTTCATCTTGTATTATCCTTGCTTATATCAATACTGCTGCCTAATAGGGTACTTTTATCAAGGTCTATCTTTTTCCGTCTTTCCTCTCGAATTTGTCACAGAATTGTCACAGCTATTATGATATTCTGACCGTCTGCGCCACCGCCTCCTGCTCTTTCTTTTTATCCTCTGTCAGATGCGTATATGTGTCCAGTGTCGCGGATGTAGAAGCGTGTCCAAGGTTCTGGCTCACAATCTTCACATCAGCCCCGGCAGAATAAGCAAGGCTTGTGTATGTATGCCGGTTGTCTTTCCTCTTTTCTGCCATAATAAGCACCGCCTTTCTATAATGTGGGATAGGGCAGCAGGACAACGTACTATTACGCTTTCCACATTAGTGTGGATTCCCTTATTTCCTGCTGCCAGTCTGCATACTTTCCCGGTATCTGCATATAATATCTACGTAAAATACGTATATTTTTTATGTTTTTCTCTTGATAATACGTAAAATACGTGTTATTATATAATTGTAAGGAGGAAACATACATGAGATTCAGAGAAGCCGACCGGATGCTAAAGGATGATGGATGGTACGTGTCAGACATAAGCGGCTCACATTACCAATACAAACACCCAACAAAGCCTGGAAAAGTAAGCATCCCGAAGCATCCCGGCGACATCCCGAAAAGTATTGTTAAATCCATACGAAATCAGGCGGGGCTGAAATAAG
>CANOFW010000056.1 GCA_947565425.1 uncultured Lachnospiraceae bacterium
TCTGCCATATCATTCACCTCGTATGCTTTCTTTTAAGTAGTGTATAACAATACTTGGTGAAAGTGAAAAGTGTAATAGATGAATATTTAGTAGTTTATTAGACTACTTAAACACTCAATAACCTTTGAGATAAAAAAACACAGTCCTCAAAGGCTTATTTGAGTGTTTTCTTTGTGCCTTTCGACTGTGCAGGAGCAGGAATGTACGAAGATAGGCATATTGGGAAAGCGTGCTGCCATGTCTGCCAGCATGATATTGTAAGCTTTTATCAGGCGGCAGAGGGAAAGAGAGAACAGGTAAATCAATTAAAAAAATCTTAGTAGGTTTCCTTTCCAAAAACACACTTGAAGGTAGTGTATCAGAGTACATTTTTGTATGTAAAAAGAATATTGTCATGATAAAAAACGCCAGACGGAGCCATATCTGTCAGGGCGTTTTTTCTATATTTGAAAATTTTTTAAAAATTTTTGGAAAGACCCGTCAAAACGGGCATTCCCATTCGGGAGAAAGAGTGAGGGGAGGTTTTATGCCCTCTCTTTCTGCCAGTTGGAACGGGAAGGAGGTGAAACCAAATGGATCAATCTCCTTCCCAGGATGAATTGACGGTCATGCACCAGTTTGACCGTCTGTGCCAGTTAGCATTGGACGGCGAGGCAGCAGATTACCACAGGCATATGGAGTACCGGAGGAATCACGAAGTAAATTTCTCGGATATGACGGAAACAGAATTGAACAGTATTTCCGTAATGGATGAATACGATCTGGATCATTCCCATTTTCAAGTCCTGGGCTATGACATTGAGGTCAAGGACACACTGCTTGTGGAAGCGCTGCAAGCTCTGACAGAGAAGAAGCGGAACGTAGTCCTGCTGTCTTATTTCCTGGAAATGAGCGACGCCGAGATAGCAAGGGAAATGAAACTGGTACATAGCACTATACGGGAGCATCGGATACGCTCTCTTGAGTTACTGAAAAAACTTATGGAGGAAAATATGGATGGAGCAGAAGAATAAGCAAACGGAAGAAAGAAATTTGCTGCCTTTTCATATTATTAAGGCGGCATCTGAAGGGGATGTGGAGGCAATTCATGCGGTGTTGGCGCACTACGAGGGCTACATAGCAAAATTATCCACCAGGAAAATGTACGACGAGTTTGGGCAGGTACATTACTGTGTGGATGAAACATTGCGCAGACGGCTGGAAACAAAACTGATTGCCAAAACATTGGCTTTCCGCCCGGTTCCATATAAGGGCGTACAGGCATAAAACAGGCTGGCTGATTTTTTGTACCTTGATAATTTCATATTGAGTATCCTGCAGGACGTATGAAACAGCGGAGCCATTTAATGAATACGCTAGGACTACCTGTATCCGTCACTTTGCGACATGATGTCGCAAAGTGACGGGTATTGAAAATGAAGAAATGTTGATACGGGCATTGAAGTAAAGGTACGAGCGATAAATATTTGATTATTGGCAAAGAGGTAGGGACTTTGCGGCGATGAGGCTGTTTCTGATAATGATACTTCCGGATATAAGCTGATCCGGTCTGAAAAGATGGTGAGATTCCAATGGCGCTGTTTCCTGACGGCCGCCTGCAGGATTTAGAAAAGGAACATAATGGACAATCAAAGGAGAATATAGTGAATAAAGGAAAGTCGAGGAATTTAGGATGAATCAGGCAGAATTAGAAGAATTGAAAAAGGTGGATATCCGCACAGTGGATGTTTCAATTTTAGAAGATATAGAGAAAATAGAAATTGACAGTTCCCTTTCAGCTAGAGAGAGGTGGATGGATTTTGCGGAGAAGATTAAGAATCCGTTTTGTTTTATCTGTAACGGCATGGTCGTAAAGATTTCCTACTCAGAAGCAAAGGAGAGCCTTGAAAACAAACTGGTTCAGCTATGTATGAGTATGGAAGGGCAAAGTCTTTGTTAGAGCTTTCTATGGACATTTGCGGTCTGGAATGGTACAATGATTACGGACGAAGCAGAACCCCAAATAGGAAAGGTTTGACAACAAACAAGACTATTTGAGGTGATGAAATGAATGCAAATCTGAATACTGAAGTATATGATGCTGACGTTTATCTGCGCCTGTCGAAAGAAGATGGGGATAAGGAGGAAAGTGACAGCATTACGAATCAAAGAGAGCTTATCTTAGAGTTTCTAAAATCCAAGGAGGACATCAGAATCCATGCCGTTAGGGTAGATGATGGCTATTCCGGGGTGAATTTCGAGCGTCCGGCATTCCGGCAAATGTTAGAGGATATTAAAACAGGAAAAGTGAACTGCGTGGTAACGAAGGATTTATCACGTTTTGGGAGGAACCACATCGAGGTAGGGAAATATATTGAAAAAATATTCCCATACCTGGGTGTCCGTTTTATTGCAATCAACGATAACTATGACAGTCTAACTAATGACGCACAGACAAATAACATTATCATTCCATTCAAAAATCTGATCAATGATGCATACTGCAGAGATATTAGTATTAAAATTCGGAGTAACTTGGAAGTGAAAAGGAAAAAGGGGGATTTTGTAGGACCCTTTGCCCCTTATGGCTACCAGAAGTCGGAAGAAGATAAAAATAAGCTGGAGATAGACGAAGAAGCTGCGGAGGTGGTGCGGTCTATCTTTCAGATGTATCTGCAGGGAAGCAATGCATATAAAATAGCGGAGAAGCTGAATAAGAAAAACATACTTACGCCGATGGACTATAAAAAAGAGAATGGAAGTGCGTTTTATACAGGTTTTAAGAAAAATTTGAAGAGCCAGTGGACACATATGCATGTACTACGCATTTTAGGGAATCCCGTTTATACCGGAACTTTGGTGCAGGGAAAGGAAACCACGCCAAATTATAAAGTAAAAAAGAAAGTAAAACGTGACCAGAGCAAATGGAGTCAGGTGGAAAATGCCCATGAAGCCATCATCCCAACGGTTGATTTTCAAAATGCGCAAGAGCAATTACAGATGGATACAAGGACAGGAACCGAAAAAGAGAAAGTGTATTATCTGTCCGGCGTTGTAAAGTGCGGTGACTGCGGCGCAAACATGGTCAGAAAGACGGTTCCTTCCGGAAAAAGAAAATTTATTTATTATGTATGTGGAAACCATAAAGGAAATAAGAATATTTGCAGTTCCCACAGCATCAATGCGGAGGCTTTGGAAGAAAGTGTACGGAAACTGTTGAACCATCAGATTAAGAATGTAACAGATTTGGGACGCATTCTGGATAAACTGGAAGATGCACAGATTAGGAAAGGGGAGCTAGGAAAGAGAAACCGTCAGATTACAAAGAAAAAGGAAGAGGTGGAGAAATATAACCATTTGCGCTTGGATTTATATGAAGATTACAAAGATGAGCTGATTACGAAGGAAGAATATCTGGAGCTAAAAGAAATTTATGAAAAACGTATTCAGACAGCGGAGCAGATGTTGGAGGCAATGGAAGTGGAGATGGCATTTCTTGCTGAAGGAGAGTGGAGTACATGCGATTGGATCAATGAGTTTAAGAAATATGGGTATTTGGAATCTTTATCGAGGGAAGTTGTTGTTTCTTTGATTGGGCAGATACTTGTCTATGAAAAGAAGGAGGGAGAGCGTTATCCAAGGATAGAAATACACTTCAAATATGCAGATGAATTTCAGGCATCTTTAAGCCTGTTGGAAGAATTGCAGGGGGAAACTTTCACAGGGGATACAGGCAGTCTGTCTGCCAATCATGGGGAAAAGGAGGGTACATATGGCAAGGACAAGTAGAAAACAGGGAAGCCCCCTTCGGGGATACCATGATGCCATACGGCAAGAAGAAGGAAATGCTGCAGGGCAGCTTAAAACGCCTGCTGTAGAGGCGGGGCTGTATGTCCGTTTGTCCAATGAAGATAATGGCGGCAGAAGTGCAGATGGAATAGAGAACCAGCTTGAACTGTTATTGGAATTTGTAAATCAGTTTGAAAAAGTGAAAACCGTTGAAACTTATATGGATAATGGGAAGACAGGGACTGATTTTGAAAGGCCGGGGTGGGAACGTATGATGGAGGACGCAAAATGCGGCCGAATTAATTGTATCATTGTGAAAGACCTTTCCCGGTTTGCAAGGAACTATCTGGAAGCAGGGGATTATCTTGAGAAAATATTCCCATTCCTGGGTATCCGTTTTATTGCGGTCAATGACCGTTTTGACAGCGCAGGGGAGATTTTTCCTCCGAAGGAACTAATTACAGAATTTAAAAACCTGGCAAACGATTATTATTCAAAAGATATATCGAATAAAATTATGTCGGCGTTCCGGGTGAAAAAGGAACAGGGACAGTTTATAGGCAGCAAAGCTCCGTATGGGTATGTTCTGGAAGATAATAAATATGTGATAGATCAGCCTGCGGCAGATATCGTAAGGCGTATTTTTGAAATGAAAATGCAGGGGATAAGCGCCTATAAGATTGCAAACATATTAAATCAGGAAGGCATCCCGTCCCCCAGCAGATATGCGGGGGAGCAGGGAATGAAAAAGTATAAAAATTGCAGCCATATTTTATGGCAGCAGGAAGCAGTCAGCAGGATTTTATATAACAGGGCGTATGTTGGGGATCTGGTGCAGGGAAAATATAACTGTTCCATTTATTCCAGAGAAAGACGGGGTAAAAAAGAAGAAAGTGCGTGGGAAATCATAGAAAATAATCACCCGGCAATCATTGACCTGGAAGTATTCCAAAAAGTACAGGAAATACGGGAAAAAAACCGAAAAGTATGGAAAGACAGGCAAGGTGGACCGGGATATGGGAATGTGCTGGAAGGGATTCTGGTATGTGGAATCTGCGGTCATGCGATGTGGCGGAATAAAGATGTGAGGAATGGAAAGGCACGGTATTATTTTTATTGTGGATCTGCCTATGGACATTCCCAGATAAAGTGTAATACATCGTCTATTGTAGATTATAAAATTTTAGATATGGTGAAAAAGCAGATAAGGCTGCAGATAGAATTGGCTGTAGAAGCTGATAGTCTGTTGGAACGGATGAGAAAATCGGATAGCCAGTCTGCCGTTTACAGAATGAAAAAGAAAGAAACGGAGCAGGCAAGGGATGAGCTGCAAAGATATGTATATCTAAAAAACAGTATTTACGAAGATATGAAACAGGGGATCTTGACAAAAGATGAATATTTAACCGCAAAAGAAAGGTATACAAGAAAGATTTCTGATTTGGAAACAGAATGGAACAATAAACAGGCTGAATTGGATAACTTTAAGCAATGTATGAGTGGGGAAAACCGCTGGCTGAAAGCGTTTCTGAATTTCAGGGATGTAAAAGAGCTTACGAGGGATATGGCGGTAAACCTATTGGATAAAGTGGAAGTGTATGAGGATAAAAGAATCCATATCCGGTTTCGTTTTCGTAATGAATATGAATATTTAACATCAGTGCTGCAAAGCGGTAATGACGTTATGGGTAAGGAACATCGCGGATTGCAAATATCCTTAGCGAGCCATTTAGCGGAAAGGGGTGGGGAGCGTGGCAGAGAGAATTTTGGCTGAATATCTTAGACTTTCCGTAGAGGATGGGGATATTGTATCGAAGGATGCGAAAGCAGAGAGTGACAGTATTGGCCATCAAAGAGATCTGATTACCAGGTATATCAGAGAGAAACAAATCTATCCCTTTATACAGCCATTGGAATTTGTGGATGATGGTTACAGTGGGACAAACTTTGACCGACCGGCAGTAAAGGAAATGCTGTCATTAGTAAGGGCGGGGAAAATATGCTGTATCGTAGTAAAAGACCTTTCCAGGTTTGGGAGAAATTATTTGGAGGTAGGGGATTACCTGGAGCAGATTTTCCCTTTTATGGGAGTCCGTTTTATTGCAATCAACGATGGATACGACAGTAATGATTACATAGGGACTACGGGAGGGATTGAGATTGCATTTAAGAGCCTTTTGTATGATATGTATAGCAAGGACTTGTCTGAAAAAATGCGTTCGTCGCTGCTGATAAGAAGAAAGAGGGGAGATTTTATCGGTCCCAGAGCGCCATTTGGCTATCGCTTCTCTGATAATAAGAAGATTCTAATGGTAGATGAAGTGGCTGCGCAATATGTGAAGCGGATATTTGGGCTAGCTTGTGAAGGGTGTGGGACTGGAAGAATAGCGAAACTGTTAAATAAGGAAAAGATACCAACACCAGGACAGTATAAGAATAGGGAGAAGCTGCAATATCATATTCTGGATGGGGAAGGGTATTGGGACAGCGGAAAAGTCCGGAAGATTTTGCAGAACAAAATATATACCGGAACTGTTGTCAATGGAAAAACCAGGGTAACGGAAGTTGGGGGCAGCCATTTTAGGCAGGTGCCGGAGGAAGAACAGATATGTATTCCTGGCAGGCATGAGGCGATTGTTACCGAACAGGAATATCTTCTGGCATTAGAAGTGTTAAAAAACAATGGATGCCAAAAAGGAAAAAAACATACTCCAAAACGGGATAGCCTCTTGCTTGGGAAAATACGGTGTGGACATTGCAAAAGAAGTCTTATCCGGATAGACTGTACTACAATACCTTACTTTATCTGTAAAAAGGCAGAATATGAGGATAATACTGAGTGTATCGGTGAGCGATTGAGTGAGCCGGAATTAGAGATAGCTATTTTAGAATGTATCAATGAGGAATTGGAACAAGGAATTTTGGAGGGGGGAAACCAAAGTCAGAAATCAGATACAGATTTTCCAGTGATGGATCATAAACAGATAAGAAAGATGTGCAAAGCATTGGAACAGAAACAGGATTCATTAAAGATAGAAAAACAGTATCTATATGAGCAATACAAAAGAAAACAGATGGAGCGGAAAACCTACTTGAATAGAGTAGGGGCATTGAGGGAAGAAGAAAGAAGATTAAGCGAGCAGATTCAAAATCTGCAAAAACAAAGGGAACAGTGTGAGGAAGAAGATAGGACACAACCGGAAAAGGCGAGACATAATGGAAAATTGGAAATTCTTACTAGAGAAATGGTGGATGAATGGATTGAAGCCATATATGTATATGGGAAATCACAGTTTGATATAGTTTATAAAGAAAAAATAAAGAAATCTAAAAAAAGTATAAAAAATTGTTAGTCCTTACTTGACAGCACCATATGGGGAGCGCTTGAAGGCGAACCTGATACGGGGGGCGCAGCCGCTGTCTGGCATATCAAACCGCCCAGACAGCAGAATTGGCTGGGGAAGCCTGTGCGTAGCGCGGTCGCTGCCGGGCGGCTGATTCTTTATGCACACGGTCTGGCTCTTTCTTACCCGGTCAGCCGGTGAATGTCAAAGGTGTCGGCGAGCAGGAGCCAGTTTGCGCGGAACAGCCGCATGATTTGCCAGTATCCCATCCCACGCAGGTCATATTCCGTGATGAGCTGGAATTTTTCTTTCATGCTGCGCACGTCCTCAAACCATACCTCGTGCTGTAGCCCGTTTTTTTCATAGCGGAAATAGGGGGACATCGCAGTCTGGTCAAACTGTATTACCGCATCATTTTCGATGGCGATCTGCACCGCCTCCACGTTGCTGATGGTGCGTGCTTTGGAGGAGCCTTGGACAAAGGGAAGCGTCCAGTCGTAACCGTAATTGGGGATGCCAAGGTCAATCTTTTCAGTCGGAATCTCTGTGACGGCATACTCCACCACCTCGCGCACTTTGTTGATGGGCGCGACAGCCATAGGCGGGCCGTAGGTATAGCCCCACTCATAAGTCATCAGCAGGACACTGTCCGCTGCGGCGCCAAGCAGCTTATAATCTTTGCCTTCGTATAACAGTCCTTTTTGGTTGGCAGAGGTTTTGGGCGCGAGCGCCACGGAGACGAAATAACCCTTGGGGGACGCCTGTGCCCTGACATTGGCGACAAAATCGGCGTATGCCAGTCTGTCCTCCGGCAGAATATACTCAAAGTCGAGGTCAATGCCCGCAAAGCCCTTTTCCTCCATCACCAGAAACATCTGGTCAATTAAGTTCTGCTGTGCAGTCCTGTTGTGGGTGATTTCACTGATGAGATAATTGTTAAACATTCCTGACTCGTCAAAGGGCGTCAGAACCAAGACGGGTGCGACGCCCTGCCGCCACGCTTCATGAAGCAGGCGGCTGTCATCTGTCTTGGGCGGAATCAGATTTCCGCTGGGAGTAAAGCCGTAAGAAAATACGGATAGAGTGGTCAAATAGGGTAGCGTTTCGGTGAGTACTTCATTTCGTATATACGGATAGGCATAGCCGTTGACATACACCTCGCGTTTCTGAAAGTTCTCCTCATCTGTTGGAATCAACAGTGCCTGACCAACAGCCAGCGGATAGGGTGCGGCAATCTGATTATCGTAGGCGATATCCTCCGCGCTGACCATAAATGCGGCTGCAATACTGTCAAGTGTGTCATTTTCTTTGACGACGTAGATTTGCATATCGGATCAAAATCCTTTCAAGAGTTATCTATTATAATAGTATGAATATGGAACATGTAAAAGAACCCTCTGGTGATTTGAGGGTTCTGAATAGCTGTCATCGCTGAAATATGCGATTTAATTGTGTATCTATCTTTTTCTTTAGTTTGATATCATCACATGAAAAGACAAGCAGCAGGCTGTGATGTATATTTATGCTCAGTGTATAATGTTCGTTGTAGCTGCAATAATTCAGATTATCGCTAAACCATGTTTCCTTTTCGTGCAGATCAGGGAGGTTTACGACAAGCCACCGCACAAATTCCATCTTTTCTTCATCTGTTCCACCACAAACCGAACATGGAAATGAATATTTTTTCAACAATGTATCACACGTCATGATAGACGTTCCAACAGACAGCTTATGCTCAAATTTTTCTTGGTAAATGTTAAATGCTTTCTGAAATAAGTATTTTTCAAAACTTCCGGCGAAGTAATGATGTTCCCAGTCTGTCACGACAGGATTATCATCATGCGTTGTTATCCTCAAATAACAATGTGTATCTGACCAGTGGTAAGAAAACAAAAGAAGCCCCTGCTGCAAATATTCTCTCGCCTCAAAATCTTCATCACAAAATAGCTCAAGAATGGTATGGAGGTTCGGCTCCATGTAACCGTCCCATTCTCTTTCAAGCAAACCGCCATCATTTCCGCCCATTGCCTTTAGGTAGTCAAGGTATACTTTTGGAACATAGTAACCGTACTCAGCACAGATGTTTTCTAATTGTTGAATTTGTTCGTCTGACGCAGGCACGCATTTACTGCTCCATGACTTGTCAAAATATGATATTGTTCTGTGCAGCCGTTCCATAACGGACTCCGGCGTCCCCTGATAAAATTGTACCATTATAAATTGGCCACCTCCTATGCGGGATTTGTATATTTTTTCACAATCGCTGTCATATCCTGCCATTTGGCTTCCATATCTGCGACGAGCTGGAACTGGGTTCTGGCCCGGTCGAGGTTGTGGTGGTCGCGGTGGATTTTGAAATAGTGGTCTCCTGTCAGGAAATCAGCCAGAAAACGGATGCCGCACTCATAGGTCATCAGCTTTGCGCCCATAGGAAGCAGCTCGGTTTCTTTTGCGGTGAGACGCCCGGCGCAGCCCTCGAGATAGCCTTTTGTGAAGGCTTCAAACAGCGTCAGGTCCAGCTCGACTTTGGTCAAATCCGTCTCGTCCTCCGCGCCGGTGCTGGCGCCAAAACGGATGGAGTCACCAAAATCGTACAGCGAAAGTCCGGGCATAACAGTATCAAGATCAATGATGCACAGCGCTTTGTGCGTGTCCGCGTCAAAGAGAATATTGTTGAGCTTGGTATCGTTGTGCGTGACCCGGAGCGGCAGCGCGCCCTCGGCGAGCAGATTGACCAATACAGAGGTCTCTTTCTGACGCTCGAGGGCGAAGGCAATCTCTGCCTGCGCAAGCGCTATGCGGGTTGGGTCTCCCTCTGAAACTGCCTTCTGAAAGTCCGCAAAACGGGAGGCAGTGTTGTGAAAATTGGGAATGGTTTCATGCAGGATTTCAACGGGAAAGTCTGCCAACTGTTTCTGGAAATTGCCAAAAGCGACAGCACTGTCATAAAAATCCTTCGCGCTCTCCACTTTTTCAAGGCATACAGAACGCTCGATAAAAGGGAAAACCCGCCAGTAATTTTGGCTGCTGTCCTGAAACCAGTCTGCGCCGTCCCTTGTTTGGA
>CANOFW010000057.1 GCA_947565425.1 uncultured Lachnospiraceae bacterium
TCCTTTTTATTTTAGGAATAATTCCTATATATGCCAATAATAATTATACACTAACCACAAAAAGGTTTATCCTTATCTGGTATGAAACAACAGTAACTATTAAAAATTCCGTTCTCGAACTACTGGTTTTATGTTATACTTATAAAATGTGGGTGGTAAAATATACTTTAAAAATATGTATTATTTTTGCCATAGAAGAATTTCATATTATTTTCCACTTTATATAAATAAAATTTCAGGGAGAATCACATAATTGAAAGACAACATTTTATATTATAGCGTAGGGGCGTTGCTCTACTGCCCTGCATGTAGAAAAAGCATCGCTAACTCCATCATCCATGAGGATTTCGGGACAAATTTTTCTTTAGCGCTGTGCTTAGAAGACACGATAAACGATAATTTTGTGGAAGGGGCGGAGAAAGCCTTGCTTGGTTCCATCCAACAAATCTACGAGAGTTTCCAGAGCCGAAAATTTTACCTGCCGAAAATTTTTATCCGCGTACGCAGCCCACGGCAAATCACAAAGCTCACGAAAGCATTCGGTCCATCCGCTGAAATAATCACGGGGTATATTATCCCTAAATTCAGTACTGAAAATGCAAACAACTACATCCAGGCCATCATTCAGGCCAATGAATTGGGCGCCCATCCATTTTATATGATGCCCATATACGAGAGTTCATGTATTGTCAACATTAAGGAGAGGGCTGACATTCTTTACCGCTTGAAAGATTCCCTTTCAGCCATTGAGGAGCTCGTCCTCAATATCCGCGTGGGCGGCAATGATTTATGCCATCTATTTGGCTTTCGCAGGCATGCCGATGAATCCATCCACCGCATCCGGCCGATTGCTGATATTTTCTCAGACATCATTACGGTCTACGGCATGGATTATGTGATATCCGGCCCGGTCTGGGAATATTATTCAGGAGAAAACTGGAAAGAAGGACTTCTTTCAGAGATTGCAGATGACAAACTCTGCGGCTTTACCGGCAAAACTGTTATCCATCCTAAACAAATTCCTGTACTCAACCGTGCGTACCAAGTTTCAAAAAGTGATTTTGACGACGCCAAGTCGATTGTAAACTGGGATTTAAGTTCCGAAGCCTTTGTGTCTGGCAGCCCGACAAAGGAACGGATGAACGAATATAAGACGCACCAGAACTGGGCGCAGAAAATACTATTTCTGGCAGAAGCATTCGGGGTGAAAGACTGACGCCCCTTATGCATCTGCCAGTTTTTTAATAATCCCGCAGCATTTGTAATGCTTCAGGGGGTAATATTCTACCGGCACATGCTTTTCTTCTGCCAGCCTTACCAAATGTTCCAGTTGACAATCTCTTCTGTACCTTTCATCTATCAAAACTTTCCACGGCATCCGCCGCAGTAAAACTCTGGTTGCTTCTCCAATTCCTGGTTTAATCAGGTTGATGTCATCCACAGCGAAGCGCCCGGCAATTTCCTTCACCTCATCTATGCCGCGCCCGGCTGCCGCTTCACGCTCTTGTCCCGGCTCCATCTCAAAGCAGCTTTCGATGGCCTCAATAAATTCATAAGACAAGTCAGAATCTTTCATTTCCTCATAAAAGACGGCACCATGAAAATCTTCGGCTCCGATGATATCATCCCTGAGAAACGTCCTGCTGATAAGCCCGGAAACCGTACAATTGAGGCAAGAACTTGGAATAAGAATATCTTCATGCGTGCCGCACAAATCGGTCACATTGGCTGGGTCTGCCGCCACAGCCAGCTCTGGTGAAACACCTGCATATGCTGCGACGTCTTTTTCCAGCTCCTTCAAGATGGCTCCCTTGCCGATCCAGCCGTCGACAAAAAGAAGCTGCTGCGGCCTGTATTTATGCAGCAGAAACTTCATGGCGTTATCGTCAATACCCCGCCCCCGGATGATGGAGATGGCATAATGCGGAACTTCCACCTGATATTTAGCTCTCAGATACCGTTTCACCAGAATCCCAATGGGAATTCCCGCCCGTGCAAGCGAGACAAGCACCACGTCTTTGCCCCTCTTTTGCATGATTTTTCGTGAAAGACGCCCGATCGCCTGCGCCGTAGCTTTCGCATATTTTTCCAACGCGTCCTGATATGCTTCCATATATTTTTCTGTCGGCACATATTCGATGGGCAGCATTTCACTGTAATGTCTGCCGGACTGAATCAGCCTTTCTCTCTCTTCTGTAGGCTGGGGATTTACAAGCCCTGTAATATCCTTTAAGAGCAGCGTCACATCATCTGCTTTATAGGAACTTCTCACATTAACACCACCTAAACACTGTAATATTTTTATTTTGGACCGCCAGCGCATGTATCAGGCTGTCCACCCCTTCATCCTCCGACAGTTCCGCGTCCGTTACCACTAACACTTGGTCGTAGGCGTCTATATCGTACAAAAATGTCCTCCTGTCCGCATCGTAGAGGCTGCGCAGTTCATACCTTGCATGAAGGGGATATTGTTCTTCTGTGCTGACAATGATGGGACTTCTTGTCGTAGAATGGCACTTTACTTCATTTCCAAGTTTCTCTAGTTCTGCACCTATAAATAATGCTGGAAACATAAACTCTTCCGTACCCACGACCAGTATTCTTTTCTTCACAGGCAAGGTACGTGCTACTGATATGTCCTCAAATAGCTTCCTGCACGCCGCTTCATATGCATGGGCATCCACGAGACGCCTTGCGTCCATCCTGCCAGCAATCGGCACAACCGGAACCTTTTGTTGTACATAGTCGGATTTCTTATACGCGCCATCCCCGGCAAATGTGTCCGCAATTTCACCGTAACGGCTGTGGTCTGTCTTCACAAGATAATGAAGGTCAATGGAATTCTCTTCATACAACATCCTGTGCTCTTCGGACATGCCATTAAGGATAGAGGCAACCGCAAATTTTATATCTTTGCGGTACTCTTTTTGCATGACAGAAATAATGTTTAAAATCGTCTTGCCCGTAGTAACCTCGTCTTCGACAAAGACAATTCTGTCTACACGCCCGACCACTTCATCCATATCATTTTTGACAAGTTTTTGTTCGGTGGCATGACTGTGCTCTTCCGAGAAGAACAGATAATCCACGCCTTTCATTACCTCGCGCGTGGTCTGAATATATTCTGTCCCCAAGGCAATTGCCGCCTGCGCGCCTATCGCCGTCGCCGTCTCCGCAAACCCTATGAGAAGAAGTTTTTCGCCTGTATACTTTCCCTGGACAACGTCTGCCAGGTCGGAAAACAAGGCCAGCGCCTTGGATGGGGAAGCCGGCACATGCTTGCCCTGTAATGGGTTGACTACCAGGTAATTTCTTTTTGTGTTATTCTCCCGCTTGGCTATTCTTACGAGAGTTTTTTGTGAATATTTCATGTTGGTTGTCCTTTGAGGTTTTATTTCTGAAATCAAATATCTTCTTAAGTATTATATATTCAAAACATCATTCTGGCAATAGACGGCAAAACGGATTGCACTGGGCAAATTAAATCGGATACGACACCATTGTTAAAGAATTACTTTAAAGCGTTGAGGCAAAATGTCAGATATGATAGAATATGGTTGAATCCCAAAGAAAGGAATTTACGATGTTCACACCAGATGATACAATTGCCTATTACAATCTTAACGCCCAAAAATTTATTTCTGATACAGTTTGTGTAGACTTCGAGGCAACCCGAAAATCATTTACAAATAAATTACCTGTCGGCGCCTCTATTCTTGACTTTGGCTGCGGCTCAGGTCGTGATACGAAACATTTTCTTGCCCAGGGTTTTCAGGTAGATGCCAACGACGGCTCAGTTGAACTATGCAAACTGGCAAGTGCATATACCGGAATTCACGTAAAAAACATGCGGTTTGAGGAATTATCAGCCATAGAAACATATGACGGTATCTGGGCATGTTCTTCTATTCTGCATTTGCCCTATCATGAACTGACCGACGTTATGCGTAAAATGACAGTTGCCTTAAAGAATAAGGGCATCATTTATACTTCTTTTAAATACGGAACCTTTGAAGGTGAAAGAAATGGCCGCTATTTCCTTGACATGACAAAAGAAACCTTTGCCGCTTTTCTAGCAGAAATAGAAGGCTTAACGATAGAAGAACAATGGCTAACCTTTGATGTACGGCCGAATCGAGGTGAAGAAAGATGGCTCAATCTAATATTGCGCAAATTGTAAACGCCCCTAATGAAGAAATACATGATAGCCAGCCAAAGAACCTGATGATTGAATCAACAGATGTAATGACCGGAGGTACAAACCAAAGCCGTTTTTTATATTATCAACTCAAATTAAGTATCGCAGCCGCCAAAAAGATAGACATCATTGTGTCTTTTCTTATGGAATCCGGTATCAAAATGATTTTAAAAGATTTGAAAGTAGCTTTAGAGCGAGGGGTACAGGTAAGAATCCTCACCGGAAACTACCTCGGAATTACACAACCGTCCGCCCTTTATATGGTGAAGAAAGAATTAGGAAATCGCGTAGATTTAAGGTTTTATAATGACCAGGAACGCTCTTTCCATCCCAAGTCATACATTTTTCACTATGATAATATGAGTGAAATTTATATCGGTTCGTCGAACATTTCAAGAAGCGCTCTCACCTCAGGAATTGAATGGAATTATCGCTTTAACAGTATTACGGACGAGAAAAATTTTCATCTGTTTTATGAGACTTTTGAGGAGTTATTTTTTCACCATTCTATTATTATAGATGATGAGGAATTGCGCAGATATTCTAAGAACTGGCGCAAACCGTCCGTAGCGAAAGACCTCGCCAGATATGATGATAACGAAACTACAGACAGCAAAACAGAACTATTATTTCAGCCGAGAGGCGTCCAGATAGAGGCGTTATATGCACTGGAAAACAGCAGAGCCGAGGGAGCTGCAAAAGGACTTGTTCAGGCTGCTACCGGCGTCGGCAAAACTTACCTCGCCGCATTTGATTCCGCGAAATATAAAACCGTTTTGTTTGTCGCACATAGAGAGGAAATCTTGAAACAGGCGGCAATTTCTTTTGAAAATGTGCGCTGCTCAAAGGATTATGGATTTTTTAACGGCAAGCAAAAAGATACTGATAAATCTGTGGTATTTGCTTCCGTTGCCACATTAGGCAGACCAGAATATTTAACAAAGGAATACTTCGCAGAAGATTATTTTGACTATATTGTGATTGATGAATTTCACCATGCAGTAAACGAACAATATAAAAGAATTGTAAACTATTTCAGTCCTAAATTTATGCTGGGACTTACGGCAACCCCAGAACGCCTAGATGGGAAAAATATTTATGAATTATGCGACTACAATGTACCATATGAGATCTCTTTGAAAGAAGCTATCAACAAAGGTATGCTGGTGCCTTTTCATTATTATGGCATTTATGATGAGACAGATTACTCCGGCCTGCATATTGTGAGAGGCCGTTACGATGAACGGGAACTGACAAATATCTACAAAGGCAATCACAGACGATATGATTTGATTTACAAATATTATTGTAAATATCGTTCCAAAAGAGCTCTCGGTTTTTGCTGTTCCAGACAACATGCTGAGGAAATGGCGGGCGAATTCTGTAAAAGGGGAATACCATCTGTCGCCGTATACAGCAACGCAGACGGGGAATTTTCAGAAGATCGGAATAAAGCAATCCAACAGTTATACCGCCAGAAAATCCGAGTGATTTTTTCGGTTGATATGTTTAACGAGGGATTAGATATCGCTCCGCTTGATATGGTTATGTTTTTAAGGCCCACAGAATCCCCTATTGTTTTCTTACAACAGTTGGGACGCGGGCTTCGTACTTACAGAGGTAAAGAATATTTGAATGTCCTTGATTTCATAGGCAACTACGAAAAAGCCGGCAAAGCTCCATTATTACTTTCCAATGGGAAATCTTCTGCTGATAAGAACGCATACGATTTTTATGAAATGGAATACCCTGACGATTGTATCGTAGATTTTGATATGCGGTTGATTGATTTATTTGCGGAATTGAATAAAAAATCAGTATCCATAAAAGAAAAAATACACAACGAGTACTATCGCATAAAAGAACTGTTAAAAGGAAACGTGCCGACCAGAATGGAGTTATTTACCTATATGGATGATGACATATATCAGTACTGCATAAAACATGCGAAAGAAAATCCCTTTCGCAGATATTTAGACTTCCTATACAATTTACATGAGCTGTCGGCAGAGGAAGAAATTTTATACAAGGGCATCGGTAGGGAATTTATCTCTGTGATAGAAACAACAGATATGCAGAAGGTATATAAAATGCCCATCTTATATGCCTTCTATAATGACGGTGATATACGGCTGGCTGTTACAGAACAACAAGTATTAAAAAGCTGGAAAAACTTCTTTGACACCGGAACAAATTGGCGGGATTTCTCCACAGATATCTCTTATGAACAATACCAAAATATGACCGATAAACAGCATTTAAGCAAGGCCAAAACTATGCCCATTCGCTTTTTAAAATCTTCAGGCAAGGGGTTTTTCATTGAGAAAGAGGGTTTTGCAATTGCCCTCCGAGAAGAATTAAAGGATTGTATCGCAAACGAAGCCTTCCAAAATCACATGAAAGATATCTTAGAATATCGGACAATGGAATATTATCGGAGAAGATATCTTGAGAATTGAAAAAATCCGCAAGACGGCTATAATTCACGCCATCCTGCGGATTTCTGTGTATCTGTATAAAAATATCCATTTATGTCAATCCCCGACTATATCAAATCATTCCTGCCAATATTCGCTTACTTCCTCTTCTGCTACCTCATGGCTTATAGAAAACTTTTGAGCAACTTTGTCAACTGTAGCCAAAAAAGTCGCTCCTGACTCCTGCCATATTTCCACTGCTGTCCGAATTGCTGACTCCCTTGCAACGCCTATGTCATGCACCCTCATAATCTCCTCTTGGTCATATAATTGCATCATAATATCCACAACCTCACTTTCTTTACTTTCCAGATATTCTTTCAAAACATCTTTGTACCTACAAATACGAATTGTCTCTAATATTGCTTCTTTCGTTCTTCCATACAATCTTATCTGTTCGTTCAATATCTTCGTAAATGTCACATATTGGTTAATAATATCGCCTTCTTTGCCATCATATATCACGTTTATGGCTACTTCGACGGCTGTTTTTTCACCTTGAAAAAATTCTTCAGATAAAGTCATTTGCTGTGGTCGATTTTTACGATTTCCTGTATAAATCACCTACAACTCTGGCTTTGGCAGACGCACCTTTTTACTCTTATATAAATCCACGCTATTCTCAGAAAAATATCTACGATAGGAATTTAATAGAAGCAATAGGCAATTAGAAACTCCCTCTTCTTCCGCTCCTATATGCGATTGCTATCAGAGAAAAATTATAGAAGGCCGAACAGCTCTCACGCCGTTCAGCCTTCTATCACCTTTACACTCTATCAAACAACCTGCTTATTTCTTCCAAATTAATCTTAGCCTTCACCCCTAAGAAATCTTCTCCATCGCCTCAGCCACAGCAGCCTCACAGCTTCGCATCGCCTGGATGGTCTTATCAAAGAGCTCGTCCAGCTCCCAGCCGAGACGCTCTGCACCCTGGGAAATAACTTCCCTCGAGCAGCCTGCCGCAAACCTCTTGTCCTTAAATTTCTTCTTGAGGCTCTTAACTTCCAAATCCATAGTACTCTTGGACGGACGCATGAGCGCGCAGGACCAGATTAATCCTGTCAGCTCATCCGCTGCGAAAAGCACTTTTTCCATCTCTAGCCGGGGTTCCTCCTCGCTGCATATTCCGTAACCGTGAGAACAAATTGCATATATCATATCTTCGCTTACTCCTGCCTCGCGCAGAAGTTCCGGCGCTTTCTTACAATGTTCTTCAGGGTAGAGCTCAAAATCTATATCATGAAGCAATCCGGTAATACCCCAGAATTCCTCTTCCTGTGCAAGCCCAAATTCCTTCGCATACCAGCGCATCACACCCTCAACCGTCAGGGCATGTTGAATGTGAAACGGCTCTTTGTTATACTTATGAAGCAGCTCCAACGCCTGCTCCCTGGAAATACTGCTTTGCTTTGCCGGAGCGTTCGCCTCTTTTTTGTCCGCCTTGGCATTGTCGGACGGCTTCTTGTCCAGACTTTTCATCGTGGGGAAGAGCAAAACATCGCGAATGGCCGGCGAATTTGTCATCATCATCACCATACGGTCAATGCCATACCCGATTCCGCCGGTCGGCGGCATACCGATACTGAGGGCGTTTAAGAAATCCTCATCCGTATGATTCGCCTCGGCATCCCCAGCGGCAAGCAAAGCCTCTTGCGCCTCAAAACGCTCACGCTGGTCAATAGGGTCGTTTAGCTCAGAATAAGCATTCGCCATCTCCCATCCATTCATGAAAAATTCAAAACGCTCCACATATTC
>CANOFW010000058.1 GCA_947565425.1 uncultured Lachnospiraceae bacterium
TAAGCAAACATTTCCGACAGAACAGATCAAATATGACCATAAAAAAGGCAAAAAGAAAGCTGCCGCTTCACGATTATTCAATCGTTAAAGCGACAGCCCCTTGAACACTTTGTTCTTAAAAAAAGCCAGCCGATGATGTGTGCGGCTGGCTTTCGATATGTAGATAATTATTCTTCTCTTTCCGGTAATACGAAGTGTCCGATAAGTTCATCCAAAACGGACGCTTGTGCAGACAATTCCTCAGAGGTAGCCGCAGATTCTTCGGCTGTGGCGGCATTGCTCTGTATGACTTCTGAGATGACGTTGATGCCGGATTCTACGCGTCGCATGGATTCTGTCTGAATTTCCATCATTGATTTCAAATTTTTGGAAAACTCTGCGGTCTCCTTGATGCCTTCTATGACAGACTGGATAGCGTCGGCGGCGTGTTCGGCAGCCCGGTTTCCTTCATTAACCTCACTGATGGATTTCTCAATTAATTCTCTGGTATCTACTGCTGCCTGTGCACTCTGGTTTGCCAGTTCTCTGATTTCATCAGCGACAACTGCAAATCCGCGGCCTGACTCTCCAGCCCTCGCAGCCTCAATGGAGGCATTCAGTGATAAAAGATTCGTCTGGGAGGCAATAGATTCAATCTCAGAAATAATATTTCCAATGCCGGTTGTAGCAGCATTGATGCGCTCCATAGCAGCCATCATACTGTTCATTTCCTGGCGGGTGTTGTCTGCTTCACTTGCGTAAAGCTGTGCTTTTTCATAAGACTCATCTGCATCTTTTGCGCCGTTTTCTATATTAGTAGTAACATCTGAAATCGTTTCATGCAGTTCCTGAACGGAAATACTCTGATCCGTAGCTCCTTCGGCAAGGGCTTGCGATGCTTGCGCCAGGGAGTCGGAACCAGCGGATACTTGCGTGGAAACGTCTCCAATGGATGATAATGTTTCTGACATTTGATTGCGTAATGCACGCATGGAATTATATAATTTTTTGAAATCACCGGTATAATGTTTCTCAGCGTTTGATTTGACGGCATAATTGCCGCTTGCCATTTCACTTAATATACCTTCGATATCAAAGATAATCTCGTCTAATTTCTCAGCCATTTCCATGGCATCTTTTTCGATAGCTTCGATCTCATCGCCAGTCTTTATCATGGGGAAAGGGGACGTCAATTCACCATCGGCAAAGGTTTTAAAACGAGCGCCCAAACTCCCAAGAGGATCGGAAATTCTTTTGGAAAATTTCTTACCAAGCTTGGTGGATAATACCATTGTTGAAGCAATTACTATAATAATAACAATAATGAGAACCCATAAGGTTACCGTAAGCATTGCAGACAGCGAGTTTCCTTCTTTTACTTTAACATTCAAAAGCTCTGCCATTTGATCGTAAATACTCTGGTAGATAGGCGCCAATTCATTCAATGCAATATCCTGAGCCTGTTTACAGAGTTCCCGGTCTGTGGTTGCTCCAAGCTCCATGATCTTTGCATCCAGTTCCCAGTATGCATCCAGTTCAGATTTGATTTCATCGTAAGTTGCCCTGCCGCTTTTTGATACGATAGTTTTCTCAATTTTGGCAAAGGATTCTTCAAAATCAGTTTTTAACTGAGCGTGCTGTGCAACCACAGTTTCGATTGCATCCGCATCGTCGTATCCAATCGCCGCACGCAATGATGAGCGGATATCCGCAAACTCAAACATTGCTGTTCCGATGTCACCCTGTGCAAACCCGAAATTTTTCAAGGCATTGGAATATCTGTTTGATATGACGATTAGGGAAATCAAAGCGAAAACCACAACTAATGCCATAATGGATGCAACTTGAAAAAATGACTTTGTTAGCCGTTTTTCAATGTTTTCTTCATAATTCATTTGTAATGTGCCCCCTTTGGTATTGTTACATGAGTCATTTCTGATACAGAAAATGTTCTGTCTATTTCAGTCACTTTCTATAAAGATTTTGTGAAATGGTTGTAACGTTATAGCTTTATTATAGTACTTTTTGTTAAAAAAGCAATATGTAATGCATTTTAAGTTTCCCCATTTTTTATAATAATCTGCTATTTTAGTGCCAAAAGGTCTTGCTGACTTTGGCAGTATAGACATTTTGCACAAAAATTGTCTGTAAAGCTAGCTTTACAGAGCACTATTATGTGCAAAGTGTTTTCATCACAACGTGATGGAAATCTTTTGGTACTATGCATATACAAAATGGGGATACTGATATGTAATGCATATATATGGATTTATCTTATAGAATTACAAGGGGTTGAAAGGGGCATAGAATATCAGTTAAAGCCATTGTCATAACTGTGGCGAATCCCTCATACATTATAAAAAAAGCAATGTATGAGGGAATTTCGTTGAAAGGGTACATAGAAGAACGGGCAATTAATATTGCTAATTATATAATTGAGGAGAATGCTACAGTACGTCAGACGGCAAAAAAATTCGGGATTAGCAAGAGCACGGTACATAAGGATGTTACGGAACGTCTTGTCCAGATCAATCCCACCCTTGCTGCCCAGGCACGAAAGGTCCTGGATGTAAATAAGTCGGAACGTCATATCCGAGGAGGGTTGGCGACTAGAGAAAAATATCTCCACCAAAAAGGGGCTGTCTGAGAACAGCCCTTTGGTGGGAAATAGCTGCTGAAGTTAGAGCATGTTTAGTAAGTAAAATTACAGAAAATAGCCCAGATAGAATAAAATAAATCAATAAAAATGATTAAATTTATCACTATACAAGATGAGTGTTGTGTGTTAAGATTAGACACGTGAAAAGCGTAGAAAAGGAAGAGTAGCTGTGGAAGAGTTTACAGAGAGCCATCGGTGGTGGAAGATGGCAGCGATGAGACAGTGAACTGGCCTTGGAGCTTCCGGCTGAAGAATTTAACCAGATTTCTAAGCAGAATGTAAGGAGAGATATTTGCTAAGGGATATACCGAAGCGTATTAATAGGGAAGAAGCGTTTAGGAAATCTGAAGGAGCAGGACAAGTATTATTTTGCTGGGTTGATAAGTAGGTCAGGACGGGATCTCCCGTTACAGAGATATGCATAGAAGTGGATGGGAACTTTGCATGTAAGACTTTTTGAGGAGTTTGTAAGTGCAGACACAGAGTGCAGATGAGAGCATGGAAACATGAAGTAGAGTGGTACCGCGCAAGATTGAGTTATCTTTCGTCTCTATTATCGTTGCGATAGTGGATACGAAGGATTTTTTTGGTTATTTATAAGGATAAGTGTGTATTTGAATATTTTGTAAATGTTCGGATTCCCAAGCTACAGACATGCCGGTAAAGCCGTCGTTTGCCTCTAATGGGGCTGAATAGTTATAATATATTATAAAATTACGGAGGAATGAATGATGCAGAATTTTGAAAAATATCAGAGACAATATTTTATGCCGCCTGAGGTAACTTATGATTGGGTGAAAAAGGAATATATTACGGCCCCCCCCGTTTGGTGCAGCGTTGATTTGCGAGATGGTAATCAGGCGTTGATTGAGCCTATGAGCCTAGATGAAAAATTAGAATTTTTCCAGCTTTTAGTAGACGTAGGGTTTAAGGAAATTGAGGTAGGATTTCCTGCTGCTTCCGACACGGAATATAATTTTATGCGTGCGCTGATTGAGCGGAATATGATACCGGATGATGTGACCGTACAGGTGTTGACGCAGGCGAGAGAACATATTATCCGCAAGACGTTTGAGGCGGTAGAAGGCGCGCCGCATGCTGTGGTACATTTGTATAATTCGACTTCCCTGGCGCAGCGTGAACAGGTATTTCACAAGAGTAAGGAAGAAATTAAGAAGATAGCCGTGGAGGGTGCGGTATTGTTAAAGGAACTTGCCGATGAGACGGAAGGAAATTTTACCTTTGAGTACAGTCCTGAGAGTTTTTCCGGGACAGAGGTGGATTACGCATTGGAGGTTTGCAATGCAGTGCTCGACGTGTGGAAACCGACACCTGAGAAAAAAGCAATTATCAATCTTCCTACCACGGTAGAAAATGCTATGCCTCATGTATTTGCTGCACAGGTGGAGTATATGAGTAAACATATGCGTTATCGTGAAAATGTTGTGCTTTCACTGCATCCGCATAATGACCGTGGTGTGGGGATCTGTGATGCAGAGTTTGGAATTCTTGCTGGTGCCGACAGGATTGAGGGCACTTTATTTGGAAATGGAGAGCGTACGGGGAATGTGGATATCGTAACGCTTGCCATGAATATGTTTTCTCATGGTGTTGATCCTAAACTGGATTTCAGTAATATGTCTAAAATTGCGGAGACGTATGAGCGGTGTACGCGCATGCAGGTGTCGCCGCGCCAGCCTTATGCGGGAGAATTGGTGTTTACGGCATTTTCAGGCTCCCATCAGGATGCAATTGCCAAGGGCATGGCGTGTAGAGAGGAGCATCCACAGGGTGCGTGGACGGTGCCTTATCTGCCGATTGATCCAAAGGACGTTGGGCGTACTTATGATTCCGATGTTATCCGCATTAATAGCCAATCTGGAAAGGGCGGAGTCGCTTATATTCTCAAACAGAATTATGGAATTACCATACCAGAGAAAATGCGTGAGGAAGTGGGTTATACGGTGAAGGGGATTTCGGACCGAAGGCACATGGAATTATCGCCGCAGTTGGTTTATCAGATTTTTGAGGAACATTATGTCAATAATATGCCTCATTTTCAAATTCCCGAGTGCCATTTTAAACAGAAAAAAGATGGGATTGTGTCGGAGGCAGCGCTTTCTCATGGCGGACAGGTGCGTACGGTTACCGGAAATGGAAATGGGCGTTTGGATGCTGTGAGCAATGCTTTGAAGCAGTATTTTAATGTCAGTTATGAATTGTCGGTTTATGAGGAGCATTCTTTGTCCAGGGGTTCTTCGGCAAAAGCGGTATCTTATGTGGGAATTTCTCATAATAATCAGCTTTTCTGGGGCGTGGGAATTGATGAAGATATTATTTCGTCGTCCATTGAAGCGTTGTGTGTAGCAGTAAATAAGCTTGAACTTATCAGGGAAACAGGGCAGTGCAGGGATGAGCGATTGAATGAAATTATGAATTATATACAGGAAAATTATTTGACAGTTACCTTAGATGAACTGGCTGAGAAAATGCATTTGTCAAAACCGTATTTGTCAAAATATATTAAGGAAAAGTCTGATAAAACATTTAGTGAGATTGTGAAAAATGTGCGTATGAAAAAGGCGAGGACGCTGCTTAAAAATACCAGCATGACCGTGGAAAGTATTGCAGACAGCGTTGGTTACCAAAATGTAGAACATTTTAACCGTTTGTTTAAGAAAAAATATGATGTGACGCCGGTGCAGTACCGCAATAGCAAACAGGTTCTAAAGTAAAAAGGATATTTCTCTTGTAAATATGAGTGGCGTCCCTTATAATAGGGAAAAGATATAGAAGTCTGAAGCTGTTTCAGTCAGAGTGTCCGGAGACGGAAAGTACAGGAGGAAAAAACGTTGAAGAAAGAGACAGTGATTGTTCTTGATTTTGGCGGGCAGTACAACCAGCTTATTGCCCGGCGTGTGCGGGAATGTAATGTGTATTGCGAAGTGAAGCCATATACCATGAGCTTGGACGAGATAAAAGCGATTGGGCCTAAGGGGATTATTTTTACTGGAGGGCCTAACAGCGTTTATGCAGAGACGTCACCGCGTTATCAGAAAGAGATATTTGAATTGGGTATTCCGATTCTGGGGATTTGTTATGGTTCGCAGTTAATAGCGTATACGCTGGGTGGGACGGTGCAGACGGCTCCGGTCAGTGAATATGGACACACGGAAGTGGAGATAGATACCACGGATGTGATTTTTGAGGGAGTTTCCCCGAAAACAGTCTGTTGGATGAGCCACACAGATTATATTGAGACGGTTCCGCATGGATTTCATGTCACGGCGCATACGCCTGTATGTCCTGTTGCTGCAATGGCGTGCCCGGAGCGTAAAATTTATGCAACACAATTTCACCCGGAAGTTATGCATACCACGGAAGGTATGAAAATGCTTGCTAATTTTGTTTATAAAGTCTGTGGTTGTTCTGGGGACTGGAAGATGGATTCATTTGTGGAGACTACGATTGCCGGCCTGCGTGAGCAGATTGGGGATGGCAGGGTACTCTGTGCATTGTCGGGTGGCGTGGATTCTTCTGTGGCAGCAGTGCTGCTCTCGAAAGCTGTCGGTAAACAATTGACGTGTGTATTTGTAGATCATGGTCTTCTGCGCAAGAATGAAGGGGATGAAGTGGAGGCGGTATTTGGTCCTGATGGGGATTATGAGCTGAATTTCATTCGTGTAAATGCACAACAGCGTTATTATGACAAATTAAAGAATGTAACAGAACCGGAGGAGAAGCGTAAGATTATTGGCGCTGAATTTATCCGTGTGTTTGAAGAAGAGGCCAAGAAAATTGGAGCAGTAGATTTCCTTGTACAAGGTACAATTTACCCGGATGTCATCGAATCCGGTTTGGGTAAGTCTGCGGTCATCAAGT
The DNA here is from genome assembly GCA_947565425.1 of uncultured Lachnospiraceae bacterium. GTDB lineage: Bacteria > Bacillota > Clostridia > Lachnospirales > Lachnospiraceae > Petralouisia. Next base: position 6,521 of record CANOFW010000058.1, read on the forward strand.
CTCATCACAACGTAGGCGGGCTTCCTGATGTGGTGGATTTCAAAGAAATCATTGAACCGTTGCGCATGCTTTTTAAAGATGAGGTACGCAAAGCCGGATTAGAACTTGGGATCCCAGAACATTTAGTATTTCGTCAGCCCTTCCCGGGTCCAGGACTTGGTATTCGCATTATCGGGGAGGTCACGGAGGAAAAGGTCAAGATTGTCCAGGAGGCAGATTATATTTACCGGGAAGAGATTGCGAAAGCTGGCCTTGATAAAGGACTTGGGCAGTATTTTGCAGCTTTGACGAATATGCGCTCAGTAGGCGTAATGGGGGATTTTAGAACCTACGATTATGCCGTTGCTCTCCGTGCAGTGAATACAAGCGACTTTATGACGGCGGAGGCTGCACAGCTTCCGTGGGAGGTTTTGAATAAAGTGACGAATCGAATTGTAAATGAGGTTAAGGGAGTCAATCGGGTAGTTTATGATTGTACTGGGAAACCACCAGGGACGATTGAGTTCGAATAATTAAACGGATGAGAAAAACCAAGTATTTATGCTGGTTGCAAGCAGAATAGTTTAGTGATTGGCAACGATTTGGCAACATTTTTTTCTTATTCAGAAAATGATTTATATATTTCAATAAAGCACATAGGGAAACCTTGCTGATATTCTGAAGTGAAAACTGAATATCAGCAAGGTTTTTCTTATTGTATTTCTTTGGCTATTTCTCTGATTTCTTAATGAGGTAATCACTCATTTCTTTGGAAGGCGTCTTTGCCCAATGCTGGCTGGTGTCCAGTTCCGGGTATCGGTAACGCCATTCGTCATATTCCTCTCTGCTGATTTCATCGTTTTCAAGCTTTTTTGCCTGTTGTTGCCATTCCCTGAGCATGGCGCTGACCGTATCCACAGGGGAAGAATTAGAAGAATCCCGGCAAAGGCAGATAAGACCGTCTTTTTCCATTATCTTAAATCCGTATATGTCCTCCAATGCAAAGAGGGTATGTAAAAAACCAATGTATGTGTCAATGTCTGGCACAGTCAGGGCATGGGGGCTGACACCGAGTATACCCGCCATTTCTTTCACAAGGTTTTGCTTTGGGATTCTTGCCTCCGATTCATACTGTGCCATGCGCACGTCAGAAGTCCTGCCCAGAAAGCCGAGCTGTTCGCCAAGCTGTTTCTGCGTCAGGTTCTTCCTGTTGCGAAAAAATTTGATACGTTTTCCGATTGCCATAAGTAGACCTCCGTGTAGTTGGGTTTCTGTTTAGCCATGACAGCTCAATTTCGCTGTGGCTGAACAGTTAAACAAATTTGTTGGGTACAGTATAGCATGGCATAGTGAAGATAGCAAGAAGAAATTAAATTAAAAAAGTTAAGATTTTTTCTGAAATCCCTTGACTTAAATTTGTAAGTTTAGTAATATAGGAAATACATAGACTAAACAAACAAATTTAGTCACGATTGGGACTGCCGGTAAAAACTGACGGCTGGAAAGAAATGTAGATTTACGGGTGCAGGCAGAGGAATTAGGAATAAAAGAGGGAAAGGGGGAAAGCAGTGATTATTCCGGGGCTCTTTGAGCCACCTGTCCGGACTTTGAGAGCCACCATT
>CANOFW010000059.1 GCA_947565425.1 uncultured Lachnospiraceae bacterium
GGGCAACCGCTTTTGCCTTCTGCTGCATCCGGCTGTTTACGGCAAAGAACAATACCATACCAGCGCACAGCACCAGCCCAATCCGCCAGTCATAGAGAAACAACATCAAGGCAATCAGAACCGTTGTCAGCACGCCCTGCGTTGTCAGCATGACCACCCGCGTTGCTATATCCGCCAGATGTTCCATCGTGTTTGTCGTTACGGAAGTGATATACCCCAGACTGTTTTCGTTGAAGTATCCCATCGGGAGATATCGTAGATGCTCCGCGATTTCAATCCGTTTGTTTGCCGCCGTCCCATAGCCCGCCTCACATTGTACGATTGTGGCGCGGTATTTGACAAAAGAACCCACCGCCAGAGAGCCGACCAGAATCCCCATGCACTGTAGAATCAGTCCCCCCGTGATATTCCCGCTGATGGCTCCCTGCAGCATCAGCATAACAGCCGGTATCTTCATCGCTTCCATAAAGGCAAGGATCACGCCATACACAAGCGAAATATAAAATTTCCTGCTGTTCTCCCCACAGAAGGAGAAAAATTTACGGTATATTTTAATCATAGACGGCACCTTCCTTTCTATAGTGCGGAGAATGCCGTATTTGGGCATTCTCCCGCGCGAGACATAGTACTTCTTGGCGTTCCGTCCAACGGCGGAACGTCATTAGAAATACTTCTCGCGCTGATGTGCGATTCCCACATCTTCGCATACAGTTTCCCTTTTGCCAGCAGCTCCCCGTGTGTGCCCTCCTCCACGATCCTGCCGCCGTTCACCACAAAGATTTTATCCGCGTCGGCAATGGTGGACAGTCTGTGGGCAATCACGATCAGCGTCTTTCCCTGCACCAGCCTTGCCACACCCGCCTGAATCACCGCTTCATTTTCCGGATCGGTGTAAGCGGTCGCCTCGTCTAAAATGACAATCGGCGCATCCTTTAACATCGCCCGTGCAATGGCGATACGCTGTCTTTCCCCGCCGGAAAGATGCCCTCCCGCGCCGCCTGCCACCGTGTCATATCCCTTTTCGAGTCCCATGATAAACTCGTGGCATCCGCTCTTTTTTGCCACTTCCTCCACCTCCGCATCCGTGGCGTCCATGCGCCCCATACGGATATTTTCGCGGATGGTGTCGTCAAACAGATAATTGTCCTGTGACACATAAGCCACCCTGCGGTTGTATTCCTCCAAGGACAGCTCCCGGATATCCACGCCGCCGATTAGAATGCTGCCGCCGTCCACATCCCACAGGGACGCAATCAGCTTGGCAATGGTGGACTTGCCGCTTCCGGAAGGCCCTACCAGCGCGTTTACGGTTCCTTCGCGGATATCCATGTTGATTCCATGCAATACTTCCTTTTCTTCATAGCCGAATGTCACGTTATGTAAATTGATGGAATAATCCGCTGGCTTCTTCCTGTCGCATTCCGGGCGTTTTAATTCTTCCCAACAGAGCACTTCCGTCACTTCCCCCAAAATCGTTCGCAGCTTGCCGATATCGTCCGAGTAGGACATCACCGTAATCAGCGGCGTGATCAGTCCAAGCGACAGAATGATGCAGAGGATAAAATCTGAGACCGCCAGACTCCCATTTTTCACAAGCATTCCACCAATAGGCAGAACAGAAATTGCCGTACAGGGAAACACCACCATGGCGATACTGAAAAACACGTTGCACCGGCTCATCCACTCCACATAGCAGTCCGCGCCCTCCTTTGCCGCCTTCTTAAATTTCTCATAGGAATTCTGCGCCCTGCCAAATGCCTTGATGACCTCGATGCCGTTGATATATTCCACCGCCGTGTCGTTGAGGATTTTCGTTTTTTTCACCGTATTTTTAAAGCTCTCCTCATATCCCACCATCATGCCCATGTAGGCAAACAGCCCCAGAAAAAGGCTGATTAAGGACGCCAGCGCCATGCGCCAGTCGATTATGCACAGATAGATAAAAATCGCAAGCGGCGCAAGGAGGCTGGCCGTAAATTCCGGCAGCACATGGGCAAGCGTCGTCTCAATACTGTCAACCCGCTCCACGATGATGTTTTTCAGGCTGCCTGACGGCGTTTCCTTCACCCGTCCGAGCGGCACCCGCGCCAGTTTCCCGCAGACGCTCTTGCGGATGTTCCCAAGCACATGAAAAGTTGCCTTGTGGGAACAGGTCGTAGACAATGCATGGAATACCACGCGCAGTGCCCAAAACAGCGCCATCAGAATACACGCGTTTCGATACCCCTCCCACTGTTTTACACCGCCCACCAGCTCCGTCACGATATCGCCCATAAGAATATAGGGCGCGATGCTGCATGCAACGCCGCATACGGCAAGCAGCACGCTGGCTGTGTAAAGCCTTTTGTGTGTCCCCGCAAATTCGACAAGCCAGCTTATCACTGATCTTTGTTTTTGTTTCATTGTCACCATTCCTTTCTTACTCATTTTAATTAGTTTTAACTAACTCACGGACTATTTTTAAGAGAAACCCATTGGATTTCTCTCAAACGAACGCCTTACAGCCGCAAGTCTTTCTGACACAGGAATCAACCTGTCTTACGCCCCGAACCGGATTCCCATAAGCTCCGACCAGCCCGCCGCATGGAACCGATGGAACTGCACCAAATACTCCTTCGCCTCTTCCTTTGGCATATCATGCACCACTACCTCAAAAATCCCCGCAAACAGACTGCTGGAGATAATGTGGATCAGGTTCTTATGAATCTTTTCCACCGGATGCCCCATGCCCGCAAGGGTTTCTATGTAGGTATAGGTGGAATCCTCCTCCCTGACCGCAAGCTGGTGCGGAAAATTCTCGTAGGGCGTCCCCTGCGCGCACCCGACAAGCAGTTTAAAGGCATCGTAATGCTCATAGATATAATCCAGCATCTTCGCAAGACAATCCTCGGACGTGTCCACCATGCGCTCCGTCTGTTCCTCTCCCGGCAGTTTTTCAAAGTCGTCAATCGTCCGGTTAAACAGGGCAAGGATATAGGCGGCATGCTCTTCCACCAGCGCGGCAAAAAGCGCCTCCTTGCTGTCATAATATCCGTAAAACGCCCCTGTGGTTACACCAGCATTCTTGACAATATTCCGCAAGGAGGCATTTAGGAATCCCTTTTCCTGAAACTCCTGTTTTGCGGAAGATAAAATTTTATCCTGCGTGCTTTGTTCTTCCTGTTTCAATAAGTCCCTCCTTCTGCTTATATACAAAAATATAACACCGTTATCTTGATAACAGTGTTATATTAACAAATTTTATTTCCATTGTCAAGTATGAATTTTTCAATCACCCTCAAAAGCAAAGAACCTTTCCGATGTTGATAAAATCTTTTGCGTTTAATTTTTTCTTGTCCATTGTAGGAACTCCTTTCTTTTATGCAAGGCTGTCTGCCTTGATTTTCCAACCGATTGCTTTTTCTCTTATGCCTACAAAGTCTGCATAAATGCCGGGCTGACTGATAAGCTCGTCATGCGTACCCTGCTGAGAGATTTTTCCCTGGTCAATAACAATAATCTGGTCTGCGTTTTTAACCGTTTTCAGCCGGTGGGCAATCATGATAATCGTCTTTCCTTGCGTGAGCGCTTCGATTGCTTTCTGAAGCTCTGCTTCATTTTCGGGATCGACATTTGCGGTAGCCTCATCCAGAATAATAATGGGGGCGTCCTTCATAATCGCCCTTGCAATAGAAATCCTCTGCTTTTCACCGCCGGAAATGGTTGCTCCGCTTTCCCCGATTACAGTTTGATACCCCTCCGGCAAAGCCAAGATAAATTCATGGCACCTTGCCGCCTTTGCCGCCCTTACCACATCTTCGTGCGTGGCATTGGGATATCCAAATTTGATGTTGTTCTCAATCGTGTCCGGGAACAGATACACATTCTGAAATACCATGCTGATGTTCTTCATCAGGCTGTCCAGTTTATAATCCCTGACGTCAATACCGCCGATACGGACGCTGCCGCCGCCAACATCCCAAAAACGTGCAATCAGATTTACCAGCGTTGTTTTTCCGGAACCGGACGGGCCGACAATAGCTGTCGTAGTTCCCTGTGGTATTGAAAGTGATACATGGTCAATGACTTTCTTATCACCATAGGAAAAACTCACGTCCTGCATTTCGATATCCAGCCTGCCCGGATTCTGCTCTTTACCGTCAATGTCAATCTGCGGACTCTGGTTGATTTCCTCTACACGATCAATAGAAGCGTCGATCATCGAAAGCATAAAGAACATTTCTCCCGCACTCTCTAACTGGCTATAAACCATAAATGCGGATACTAATATCATTAGGCAATAAGTCAGCTCCAATGTTCCATTTATAAAAAGAGCAATAGAGCAGAAGGCCGCCGCTGCGCTGGCAATGCGGAGAATTGCCTGCTCCGCTGCTATATAGGGAATCCGTCGTCTTTCCAAAAGCATATTTTTTCTCTGTGTTTCCTCAATCGTTTTCTCCATTGCAGTGTTTGACTGATCCGCCATGTGAAAAGCCCTTACAACGCCCATTCCCTGTATGTATTCCAGTACAGCGTCCATAAATTCTGTTTGCGCCTCTAACCGCTTTGGAGACAATCTTCTGGAACAGCGCAAAAGCATTGTGTTAATTATCATGAATAGAATCACGCCGAGCAGAAAAACCAAACTAATCTTCCAACTAAAATAGCACATAGCAGCAGAAAAAATACTAGCGTGAATCACGCCTACCAATGTCCGCACAATAACGGCGAAAGACATACTTTCCAGATCGCTCATAGTCGCTGTTGAAACAGACGTAAGGTTTCCCAGACTGTGGCTGTTGAAATATCCCATCGGCATATATTTCATGCGGTTTCCAATCTGAATCCTTTTATCCTCGCACATCCGGTAGCTTCCTTCGCCCTCCTTGCCATGCGCCAGATACCAGAAAATAATGGTTCCAACCACACTGGTCAGCATAATTCCAAAGGCGGTAAGTGCGGTCTGTGCAGTAATGCTTTCATGGACTAATCCATCCAGTACAACCAGCAGGGCGGCAAATTGCAGGGCTTCTAAAACGCATCGTATGATTTCATAAAAAAGCCCCAGATACCAATTCCTGCTTTGCCGGCCTGCAAATTCAAAAAATTTCCGAAAAGAACGTATCATGCCGTTCTCACCTCCTTCGCATCCATATGCGCCGTCCACATCGTATGATAAAGGTTACATTCTTTTAGCAATTCTTCATGTGTTCCCTTTGCCTGAATCTGACCGTCTTTTACAACAACAATCTGGTCAGAATCCGTTATCGTTGACAGACGGTGGGCAATTACAATCAAAGTCTTTCCCTTTGTCAGTCGGCTGATAGCTTCCTGCACTACGGCTTCATTTTCGGGGTCAGTATAAGAAGTCGCTTCGTCAAGAATCACAATCGGCGCATTTTTCAGCATGGCTCTGGCAATCGCAATCCTCTGGCGTTCCCCGCCGGACAAATGCCCTCCGGCTCCTCCGACCACAGTTTCATATCCATGTTCAAGATTCATAATGAACTCATGGCAGCCGGAGTCCTTTGCAATCTGTTCCACCTCACCATCGCTCGCCCCTGGCTTTCCCATACGGATGTTATTGCGGACGGTATCATTAAACAGGTAGTTATCCTGCGACACATAGGAGATCAGGTCATTTAATTGGTCGGTGGAAATTTCCTTTACGCTTTTGCCGCCAATCGTAATCAATCCCCCTGTCACATCCCAAAAGGACGCAATCAGTTTCGCAATCGTTGATTTTCCGCTGCCGGACGGCCCGACTAAAGCCGTGATCTTCCCTTGTGGGATTGACAGGTCAACTCCCTTCAAAACCTCTTTTTCCTCATATGCAAAATGCACATTTTCCAGAGAAATATCGAGATTGGGGAAATCGCTTTTTCCCTTTGGGCGGACAAGCTCCGGCTGATTTAATATCCCGTCAATTTCTCCCATAACCGTACCTATTTTCGCAATATCATCGGTGAAGAACATAGCAGCCACAAGCGGGCCTGCAATGCCCAATGACAGAACAGTAACCGTAATAAAGGTTGCGGCTGAAAGGGAACCGTTCATGTAAAACAGACAGCCGACCGGAAGTACGCTGATCAATGCCGCAGGCCATACGCTCATCATAATAGCTGAATATTTCTGCGTATCTTTCATCCAGTCTAAAATCAGGTCTGCGTTTGCATGGACGGCATCCGTAAATTTCCGGTAGGAATTATCCGCCTGATTAAACGCCTTTATGACCTCAATACCTCCAATGTATTCCACCGTCGTGGCGCTCATGTGGTTTCCGGCTTTTACTACCTCGCCATACTTCTTTGGGTATTCTTTCATCATGCCCATATAGCACATCATCCCAACCGGGATTGTGACCAGCGATACCAAAGCCATTCTCCAATCCAGAATGAACAGATAAACGATAATCGCAATCGGCACAAGAAGATTAGAAGTCATTTCCGGGATTACATGGGCAAGGGGAACCTCTAATTGTTCAATGCGCTCCACCATACCGTTTTTCAGCTGCCCCGACGGAGTATTAAGAATGTAACCCATAGGCACTCTGGTAAGTTTTGAAGCAATTTTCCGTCTTGCCTCCGACAGCACTTCGAAGGTCGCCTCATGGGATGTCCTTGTGGAAATCCCCATCAATATTGCTTTTAAGACAAAGCAGCCGCCGGAAATCAAACACCACATCATATAAAATGATAAATCCCGATTCCCTGAGAGCAGTGCAATCGTCATTCTCGCTGTCGCAAAATATGGAACGATACCAAAAGCAACGCCCATTACGGCAAGGACAACGGAAACGATATAGCCAGTCTTATGCGGTTTGGCAAATTCTATAAGCCTGCCAAACGGATTACCGCCTTGTGACTGATTCATAGTAAAATCCCTCCTATCTCTGGTTATAAATCTCTAACCTATATTCAAAAATCGAGTAAGGAAATGACCTTCTCTCCTACTCGCCGCGCGACCCGTGCGCCGCCTTAGCGGCATATATCCTCTGCACGGGTCTGCGTATAAAAAAGCCGATAATCTGTCATGTGGTATCCACAAACAAATTATCGGCTCTGCGTCTTAGCGTCTGGCACTACTGATAATTGTATTTTCATTTCGTCAACATCTATCAAACATTCCTGCTTGCATTTCGGACAAAAAATCGGAAAGTTTTTTAGTGAGGTATCTGCCCGAATCTTTGTACGTGTCCTGCATTTACAAAAAGGGCAGTGTATCCATCCGCTTTCATCCACACAAAATCCTTCGGCTTTCTGCATGGTTCATATCCTCTCCCTCCTAATTTTTTAAATACTCTTTCCAGCCGTTTCCATAAAAAGTCCGCAGTTCGTTGAGATATTTTCCCGCATCCTCTATCGTCATATCATGAATGACCACCTCGAAAATACCAGAATAAAACGCACTCGAAACCACATGCAGGAATCCTTCCGTAATCCTGCCCTCCGCCCATGCGCGGCTGCCCGCGCTTTTCAAAAAAGCTTTCATACATTCCGTATCCAGCTTCACAAGGCTTTCCAGAAAATCCTGACAGACAGTTCCCGGCGAACCGGTGATAAGCAGCTTAAACTCTGCAAAATATTCGTAAATGTATTCAATCACACCCGGAAAACCCTGATCCGAATATTCCCCGTATGCCTCTTTTTGCTCCTGTGCCGTTAGAGAAGAAAATTCCGTTAATGAACTTCGGATCAGTTCCTTTAAGCCTTCGGCCGCCGGTTCCACCAAAAAACGGAACAAACCCTCTTTATCCGAATAGCGGGTATAAATTGTGCTGGTACTTACACCAGCGTTTTGAGCAATTGTCCGCAGCGAGGCATCCGCATATCCCTTCTCCAAAAATTCTTCCTTTGCACACAGAAGAATTTTTTCATCGAACCCTTCCACCCGGCTTGCCAATTTATCCCCTCCTTTTCAGATATTTAAAACAATGTTTTTAAAACATTGTTTTAAATATAACATCCCTTTCCGTTTTTGTCAACAGAAAAGAGCATTGCCGAAACAATGCCCTTGAAACAGACGATTTTCTCACTGTATCTGCCACCCTTCCGCCTGCTCCCTGATTCGCACGAACTCCCTGTAAGT
>CANOFW010000060.1 GCA_947565425.1 uncultured Lachnospiraceae bacterium
GCGACCTCCTGGTCCCAAACCAGGCGCTCTAGCCAAGCTGAGCCACACCCCGAGGAACTTATCACGATTCCTCATGACGCAAGCTATATTATATGTGATACTTGTCGAAATGTCAACAACTTTTTCCATTTATTTTAAAAATTTTATTTTAAACTGTGCTTCGCCGCTACTGTCGATCTCCATCAACGCATAGGAAGGCTTATGTCCATCCTGCCTTGGATATGACACACTTCCCGGATTCAGCATGGTAATCCCCTTACTGTAATCCAAAAACGGCCTGTGGGTATGACCAAACATTGCTATATCCATGCCGCGTCCCAAAGCCTCTTTGCGCAAGTCTTCAATCCCCATGGCCACATAATAATAATGCCCATGGGTGATTAATGCTTTATATTTTCCTATCTTGATTTCTTTCTCTCTTTCCAAATCGGAGAAAAAATCATTATTGCCGGCAACAATCTCCACCGGGCACTTAGCCAATTCACTTATGTAGTCCTCTCCACCTTCCACATCGCCAAGATGTATTATCAAATCCAGATCGGATTCGCGCGCTAAGATTTCTGTCAGATTTCCATGCCGCCCATGCGTATCGCTTATAATCAATACTCTCATAACCTCACCCCTGCCCTTTAACTGCTACTAGTGTCTCGGCACAATGAAAATGAAATATTTTTCCCTAAAACTTTTCTTAATTTCGTTGTGCTTGCTATACTGCCATTTCCGCTAATTTCTGCCTCATAGCAAAAAGTGCCTTTCCCCTGTGACTCAACTGATTTTTTAGTTCCGGGGATAATTCTGCTGTAGAACAGCCATACTCATCCAGATAAAAAATAGGATCATAACCAAACCCATGAGCCCCCGAAGGCTCCCAACCGATATACCCTTCGATCGTACCTCTGGTAACACAAATCTCTCCATTTTTATCTGCCGCAGCAATGGCGCACACAAACCGCGCCGTACGTTTTTCTTTGGGTACCCCATTCATACGCTCAAGAATTTTCTGGTTCTTAATTTTATAAGGCGTATCTTCTCCCAGATACCTTGCCGAATAGATTCCCGGCTCTTTACCCAGATAATCTATTTCCAGACCGGAATCGTCCGCAAGCACAACTACACCATCTTCTTGAACCTGCGCTGCGACAGCCTTTGCCTTAATACTCGCATTCTCCTCAAAACTCTGCCCATCCTCAACAATCTCAAGCTCAATACCCGCTTCACGCATGGACTGAATTTCCATCTCCCAATCCGATAAAATGCTGCGAATTTCTCCCATTTTATCCTGATTTCCCGTTGCAAATATAATCTTTTTCATCCGTAATTTCCTTTCCTTAATTCTATCATTTAAAAATCTTAAAAACCTTCCTCAAGCGCTCGCAAAATAGCGTTGTATATTCCCTGCGCCGCTTTTCTCTGATACCCGGGCGAAGTCAGATTATCCAATTCTTGCTGATTTGTCATAAACCCAACTTCGATTAATGCCACCGGAACCTCACTGTTGCGGATAATATAGATACTGTTGCCATACGTCACGCCGTTATCCTTACTGCCTATGGATGCAGTAACCTCCTCCAAACAAATCTGCGCCAGACGTCTACTGCTGAAGCCTTCTTCACTTTTCAATTCGTCATACATAACCTCCGTCCCATTATACCCCGACATCAACCCATCTACTGTGGAATTGCTATGGACACTGATGAATAAATTGGCTCCCGCCTTGCCGCCGAGCTGCGCCCGCTGTTCAAATGTGGGATTAACATCTTCTGTCCGGGTATAATAAACGCCAATGTTTCTGTCGTTTTTGTCCAAAAGTTCTTTTAACTCTCTAATAATAGCAAGATTAATGTCTTTCTCCATAATCCCCTGCTTAATGGCGCCTGGAGCTCCGCCGCCATGCCCCGCGTCAATAGCTATCACTTTATCATAGATATCTTGCGGCCGTAGAAAATCCATATACAGCCGCCCATCTTCCACCATACACTGCGGCTCATAGACGGCATCCATCGTTATCTCTATTCTTCCATCCGCCATATAAAGGTCATTGATATGATTGCTTCTGCCCAAAAGAGGATGATCCACGAAATAATCAGCGCCCACTTGTGGTATCTCGACGGTTATCAACTGTTTTACATAATCATTCTCAATCAGTACCTCTTCCATCCCCATACCCTCAGGCAGTTCAATACAAAGCTGCTGCTCAAATTCAACTTCGTCTGATTCCTCTGCCTGCTCCGTGTAATATTCAAGCATCTGTAAGCCTGACATCTCTTCTTGTTGTCCTGGCTGCTGTTTGTATCTCTCCTGTCCATAGGTGTCCGTATAATACATAAATGCCGCGCTCACCACAATCATTATCGCCAAACACAACGATGAAAACTTCAATATTTTACTCTCCATGATTCTCCTTTTCGTATCTCTCCCACTCTTTCGCGCTTTTCAAGCCAACAAACACGGTACTATGCCTTCGACTATTGCGATTCTACAACACCGTAAGCCTTGATACACAGATTGCACTTCTGATTCTTCTCTGTGTTCTCCCAATAGCTTCCTCCAATGCTGATATACCCTTCTCCATCCTTCAAATCCACATTGGCGGTCATCTCATCCGCCGCATATTCAATTGCTAACGGATGCACGGAGCCCGGCGTGGTAATACGAAGGACAACCGCAAATTTCTCACCTTTTTCCACCAAAATATCCTTGTCAAATTTAATCGTATAATAGCCGGCATTGGCAACGTTTCCCTCCGCCACCTTATCCCGTTCTTTCAAGGAATCCTTATCCTTAAAATTTTTAACAATATACATCTCATAGGACGTTTCCTTGCCAGTCGCATAAAAACCCGCCGCCTGCAATTTTTCACGGGACTTCGCCGTATAGACATTGGCTCCATAAATACTGTCCATATTATATCCAAGCTGTCCTACCCAACCGCACAAATCAGATTGGTAAATCCTATCATAATTGTCCGCTTCTTCAATTCCAGTATACACCACATTGTGTATGCCAATATTTACATCATAGTAAGAGACATAAAACACGCCCTCATCTCCAAATGCCTCTCCCCAGCTATTCTGACAGAGAAACGCGCCGTCGCCTTCCACCTCGGTATTAAAATTTTCCTTGGGATAATTATCATCCCAGCCAATAATGAGAATCTCATGATTGGGTTTCTCTGCGCCTATATAACAATACGCCGATTTTTCCTGATTATAATACGGAGAATACGACTGGGCATTGTTCAGCGCACTGTATATCGCTGTTTGTACCCCGCCATGTTTGAACACAAATTCTTTGACTTTTTCAAAGTCTTTGCCCTCAATGAGCTGAACTTCCTGCACATGTTTAACAGCCTGCAAATCATTCCGAGACTCTCCATCTCCATATGGATCATCCTTTTCATAGACCGGTCCCTGCCAGGAAGTGAGGTATGCCATTCCCATCGTATATTCCCCTCCGGCAGCCTGTTCCAGTACAAAACTATTTTGGATAGACATATGGTCAGGAGAAAATTCCTGCACTTCCTCCGGCAGCAATGCAGACTCCATAGCTGCAAGAGCTGCAAATGCCCAACAAGTTCCAAAAGGCCCCTGGTTCTTGACCTGTGGCGAACGCTGCCTTTCCCGCAAATCGTATTGCGGCGGCAAGATACTGTTTTCCTCCGCTTTATTAACCGCTACCCCCTGATTCTTCTCAATATCCCAATTATAATCAAAACGAAGCTTCTCGGCAACTGCCTGCACAGGCACGTAATATTCCCCTTCCTTACACAGCATGGGGGACTTTAACTTCTCCTCGCGCTTATTTACCGTATAATTGTCCGCATTTAACTGGAATGTAATCACATCTGAGCGTTTCTCTAATACCAGTTTTTTTTCATCATAAATATGGGAGCCGCAGTTGAAGCTCTCTCCCACCATAGAAGCCGGCACCATAATATTTAAATGATCATCCATATAAATGCCGTCTTTCTCACTCGTCAATTCTTTGTTTCCCACCAGCACAGACAAGGGCTTTTCGTTGACTGTCTCAGCGATCATCGGATTCCATATCTCCTGCTCCAGTTTTGCGCCCCTAAATTCCTCTATCTCTTGAGTCTTCGCGCCGACACTGGAAAATTTAAACAGCAGCGCAAGAAAAAGCAATGATGCCATTGCTATGTATTTTTTTGAATATCTCACGAAAATTCCTTTCTAAAGAAATGTAAATTCTGCCCTCGTCCCCACATGAAACTTTACATCTATTATCATTTCCTATCTCTCTCATTCACTATATCCGTAACTGTTCTTAGTCCTGCGCTCGCGGCCTTTTTGGTGGTTTGGGACCCAGAAATTGATAATAATAAGTTTTCATCATGCCATTGTAAATTTTGCGATTCTTATCCGCTTTTTTGCCTATATAACGTTCTGCATCCGCGTAGGCTGTGATCAGGTAGGAGGACCAGCTATCCAAACGTCCCATCGCCTCCCCAATTTCACGGTATAATGCCGGAAGAGCCTCCCGCTCCTGAAGCCGTTCTCCATATGGGGGATTACTGATAAGAAAACCATACTTTTTAGGATGGCTCAGCGCCGATATTGGCCTCTGTTGAAAATGAATCAAATGATCCACACCAGCGCGCTTAGCGTTATCTCTAGCTACTTTTACAATGTCACCGTCAATATCATACCCCTGAATATCTACGGAAATCTCTAAGTCCATTAGTTCACGCGCCTCTTGTACGGTCTCTTCCCATAACTTTTTCTCGATAAGGTTTGTCCACCCTTTTGCCATAAAACTGCGTTCCATGCCTGGGGCAATATTTGCCGCCATCATCGCCGCTTCTATAGGAAATGTGCCGCTTCCACAGAAAGGATCCACCAGAATCCTCTCCCGTTTCCACGGCGTAAGCATAATCAAAGATGCGGCTAACGTCTCTGTGATTGGCGCTTTACCCGATAAAATCCGATACCCCCTCTTATGCAGGGAATCCCCGGAAGTATCCATAGCTACCGTCACTTCATCTTTCATCAGAAAAATACGCAGCGGGTAGGCCGCGCCGTCCTCTGTAAACCACTGTTGATGGTAGTGCTCTTTCATGCGCTCGACCATCGCTTTCTTTGCAATCGACTGAATATCAGAAGCAGAAAAAAGCTTGCTTTTGATGGAAGACGCCTTTGCCACCCAGAACTTTCCATCTACTGGGATAAATTCTTCCCAGGGAAGTTTTTTAATCCCCTGAAACAGCTCTTCAAACGTCTCCGCATGAAACTGGCCCATCTTTAATAGAACACGTTCCGCCGTGCGCAAGAAGATATTGGCGCGACAAATTGCCTCCGCATCTCCCTCAAAGGTCACTCTTCCATCCTCTACCTTTGTAATCTCATATCCAAGTTCGTATATCTCTCTTTTCAATACCGCCTCTAACCCAAAATGGCAAGGGGCAATCAATTCATATAATCTCATCCGGTCTCTCCATGATAAATTGTGATAGTTCTATATTATCTTCTTGATTCCCGGCTGTCAATCTTTTTATCAAAGGCTGCTTCTTGCTGTAAAACAGACTGCCTCTGCCTGTTTTGAACTACCGCTTGAAATCCGCCTACCACGGTTACCGTCCGATAACCTTCCCGGCCAAGCTCTCTTGCCGCCATCAGGCTGCTAGAACCTCTGTCACAATACAGAATATATAATTTATCCTTGGGAAGATATTTTCGGTACATTTTTAAGTCCTCATAGGGAATATTTCGCGCTCCCTCCACATGAACTTCATCAAACTCTTCCTTACTGCGCAAATCAATGACCCATGCATCCGGACGCTTGCGGTATTCGTTAAATTCTCGGATACTAATTGTCTGAAATTCCATAGAATCACCTCTCTAATATGCAGAAACAGATTACCGCATGTGTTTCCGATAATCTGTTCCTACATTATACTATGCAGTATTTAGTTTTTCTGTACCTAATTCCCTCTATTATGAACGGTGACAGTCAGAACCGCTTGCATTGGTACCATTCTGAGCATTGCTGTTTTTTGCATAGCTGTTCGTACCATTCTGGGCATTGCTGTTCTTTGCGTAGCTGTTTGTAGCATTCTGGGAAGATGCATTCTTTGCATTGTTCTGAGAAGATGCATTTCTCGCATTATTCTGGGAAGATGCATTTCTCGCGTTGTTCTGAGAATTTGCATTCTTGCTGCTGTTTTCATAGGAATTTGTTCCCTTGTTCTGCATATCGCTGTTTTTTGCCATGATAGTTTCCTCCTAAATTTTTTATACGCTGATAGTATCTGAAAAAAGTTAATTTTTTATGCAAAAAATTTTTTAACAATTCAGCCATCGCCAAATTTATGGGCGAATCCTGCTAAGTGCCCTGTGGGTAGGCATGAATGAGCACAGAATGCCGACGATGAGCGGAACGCCCATTTATGAGCAAAAGTAGCTGCGTTAGCAGCGAAGAAGCGCCATAAGGCGCGTTTTGCGAATAGATAAATGGGTGTGGGCTGAATTGTTAATTTTTTTTTCGATTTTTTTCATTTTTCTCTTGCATTTTTCGACAAGCTATGATATAGTTCTATTTGTAAATAAGATTTCACCTTCAGAAATCTTACTTACACAAGTTATACCCCTTATTAATTATTTATACTCCCCTCATAGGAAAGACCAGTGGTTATGCCACTGGTCTTTTCTCGTAAACAAAGTGAACAAGGTCCGCTTCTCCCTACCTCTACAACTTTTTTCTCACATTTCAGAACTCCACGTCGCAGACCGGGACGCTTCGCCTCTAGCGAGGCTTTTGTCTGCGACTGGGGGGATTATCCCCCTCAAAGAAATAAAAAAGGGCTGTCGCACTAATATAAATTACAAGTTATGATTCGTTCAAAAGGTTTGCATTGCTTCGCAATGTAAACAACATGCACAAAAAATA
>CANOFW010000061.1 GCA_947565425.1 uncultured Lachnospiraceae bacterium
AATGCCTACCGACGAGCTGGCAGGTGACGCGAAGCGGCGCGTGCCGATACCTTAGGAAGAGGAGGGAGGCAAATGCGAAGCATTATTTAAATGCCTACCGACGAGCTGGCAGGTGACGCGAAGCGGCGCGTGCCGATACCTTAGAAAGGAGAGAGAGATTCATGAAGATTTTATTGGCAGAGGATGATTTTGCGAGTCGCAAATTCATGTCAAATTATCTGGGAAAGTATGGAGACTGTGATATTACCGTTGACGGTGAAGAAGCAGTGGATGCATTTCTCATGGCGTTGGAGGATGGGGAACCGTATGACTTGATCTGCCTTGATGTGATGATGCCGGTTTTAGACGGCTATCAGGCATTGAAAGCAATCCGCGATATTGAAAAAGAGCGCGGAATACTGGGAAATGACGGCGCCAAGATTATCATGACGACTGCATTAAATGAGCAGCGCAATGTAAATAAGGCATTTGAGATGGGGTGTACCGTTTATTCGGGCAAGCCCATAGATTTAGACAAATTTGAGAAGATTTTGAAGAAATTGGAACTGATAAAATAACCTGAGATTACATTGTAGAAGAAAGGAGGCGGGAAAATGGGAGAAGATTTCAATACAGACAGTATGCTGGATATGTTCCTGTATGAGAGTGAGCAGCTTTTAGAGACGTTGGATAGTACGGTGCTAGAGAAGAAGGACGAGGAATGTTTTGATGAGGAATCTATCAATGAGATTTTCCGTGTCATGCACACAATCAAGGGTTCTTCCGGTATTATGATGTATGAAAATATCACGAAAGTGTCCCATAAACTGGAAGATGTATTTTATTATTTAAGAGAATCTCATCCAGACAATGTTCCGCATCTGGAGTTGGTAGATCATGTGCTGGAGGTGTCTGACTTTATCACTGGAGAGCTGGAAAAAATCAAAAGCGGCGAAACTCCGGATGGTGATGAGAGTAAGCTTGTAGATGAGATTGATAAATTTTTGACCAAGGTAAAAACCGGAATTTCCCAGAGTGGAGAGGAATTGCCCCCGGAAAACACTTACGTGGAACCCAACCAGTTCTATATAGCGCCTACAGGAAGTGAGAGCAGTAAATATTACAAGGTCTCCATTTATTGGCGCGGTGATACCCAGATGTGCAATATCCGTGCATATACAGCCGTATATGCTTTAAAAGAAGTAGCAGAGGATATACAGTATATTCCTGACGATATTATCAGTAACGAGGCTAGCGGTGATGTGATATTGGAAGATGGCTTCCATATGCTGGTACAGTGTCAGTGTACACGGGATGAGGTCATCGCTGCGATTGGCGAGACATCCGGTATGGAGCGTGTGGAGGTCAACGACTGTACCAAGCAGGAGTTTGAATTGGGCTTCCATGAGCCGGAAGAACAGCCGATTATTATTGAACTGGATGATAAGGAGAAAGAGCCGGAGAAGAAGCCGGAGAAGAAAGAACCGGCGCCTGGCGATTACGTTATCAAGAATAAGGAAGCAGGCAAGAGTAAGAAACTGGCGAAGAACCAGCCCAAGCAGCAGCCGAAACAGACGTATATCAGCGTGAATGTAGATAAACTTGATTCACTGATGGATATGATTGGTGAGCTTGTAATTTCTGAGGCGACCGTGCTTCAGAATCCAGACTTGAAAGTGCCGGGACTGGAACTTTCTAACTTCCAGAAGTCGGCAAGTCAGCTCTCCAAGATTACTACAGAGTTGCAGGACGTAATTATGTCCATGCGTATGATGCCGCTGACAAATACGTTCCAGAAGATGAACCGAATCGTGTTTGATGTATCTAGGAAACTGGGCAAGGACATTGAGCTTGAGGTTATCGGTGAGAACACGGAAGTGGATAAGAACATTATTGAACATATTTCCGACCCATTGATGCATTTGGTTCGTAATTCTGTAGACCATGGAATTGAGTCTAAGGAAGAGCGTATTGCGGCAGGGAAGAATCCCAAAGGAAAGATTACGCTGGAAGCAAAGAATGAAGGCGGTAAAGTATACATTATTGTTCGAGACGACGGCAAAGGTCTCAACAAACAGAAATTGTACGAAAAGGCAAGAAATAACGGTCTGATTGGCAACCGCGCTATGTCGGAGTTTACAGAGAAAGAAATTTACCAGTTTATCACATTCGCCGGATTTTCCACGAAGGAGCAAGTAACAGAATATTCTGGACGAGGCGTAGGCATGGATGTGGTAGTGAAGAACATTCAGGCAGTAGGTGGTAATCTGGAGATTGACAGCGTAGAGGGCGGCGGAAGCGAGATGACGATGAAAATCCCGCTGACGTTGGCAATTATCAACGGTATTGTTATGCAGGTTGGCAACTCAACATTTGTTGTGGAGACGAATGATATTAAAGAGTTTGTCAGGGTTACCAAAGATATGCTGGTGAAGGAACCGGACGGAGAAGAGTACATAATGCTCCGTGAGGAATGTTACCCCTTTATCCGCCTGAACCGTCGTTACCATCTGGACGATTCCATTGCAGAGATCGAAGATGGTATCGTAGTGGTATTAGAGCATGAGAATAAAAATGTCTGTGTATTTATCGACCAACTGATTGCAGAGCAGGAAATCGTAGTAAAGCCGATTCCTTCTTATATCAAGAAGGTTCAAGGCTTGTCCGGCTGTACGCAGCTTGGAGATGGAAGCATTGCATTGATTCTCGATATTGCAGGCTTGATTGCCGGAGAGGAGAAAAAGTAGGATATGTCAGAAGAATTGGATTTGATGGATGATTTGGACGGCAAGGAAGATACCCAAAAAGGTATGTTCATGACATTCCAGATTGCAGATGAATGTTACGGTATCGCCATAACGTATGTGCAGGAAATTGTAGGAATTCAGTCCATAACGGCAGTTCCGGAGACAGAAGACTATATTCGGGGACTGATTAATATCCGAGGAAAAATTATTCCGGTTATTGACGTCAGAGTGAGGCTTAAACAAAAGCCTCGTGAGTACACGGACCGTACCTGCATTATCGTAATTGGTGTGAAATCAACAGTCGTGGGACTGATTGTAGATGAGATTGCGGGAGTTATTACTGTCAATGAGAAAGAAATTATTCTTCCGCCATCCCTGTCGCAGTCCAATGCCGGGAACAGCAAGTATGTATTTGGACTCGCGACAGTTGACAATGAAGTCAAGCTGTTGCTTGACCCGGAAAAGCTCATCCGGGACGAGGATGTAGAGGCGTTTGAAGAGGCTGCCCCCGCAGGCGAAATTGCTGAGGCATAAAGGTAAAGGAGAAGAGAGAAAATGAAAAATATGAAATTAAAGACACGTTTAATTGGCTGTTTTGCAATTGTAATATTTTTGACGGGGCTGGTTGCATTTGTCGGGATTAGTACATTAACGACAGTCAGGAAAAAGAATGTTTCCGAATCATATGTGCAAACTGCAGAGATTTTTATGTGTGGCCTGGTAGCAATTGCTATTATTCTCACGCTGATTATGGCGGCGATGCTTTTGAAAGATATACAGACCAACATGAGGATGTTAAGTGTTGCGGCAATGGAAATTGCTGACGGTAAAGTAGACGTTCACTTAGAAAAGTTCCGCAATGATGAATTTGGCGAGTTGGTAGATGATTTCCAGAAAATTGTAGAGACGATTAAGTATCAGGCGGAGATTGCCAACCATCTTTCACAAGGGAATCTTGATGTAGACGTAAAAATAAAGGGTTCTCAGGACGTTTTAGGTAACGCGTTTGACAGCATTTTTAAAGAAAACAATCAGATGCTTTCAGGCATCCGTGATTCCTCCATACAGCTTTCTATGGGAGCAGAGCAGGTGTCAGACGCAAGCCAGGCATTGGCACAGGGCTCCACAGAGCAGGCGAGCGCAATCGAGGAAGTAACGGCTTCTATTACAGAAATTGCAGAGCGTACGAAGCGCAACGCAGAAGAAGCTAACCAGGCCAATGAATCTGTACATAGCATGAAGAATGAGGCTATGGAGAGCGATGGCCATATGAAAGACATGATTGGTGCGATGACGGAGATTAACGAATCTTCCGAGAACATTTCTAAGATTATTAAAGTAATTGACGATATTGCATTCCAGACGAATATTCTTGCCTTGAATGCGGCTGTTGAGGCAGCTAGAGCAGGCGTACATGGCAAAGGTTTTGCAGTTGTAGCTGAGGAGGTTAGAAACCTTGCCGGCAAGAGTGCATCCGCAGCCAGTGAGACGGCGGAGATGATTGAAGATTCTATCAAGAAGGTGGAACAAGGTTCCAAGCTGGCAGAGGGAACCGCAGCCTCCTTGTCAGAGATTCTTGGAGAGGTAGACAATATTGTATCTCTGATTAACAGCATTGCCGTGGCGTCTAACGACCAGGCAACGGCAGTCAGCCAGATTGACCAGGCGATCAGCCAGGTATCTCAGGTAGTGCAGACCAACTCGGCTACCAGTGAAGAGTGTGCGGCAGCCAGCGAACAGTTGTCCAACCAGGCAATGTCCCTGCGTACGATGATTGGGCAGTATAAGCTCAAGGGAGGCAACAACTCCAATGTGGCTCCAATCCAGAGCACATCTGTAGATAGATCAGAGGAAAATGAGCGCATCATTTCTCTGGATGGTGAATTTGGAAAGTACTAAGCATTAAGCACGAAGGAGTGTTTTGTGGCGTATCGTCGCGAAATGCTCCTTTTTTAGAGGAGATATCATGAAACAACGGTTGAGCAGGGTACAGACTATTGCCCTGGGATTTTTATTGATTATTGCAGTGGGGACAATGCTTTTGATGCTTCCGATAGCTTCCAAAAGTGGTGCGTGCAGTGGGTTTCTCAATGCGTTTTTTACGGCAACCAGCAGTACTTGTGTGACGGGGCTGGTGGTGGTAGACACATATGCCAATTGGAGCCTTTTTGGACAAGCAGTCATTCTTGTGCTGATTCAGATTGGCGGTCTAGGATTTATTACAATTGGCGTATGTTTTTCAATATTTCTTAAACGGCGCATTGGCTTAAAGGAGCGCAATCTTATTCAGGAGAGTATGAATACCTTGCAAATTGGCGGTACGGTGCGTCTGGTTCTGAAAATTGTACGTTATGCGTTGATTTTTGAAGGTGTCGGCGCGGTGCTTTTGATGATTCGCTTTATTCCGCAATATGGCGTTGTGGAGGGAATCTGGTATGGCATATTCCATTCAATATCGGCATTCTGTAATGCCGGCTTTGATTTGATGGGGAAGAATGAGCCGTACAGCTCCCTGACCTTGTATTATGATGATGTGCTGGTAAATGTTGTGATTATGGCGCTAATTATGATTGGCGGCATTGGCTTCATTGTATGGGATGATATTTCCAATCACAAATGGAATATTAAGAAATATATGCTGCACACAAAGATTGTGTTGGCAATGTCTCTTTTTTTGATTATTGCGGGAAGCATTTGCTTCTACTTTTTTGAGTACCAGAACCTTTGCGGATTAGATGCAAAAAGCCAGTTTTTGGCATCTGTCTTCGGCGCAGTGACGCCTCGTACGGCCGGGTTTAATACCATTGATACAGGTGCATATTCGGAGGCTGGCCGGATGCTGACCGTCGTGCTGATGTTTATCGGCGGAAGTCCCGGCTCTACGGCCGGAGGTATTAAGACGACGACCATGGTGGTAATCCTTCTATATGCATGGTCGACGCTGCGCAATCAGAGCGGGCTAAATATTTTTGGCAGAAGGATGGACGAGGATTGCATCAAGAAAGCAGCCACAGTATTTTCCATCAATCTTTTGCTTGCTGTGGGATGCACACTGGCGATGTCAGGTATTGAGAAAGCAATCCCGCTATCGGATATTTTGATGGAGGTATTCTCCGCTATCGGTACAGTGGGAATTTCTACGGGAATAACGCGGGACGTTACAGTCGCCTCAAAATATATTCTGATATTCCTTATGTATTGCGGAAGAATTGGTAGTATGTCTTTTGCGTTATCCTTTACAGAGAAACGGCAGAATGCTTCGGTGAAGCTGCCGATTGAACGAATCACGATTGGGTAGAGGAGGAAGGCAAATGCGAAGCATTTCTTTAATGCCTTCCGACGAACTGGCAGGA
>CANOFW010000062.1 GCA_947565425.1 uncultured Lachnospiraceae bacterium
AAGGTATGCGAAGGATATTCCATGAGATTTTGTTGTAATGACGATAAATTGCTGAAACGGGTAATGTGTTCACCTTTGTCAAAGGTTTTTGATACAATAAGTAAGCTTTGGGGTTGCATAGATAGAAAAGATGGATAATAAACAAAGTAAAATCGTAAAATCAGCGGCTGAACTCTTAATGGTTTATTCTGCCCAATGCAGATGTTGTAATAATGCATTTGACTATGCGGCGGAACGGATTTTACCGTTTTGGCAGTAAAGCAGGCAGGCTTCAGTTGGATAGTGCTGTTTGAGAAAGGTGATAAGTAGTATGTGTGCGCAATAGGTGAAGCTTGTACGTCTTTCACGATATGCGATATAGCAGTGTGGGAGAATCCGGCAGCGGAAGAAAGGGAAAAGGTTTTATGCAAGAGTACACGTTAAAAACGAATTTTGCGGCATTGGTGGAACCATATGCAAATGAATATCTAATAGATTTTAGGAATATTGTTGAGAAAGCGTTTGAACACAGTGACAGCCGCCCGCGTCTGTTGGGGAACCTTTTGGTTCTGGAGCGCTATTGCAATACGGTGCGGCAGGGGCTGGCCGTGGATAAAGCACAGCTTTGTGTATGCCTGCGGTATGCGCGGGAGCTTCTCTGGGATTATCTGGGCGGACGTGTCGCGGCGGCGGATTTTCAGGACTTTGCAAATGATTATTTTGCATGGTTTTTAGAACACAATGTAGGTCCCGAAGGCTTTTGTTCAGAGCATTTTGCAGAATACTTTGCGGATTCGTGTCCGGATGCTTATGAATGGTTTGCGGTTGAGTGGAGTTGCGGGCTGTTGATGCAGCTGGTTTCCATAGAGGGCGGACGTGTGGATTACGAAGATTTTGAGGAGTGCGGAGAGCTTGATTTTTATGGACCGCTGTGTATGCTTGACATGATGGAGGATGTCTGTATCGGGCTTACTGATACACCAGTTGTATCAAACAGGGGAACTGATTTGGAGAAGGCGATGACACAGGTACGCAAAACTTCATTATTTCAGGAAATTGTCATGTATGTTCAGAACGATCTGCAGACGGCTCTTTTGGCCGCGCCGACGGAGTATGAAGCACTGCGGAAGGAATACGGACAATATACGATCATTCCAGAGCAGTATGCCGCGCGGATGCTGGAGTATTAAAAACTATTTTAGCATAGATTCTGAAAGGAGAAAAAATGAAAGAGGAAAAGAAGATCGAATTTACACAGAAATGGATTGGGGACGCAGTAAAAAAGCTTCTGCAAAAAGAGGACATTTACGAAAGCGATATGGAGAGAATCAAGTATCTGCGTATCGGTGATTGTGACTTTGGTTACGAATACTCGCTTGAAATGAGTACGGCAGCACCGCCGGAACCCTACTTCGGTGACACATACTGCGGTGATGAGTGGGATCCGGGCGTATATGGGCCTTTGACCGGCAGCTTCATCCAGCTTTACATAGATTATGTGAAGAAAAATCTAAATCTATTTCATAGCATAGACTCGGAAACAGGAGAGCGTTCTTTGCAGCTTTCGGACTATGAATTTTGGCATCAATATAAAGAAGAATATAAGGAACCGGAGGGGGAAGAAGATGGGTGGGAAGATGGTGAGAAGCAGCAGCAGCAGAAGGCTTTTGAGAAAACCATCCTCTGCGAAAGATATAGAGAGAAAATCAGCGACGAGGATGCTTACGATGAATGGTACCGGCGGACAGGGTGGACCATTCAGCAGGATATTCGTTTGTTTTCCGGGCTGGAGGTGCTGCGGCTTTATGGGGGAAAATATCAGGATATGACTTTCTTGAGAGCGATGCCCCTGCTGCGTGTATTGGAAGTGGTAGAAACCGACTTTGTTTCCTTAGAAGGCATAGACGACCTGGCGCGACTGAAACAGCTTTGCTGCTGGCTGGATTAGAAATGATGGAACAGCATAGGAAGCAGGTGGTTATAAAAAAGTTTAACAAGGGTACAGGCAGTTGTATTATTGAAATTGCTTGGAGAAAAAATCAGGAGAAATATGGATGAATATGGATAATGCAAATTTGGCACAAAGGCTGATCACACAGGCAAGAAAAGCGGCGGAACTGATAAAAGATGAAATTTCAAGCCAATTTTATAATAAATTATGCAGCACGATTATAATGTGCCAAGACTATGTGGAGGGAGAGACGGACTTAAGCTGGGTGGATGTGTATGGGGAAATTTATCAAGGAGAAGGGGAAGAGGATGAAGAAGACGGAATTTATCTTATGAGCCAATATATTGATATTCCGGATGAAGTGGCACTGCTTATGGCACTGCCAATCGAGATTTTAGCATATGTCTGCTGGCTGGGCTGTAAAGCCGAAAACGATTTTTTCCCGGAGGATTTGGAATTAGTAATTGGAGATAAGATACCAGATTTTATCTCTTTTCTGGAAGAAAATCTGACAGGTAAAGAAGATTTTAAGCAGGCGATAGATTTTGTGAACAAGAATTTGTGTTATTAAGGAGGACAAATCCTTTCGGAATCTGACACTTGAGACGGGATGAATGAACCTACACGGTAGAGACGCATATGAAAAAGATTTAAGGCTTTTTACGAGAATCCGTTGGCATATGAGCAGGAATTCGGGATATGGAATTCTTATGAAAACGGCCTGCTCCAGAGTGGAATTCTGAAATAATGGGAATGGAAACGAGGCATTGGCGCAGGCACAGGAGATGCTTGCAGAAAGCGGGAGGCTTGATATCACTGCGCGCCGTAAACTCTGGCAGGTGATGGGGAAATTGCCGCAGAGGCGGCGGTCGCTGCGTGGAAAGCAGCCATTGTAGCCTTGGAGGATGAAAGCAATCTGGAACCGTGGTGTCAGGTAACAGAGGAAGAAATGGATTCCTACGTCTGGGATGCTGCGAAAAATGCCTGCGTTGCATGGAGCGATGCCTATGCGGACGGAGATAATGGGAAATGTGCAATCAGAGAAATGAAATTCTGGGCGTGGTATCCGGAGGAGGCGGAAGGGCTTCTTGGCGTGGAGGATTACTGTTTCCCACCAAAATACATCAAGGCATTTCAGGAAAAACAGAATCCGCCAAAACCTGTTCCAAGGGAGATCGCACTGGAAAGCTTTGCTGAATTTTTGGATCTTGGCGAATACGTTTACCACTACAAGGTGGAAAAGAAAGATAACGAAGATTTCGGGTATTATTCCATGTATGTGCGGAGAAAGGAGGATTTCGGAATCCGGTCTGCGGAAAAAAGGTGTACAAGGCGCGGCAGGATGGCATGAACCGTCGTCTGGACTGGTACGACAACGCCTTTCCCGCAAAAGGGCCGCAATTATCAATCATACAGTTTGACTTGGTATTTTGTTGCCCCGACCATCCGAAAGAAATCATTCATTCCCCGTCCAACGGATATAAAAATGTGAAAGCCGCCGTCAAGCACTATATCAAGGGGGAGGGCAGACTTTCTAAGCTTCTGAACGAATTGGAGCGCAGGGAAACGACAAAATATCTCAATATCTGTGGCAATTTCATCATAATCAACGGGGAAAGATTCCAAGCTCTTGCGGCAATCGAGGAAAACAAGGAAAAGCTTGGACTGGCGGATACCCGCTGGGTTGACGCGGAAAATAAAATTCTTGGGCTGAAATTAAAAGATTTTCTTCCCAATATTTACATTTATGACAGACTATATGACGATTTTATCCGTTACTGGTCGGAGAAAGTGCATAAAAACGGGAACGGAACGGTGGATTTATTGACGGATGAATTTCAGCTCCGATGCACGTTTGAAAACGAACAGTTGGTGTATGCGGAAATTACAAGCCTGTTCCGTATATGGATAAAAGAGAAAGATAGTCCTGCCCTCACAACGGTACTGGCTGAGGTGTTTGAACTGTCTGCCAAAACAGCAGAACAGGCAGTCCGGAATGCGGAGAATTATTCCGGCGAATGGGAGATAAAACTGTTTACGGCGTTGACGAAAGAGGAGGCAGGACGAGTTTTCCATATGTTGAAAAAGGTGAGAGTACAGTGTCGGATACTTCCAGAGCGGTTTTCATTTTAGGCATTTGTGTTTCATTGGAAGAGAAAACAGAGGAAAATTTTTATGAATGCGGAAGGAGGAGCTGAAATGGCAGAATTTCAGGAAGGAACGCTCGATACCTTGATGGAGCGTTTATGTAACAGTATATCCAGCTTTGACCCGGAATGGGTAAAGCACTGCGTGCCTGCAACAGAAGAACAGATTCAGCAGTTACAGGGTATTCTGGCGGAATACCACTCGATACCGGCTGCCTATCTCTATTATTTAAGAAAAATGGGGAAGGATGACAACGACTTGCTGGAAAGGGAGCTGGACTTTTGTGAAGCTAGAAAAGATGGATAATAAACAAAGTAAAATCGTAAAATCAGCGGCTGAACTCTTAATGGTTTATTCTGCCCAATGCAGATGTTGTAATAACGCATTTGACTATACGGCGGAAACTGCGGATACAGATATGGTAAGCTGTTTTTGCAGCAGCGTCTATTCATCAAAGAAGAAACAATTAGTAATTGCCCCATTGACAGCAGAAGAATTTTATAATGGACAGGCAGGATATTTTGATAAAAGAATAAATGCCATATGCCCGGGGTATGATTACAGGCTTTTCTGTGCTGGAATTTGCCCTTACTGCGGTAGATCCAGTATACAGAGTTCAAAAAAAGGTTTTACCATTAAAGAGTATTGCGCACACCACCCTAATACACTCATGATATACCATAATGGGACAGGCCGGATTTTAAAAGACGAATTAGAAGCAGCATATATGTAACGAAGCAATCAGTTCCGGAGGGAATGAATTTTCAAGGAAAGAGGAGTGGTAAAATGCTTATCAACAGAGAGAAAGAAACGAATGGAAAGGCGGTTACGTACTTAGACAGACTTCAGGAAAACTATCACGATTTATTTTCTAAGCCGTTGCAAAAATCTGAGTTTACAGAAACAGATATTAAGATGATAGAAACAGAATGGGGCTATGAGCTTCCGAAACCTTATATTGATTTTTTACAGAGTTATCAGTTGCCAAAATGTATCATGGTATCGGCATCTTTTTGCGGCGACTATGCCTGCTGTTATGAAACTGAACAGGAAGACGACCTGTTTGTGACACTGGAAATGGAATGGTATACTGCTTTAGGCGGTGACGTTAAAGAATTTTTGTCCTCCGTGCAGGAATACGATATGCCTTTAGGAGCGACGGATGATTCGTTTCTGGATGCGGGATTTCTTAAAATTGGTAACTTTGAGGGATATTTTGTTTTTCTGGATTTAGTGACAGGGGAAGTGGTTCATATTTACCATGAAGAAATCTACGATATGAGTATTGTTTATGGTGTAGACGTATCAGATTATAAAGAAGTCCGCAATTATTTGTCCAGCTGTATATTGTGCAAAGATTTTTATGATTTTTTGCGGCTTGTCTGCACAAAGGACATTTATAATG
>CANOFW010000063.1 GCA_947565425.1 uncultured Lachnospiraceae bacterium
TCCCAGAATGATTTTTGTGCATTCTATCTTTGCCGCATAAGCGGCAAGACCTCTTGAACGAGTAAATATATTCGTGCGACAGCCCCTTTTTTATTTCTTTGGTGTTCTGAATTGTTATTTACAAGTCATAAAAGTCCCAGTTGTTTTGTAAGTCTTCGTTAATCTCGCCGCCCTTTTTCTGATAACGATCATACCAAAGCTCCACATGTCGTTTCTTGCGCTCTTTGAGAATCTCATATTTCTCAAAAATAGCGCTGTACATCGGATTGGCGCGCAGCAGCGTACGTGTCTCTTTATTAAATGGACAATAACGGAAAATAATATCTCTCGCAACTTTATTCAAGCGGAAACTGCCCTTAGACTCATAACGAATCCAACTGTGGTAATCCCGCACAAATACCTCGCGGAAATTATTCTTCGCTTTGTTGAGTGAATTCTTAATCTTCTCCTTGGCATCGGGAGACAAATCATGATTTTTCCGATAATACTGGATATAATCATTGTACTCCGAGGTCAATGAAGGCTCTGTGATGTCATTCCAACGCACACCCTGTATTTTACGGCACATTTCCCAACGGAACCTGCCGGAGACTTCAATCATCAATTCTTCCACATCCACAACGGTAAAGATTGGGAAAATAAATCGCGCTGATGTGTCCCTCTTGATTCCTGCTGTCTCCTGCCACATCATAGCCTTCGTACCGGCATTAGGCATGAGGATAATATTGGGCAATACCTCCTTTTGAATCTGCTCCAAATTGAGGTCATGCTCCGGATCCGAGAATCCCACCTCGCGGAAAAACAGTGAGAAATCAATCTTACGAATTCCGTCAAGCGCTCCGTTTGCCTTCTCCGCTGAAACCATCATATTCTCCAATGTACCAATAATATCATCTTCGCAGAGAATCGGACAGAATGTGGAAATCTTGCCGTAAGTTGCACGGTTCGTCGAGACAAACATATTCTTCATCTCAAAATCCACCTTCTCATATCTGTCATCCGCCAGTTCTTTCACCTGTGCCGCCGTAATCTTTCCGGTCTTCTTTTGCTCATTTAGGTAACTGAGATAATCCATGTCAAACTCGTTCCTGGAAGGCTCGTTTTCTCCACGATAAATACTCATCAGCCATTCATAGATAGTAAATACATTATTCGCCTTGAAGACACTCAAATCTGCCACCATATCATAAAGACTGTGCGTATTTTCTTCCCCTGCAAGCTCTTCATCCATAAATCCAAAATTCAAAAACATCTTCACCGCCGCTGGAACCTTGCCCTTTTTGAGCGTGCGGTAAAATGACAGCTCATAAATATCATAAAATCCCTGCGTAATCTGTCTACGCAATTTGCGTACATCATCTGTAGTGGCAAGCCTGTCTGGAAGATTCTTATATTCCTGTAAATCCTGACGGAATTTATCAGCCTTCTCCGCTTCATATTCTGAGTACGTGAGAATCTGTTCCAGGTAATCCACGCCTTCCTCATATGTTTCCTGCTCGTCATCTACCCAGACATCCGTATCTCCAAGTTCCGTACTCTCATAAAAGTCAAAACTCTCATATTCCTGGAAACGCGCATCCAACAGCTTCTCATCAAACAAATGACTTCCCCTGCAAAATTCCATGAATTCTGAAATTTTCCCCAGCACCGGTTCCAAATCCACACCTGTGCCAGCAGCTTTGCGCGCCAATTCAAAATACATTTGGAACAAATCCTCTCCGCTTGCGGAAAGCAGAAGCTCTTTATGTACATTGAGGTAATCTTTGAGTTCCTCTATCAAGTACATCGCTCTTCGCATCCAGCAGACTGCATTTTGAATTTCACCAATGCCGATTGCATAGTCTCTGCCCAAAAATTGGTCAATATATTTCAGCGAAAAAGTAGCCATCCTCGCATAATACTCCATCGTCCAGCGTTCAATCGGCTGCTCTAACGCCACAGGCGGCATAGAAGTCAACTGTTTAAATGGTTTTATTGGTACCTGGTAGTCGTTGCACAGCTTCTCATACTCGCCATAAAAATTCATCACTGCCACATAATAATTTTTGGCGCTTTTGTAGAAAGTCCCGTAACGCCCTAACATGTTCGCCGCCTTGCGCACAGCGCCCATCGTAAAAACTGCCACATATTTCTCATCGGAAGCAAAAATTTTCTTATAATCCTCTGTAGTGCGATATGGATAGGCATATAGTACACAATCCGTATTCGCTACATAATCGCATAGATAAATACCAGAAGCGCTCTCCATCAGCCCAACAATACTTCCCGTCTCCATAACGATTTCATCGTTTTTATAAACTGCGCGAACACTTCCTTGCAGAACTACGAAAAGACCTTTAATTCTGTCTCCCTTTTTCAGAAAATGCCTGCCCTTGCTAACTTTTACTGTCTCCATAAAATCCTCCTGTAGTCCATTTATCCTCTATTTCCAAAAAACAGGGAATAGATTAAAAATATTACAATGATCGGCACCAGTATCGGCAATAAAAATGCAATTACATTTGCCACAATCACAATCAGCAAAATTGCCACCACTATCAGCAAAATTTTGCCATACCAGGTTCCCAGCCCTCCCCGTTTTCCACTTTGACCATCATTCCTTGCGCGCCTGCGGCCCGTCTCTGACTGCCCATAACTACTCTCATAATATGTGCCTTGAGCAGCTCTTCCAAACGAATCCGTTGTATCAATCAGCGTTTTAGCAATCAGTCTTGGACTGCCCAAGCGATTGATAACTGCTTCTTCACTGCTACCTTTTCGCGCCTCTTCCCTAATATAATTATCGTAATACCGGATATTTTCATTGATAACAGCCTGGCTCAACTGTCCTTGCAGCGCAAGCTGTAATTCCTGCAAAAATTCCTGCTTTCTCATGAAAGTTCTCCTAACTAATCCCATCGAGCAGCCGTGTCTAAGAAAATCACCGCTTTACTCATCCTAAATTTTATTGACCATTCTCTATTCTAGCACAATATTAGAAATTTTTCACCATTATTTCCGAAAAAATTTCATTACTATTTGGTAACAGTTTAGCCTTAATTTTTATATAACAGCCTTATTCCATAGAACTTTTTATACTCTAAATCTAAAAGTTCTATGGAATAGGACTGTACAAAAAATTAAGGCTGAACTGTCACACTATTTGAGAAAATTTTTTTAAATCCCTTGACAAACACCAAAAACTGTTGTAAGATATAGAACGTTCAATACGAACAATAATATGTGTGTGTAGCTCAGCTGGATAGAGCACTTGGCTACGGACCAAGGTGTCG
>CANOFW010000064.1 GCA_947565425.1 uncultured Lachnospiraceae bacterium
AAAATCTTTAATTTACGAATATGTGACAGGGAAAAAGGAGGTGCCTTGTGAGTCAGCTGATTAAAATAGACTCAAATTATGCGGAGTGGATTCAAGATATCAGTATGCGCTTCCAGAGTATGCAGATAAAAGCTGCTACAAAGGTCAATCGCGAAATGCTCCTGTTTTATTGGACATTGGGGCGTGATATAGTGCAGCTTCATGCGGACAGCAAATGGGGAAATAAGTTTTATGCGAATTTAAGCAAGGATTTAGCAGAGGCACTGCCTAATGTGAAAAGTTTTTCTCAAACGAATTTAAAATATATGAAATATTTTTATCAGTTATACAGTCAAATTCGTCCACAACTTGTGGACGAAAATGCAGACGAAGAAATTAGTCCACAGCTTGTGGACGAATTGTGCAAAATTCCGTGGGGACATCATCGCTATATTATTGACAAATGTAAGGATAAGCCAGAAAAAGCAATTTTTTACGTGAGAAAAACAATTGAAAATAATTGGTCGAGGGCAGTGCTGCTGAATTGGTTGGGGACAGATTTGTACGAGCGACAAGGGAAGGCAATTACTAATTTTCACAATCAACTTCCGGCGGTACAAGGAGATCTGGCTCAGGAAATAACAAAAGATCCATACAATTTTGATTTTTTGACACTCACGGAAGGTTATAATGAAAAAGAATTAAAAGATGCATTGGAAAATAATATTGTCAACTTTCTTCTGGAATTAGGAAGCGGGTTTGCCTTTGTAGGAAGGGAGTATCGGTTGTTAATAGGAGAAACTGAGAAATTTATAGATTTGCTCTTTTATAATATTAGACTGCATTGTTATGTAGTTGTAGAAGTAAAGACTGGAAAATTTGATGCTGCCCATATTGGTCAGCTTGGAACTTATGTTGCGGCAACGAATCATATTTTGAAATCAGAACAGGACAATCCAACAATCGGATTATTGATTTGTAAGGAAAAGGATAATGTTCTGGCGCAATACGCATTGGAGTCTAGCAGTGAGCCGATTGGTATATCGGAGTATGAGTTATCTAAACTTTATCCGGAAGATTTCAAAGGAACTTTACCGAGCATTGAGGAGATAGAACAGGAGTTTAGTGATAGCAGATTATCGGAGTAAGGGTAAAAGTCGCTACATGTAGCAATTTTTTTAAATCGATTTGCGGAGGAAGAATCGTGAGCATAACAGTTACCACGGAAAAACAATTTGAATCGGATATCGAAGCGTTTCTTATATCGAATGACGGTGGATATACAAAGGGAAATGGAACATACAATCCAAAGCTGGGTTTATATCCGGATAAACTGATTTCTTTTATCCAGCGAACCCAACCGAGAGAGTGGGCGGCATTTGAACGGCAAAATGACATAGATCCTGTGCGCAAATTCTGTGTTGCTTTTCATAATGCCTGCGATATGGACGGAGTATTGCATGTCTTGCGAAATGGATTTAAGCACAGAGGTACTACCTTTAAAGTCTGCTATTTTAAACCCGAATCTGCATTGAACGATACAGCAGGGATTCAGTATGCGGAAAATGAAGTAGAGTGCTATAGACAATGGTATTATTCCGCGGATACAAAAAAGTCGGTGGATATGGTGCTTGTGGTCAATGGTATTCCTGTGTTTGCTTTTGAACTAAAAAACCAGTACACAGGACAGAATGTGGATAATGCCAAGACCCAATGGATGTATGATAGAGACCCACGCGAGGTATGTTTTCAGTTTAATAAGAGAATTTTGGCGTATTTTTGCGTAGATCATACGGAAGTTTGGATGACAACAAAACTGGCAGGGAAAGACACCTATTTCTTACCTTTTAACCAAGGCTCTAATGGAGCTGGCGCTGATGGCGGTGCGGGCAATCCGCCTAATCCGAACAGATATCCAACGGCATATCTTTGGGAAAATGTATTCCAGAAAGATAGTATGCTGGATATTATCCAGAAGTTTATCAATTTGCAGAAAAAGAAAACATTGATATTTCCACGTTACCATCAGTTAGATGTAGTTCGGAAACTTATTGCAGATGTACGGATAAATGGAGCCGGGAAAAATTACCTGATTCAGCATAGCGCAGGTTCGGGTAAGTCTAACTCTATTGCGTGGACAGCATACCGCCTTGCATCACTTTTTGACGGGAGTAACAAGCCGATATTTTCCAGTGTGATTGTTGTGACAGACCGAACGGTATTAGACGCACAGCTTCAGGAGACAATTTCGGGATTTGACCATAAGTTAGGTGCCATAGAAACCATAGGAGAAGATAAAAATTCTCAGGATTTGAAAAATGCAATTAATGACGGTGTGCGCATTATTGTTACTACTCTACAGAAGTTTCCAGTGATTTATACGGAAGTTGATAAGGCAAACGGCAGATGCTTTGCTGTGATTGTGGATGAGGCGCATTCTTCTCAAACAGGCAGTTCGGCGCTTAAATTAAAGACTGCACTGGCAGATACGGAAGAAGCCTTGCGAGAGTACGCAGAGCGCGAAGGTTTGGCGGAGGAGGAAGTTGATCCGGAGAACAGGCTCGTAAAAGAAATGATTGCCCAAGGCAAACATAAGAATTTATCCTTTTTTGCCTTTACTGCAACGCCAAAGGCGACCACGCTGGAAATGTTTGGGCAGGAACAGGAGGACGGATCGTTTCATCCGTTCCATATATATAGCATGAGACAGGCGATTGAGGAGAAATTTATTTTGGATGTCCTTCAAAATTATATGACCTACAATACCTGTTTTAGAATTGCAAAGACTATGGTAGATAATCCCGATGTTCCGTCCAGCAGGGCGGCAAAGGTCATCCGTAAATATCAAGAGTTGCATCCTTATAATATCAGTCAGAAATCACAGATTATTGTGGAGACATTCAGAGATACCACAAGGCATAAGATTGATGGCAAAGGAAAGATGATGG
>CANOFW010000065.1 GCA_947565425.1 uncultured Lachnospiraceae bacterium
TACCTCTTTTTGCAGATCCAGCCATTCCTGATTCGTTTTCCTTTTTTTATTGCCCGCCATTTCATATACCAGCCTTTCTGCTTCTGTCTGCGGATTGTTCCATCTTTCATTCCATCTCTTGCAATACATGGCAAACTCGTGCGCATCCATTTATTTGGTGATTTTTCCAACCAGTATATGTTGACCTCAATTCTCTCATCATCTACCAACAGTTCCTTTACAACGTAATCTGTTTTATTTCATACCACTTCTTTGGGAGGGCTTCTATCTTTGGCCATGCACAAACATAATACGGATCGCAAACGCTCTCATTTTATCAGTCCCATATACCTTTTTGTCTGCTCTGTCGTATCCATATGCGGTATCCATACTTTTGCAAAACATGGCAAACTCGTGCATATCCATTTCGCTTCGCCTCCTCGTCAGGTTTTAGTATCTCTTATCAGGCTCTATTCTCTGTGCAAACAGCAAGTGGAATGACACGCAACACCACTCCCAAAATCACAAGAAATCGGATAGGGGGATAATTAGTCCCAAGTGTAAGCCACTTTGGTAAAGTCCCGCTTTTTCAGCGCCTCCCGGCTAATGAAGAAATTGGCTATTCCGACATCGCCCCAGCAGACCAGATATTCCCGGTGCTCCGGGCGAAAATCACTGTCAAGCTGAAAGAGCATTACGTCGAGATTCGACATTTTATCATCGCTCCGTGGATCATATTGGGTAAAATGAGGGTAACCGCCCATCTGGTGGCGAACCGGCTCGTCATCATCTTCCCCATCCTCGCACCCTTCCTTAATATCAAACACATCCCACCCATAGTCCGGGTCTTCTTTTTTTAATCGCTGATGGATTTCAGATGTCTTCTCAATCGGCGCGTCCGGACGACATCGGTTCCACTCCTCAACAAACAATCCGTCAAAATGGAAATTCCCTTCCGTAAGCTTCATACTCTTTGGGGCAGCAAAGTGGATACGGCAGGGCTTCTCCGTTTCAAAAGGAATGCATACATCTTCCTCGTCACTCTTTTCCGGGCGTTTTTCTAAAACCTCCTCTTCTGTAACAGAAACATCTACCACCTCATGATAAAGAACACAAAACCCCTTCTGGTTGGTCATATCATCAAAATCCGCCCCATAGCACTCGTCCGTACCAATGAAAAACTGCAACAGCCCTGTATGCGGAAAATCAGGCAGACTTTCCAGTGCAGAGCAGTCTATCTGAGCCAACAGCTCCATCGGTTGGTTCGCCCCATCCAAAGGCCAAGACGTATCGTGAGGCAAATATGGTGTGCCGCTTGCTTTACTGTCACATAATCCTGCCGCCCTTTCCTCCAAAATAAAAGGGAGCGCGGCTTCCC
Source organism: uncultured Lachnospiraceae bacterium (assembly GCA_947565425.1). Taxonomy (GTDB): domain Bacteria; phylum Bacillota; class Clostridia; order Lachnospirales; family Lachnospiraceae; genus Petralouisia. The sequence continues at coordinate 1,358 of CANOFW010000065.1, forward strand.
TGTGTTTCTCCTGAATTTCTTTTGCAATCTGCCGGGCAATTTCAAAATCCGTCATGATAAAATCTCCCTTCTTACTTTCACAACCACTATCCAATTCTACAGTAAGGAACTGTTAAGGAATAACTTTTTAATAGTGCGCAGGATTTTTCTTCGAGAGTGCCGCTCAAAAATCAGGCGCATAGCGGGCTATGTAACTGATTTTTGAGTGGTGCTATCGGAGAAAAAGACAAACAATATGAAAAGTTATTTTTGGACAGTTCCTAACCCCAAGCCGGAGGAAGTCATCCCATCAACAAATCATTCTCGATTGTGAACTTATCAATCGTAAATTCAACAACATGGTCTGGCAACGTACTTTCCCCAAAGGTAATAACCGCACCAAAGTCCTCTAACGTCGTAAATGTGATTTCCGCACTGTAGACCTCAATCGTTTCAAACCAATCCTCCGGCAGTCTTTCTCCCAATTTTGAACAGAAGTATTCCGTTGCTTCCGCTTTACAGGACGCTAACCAATCTAAATATTGAGACAAAGCCAGGGCAATCTCTGTTATCTGAAGTTTTGAAGAGATGTATATTTCACACTTGGATGATTCCAGTTCGTAACCGAAAATCTTCATAGGCATTGCTGGATTATAACCAACATACAAATCATCTTCGTCAAATTGCTGTAACAAATCTCTATTTATCATTTTCTGTACTCCTTTGTCTCCTTGCATTCCCACTATTTTTTTTGTATCGGCAAAACTAAGCGTTACTGAGTATAAATTCCAGACAATCTTCATTATAAATATCCTTTGTGCAGACAAGCCGCAAAAAATCATAAAAATCTTTGCACAATATACAGCTGGACAAATAATTGCGGACTTCTTTATAATCTGATACGTCTACACCATAAACAATACTCATATCGTAGATTTCTTCATGGTAAATATGAACCACTTCCCCTGTCACTAAATCCAGAAAAACAAAATATCCCTCAAAGTTACCAATTTTAAGAAATCCCGCATCCAGAAACGAATCATCCGTTGCTCCTAAAGGCATATCGTATTCCTGCACGGAGGACAAAAATTCTTTGACGCCACCGCCTAAAGCAGTGTACCATTCCATTTCCAGTGTCACAAACAGGTCGTCTTCCTGCTCCGTTTCATAAC